>JAIPEJ010000004.1 GCA_021737225.1 Desulfobacteraceae bacterium
GGGGTTGGCCGCGTTGTTGTCGCGTTTCGCGATATCCAGGAAGACGACAAGATCATGCCGTTTATGCCCCGACCGCAAAAAATGGCCCTCAAACCCGGAATTTCGGGTTTAGAGGGAAAGATTATCAAGTCGGAAGACGACTGGGAGGTTTTTGGCGATCAATTCATTGCCTTTATTGACAAAGGCAGCGATCACGGCATTGAAGTCGGCCAGCAGTACAAGGTTCTGTGCCGGATCATGAAAGAATCTGCCAGCTCTTCGGAAGAAATCAAACGCGAGGAAGTGGGCTCACTGGTAGTCCTGCACACGGAGGATCAGACCGCAACCGCGCTGATAACCCATTCAAAACAAGCCCTCAACGCCGGGATGCCCATCCAGGCAATGCGTTGAAGAACTGACATTCCGCCAAAATTCTTTCAGTGCAGGCGGGGGCGCACATCATCGTGCCGTCTTTCGCCTGCCCTGAAACTTTTCCCCGATCTCCGGTTAAAGATTTCCGCTCCCCCGTCGATATGACAAGTGAAGGCAGATCCGCCACACATACAGACGTTCATTCAGAAGGGGGTTACAAATAACTATGCCGGATGCAGGACAAGAATTGATGGGAAAAATCATCAAAACCGCCAGGGCCCTGCCGCCAATGCCGCAGATCATCGTCCGGGCCACAGCGGTTTTGTCAGACGAGAACGCCGGTTTCAGGGAGATCGCTCGGGTGCTGGAAACCGACCAAGCCATGGCCACCCGGGTGTTAAAGCTTGCCAACTCCGCCTATTACGGCCTGAGGGTGCCAGTAAATTCTGTGCAGCAGGCTTCGGCCCTGCTCGGAACAAAAACCCTGTTTGAAATGATCACCGTGGTGAGCTCCTCGAAAATGATGGGAAAGCGCTTGGACGGCTACGATATCCCGGCCCGGGATGTCTGGCGGCATTCACTTTTCACTGCCCTCGGCGCAAAGGCAATTGCAGAAGACCAATTCCCGGACTTGGCAGATGATGCATTCATGGCCGGTCTGCTCCACGATGCAGGTATGTTAATTCTCGATGACTACATAACAAAGGAAAAAAGTCGTTTTGAAAAGCTCCTGGAAAACGGCAAAACCATCTCCCGGGCAGAAAGCATGATATTCAAATTCAGCCATGCACAGCTGGCATCAGAATACCTGAAAAAATGGAAACTGCCTGCAAGCCAGACCCATGCCATTGAATTCCATCATCAGCCCTCGTCTTCCGGAGGCGACACCCTCTCCTATATCCTGCATGCAGCAGATGCCATGGCCAACCAGAAAACCCTTGAACAAAACTTTGCCATGGAACCCGATGCAGAGGCATTTATCAATCTGGAACCTGAAAAAATCCAAACCATGGAGGAGTCCGTGCGCGAGTCAGTAGATAGCCTCCTTGCCTCCTTGGAGGAGAACTGATCAAGGTGGGACTTATTCTGCCGCCTGTTCGCTAGCTTCGGCATTAAAGGATTCTACCTTCTTTTCATAGGCTTCGGCCTTTTCTTTATAGGACTCTATGCGCTTATTCAGCTCGCGCACTTTCTGGGAATATTCATATTTCTGCTCATCGGAAGCCGACTCTTCCGGCGGATTATTCACCATTTTTTCCCGTTTTTCCTTGATCTGTTCATATTCCTTTGTGAGTTCCTTGTGCTTGGCAGAAAGGGATTCCGCCTTTTCTGTAAGATCTGCGGCCTTTTTCTCATCGCCCGAAACCTTTTCAGCACCAGATTCATCGGGCGCCTTTTTCTTGTCAAAATCCGAGTCCTTCCCATCTTGGCCTTGAACCGGCATGCTCTCGATTTCCGGCCGGGACTCCATATCCTGGCGATACTTTTCCGGTACCTCGCTTGAATCGTCGGTAAAATGAGTAACGCCGTCTGAATCCGTGTACTGATATAATTCAGCATGACCCTGGGCTGCAAAAACCAATCCCAGTATTAAGACAAACACAGATATTAAACGCATTGTGGCACTCCTTTCCATAAACTGCTTGCCTATAGAATCATTTACCTGGGAGGTTTTTCAGACCATGCACTGCTGCCGAAATCAGATTCTTCAATGACATTTATTTCCTTGACCCAAAAAGATCCCTTCTGTGGCCCATAATAAACGATTTCCGCTTTGCATGGAAATACCAGGCTCCGAAGACTGATACGGTCGCCGTCGGTACCTTGGACAATGGTATCTTGGGCGATCATAAATTTTCGGGCATCTTTGGTCACGATATAATCCGGTCGCTTTATTTCAATGCCTGTATTTATTGTATAGGTTGGCGAACCTTTTCCCTCAGCCATTTCCTGAGAAAACCCAGGGGCGGAGACAACAGTAATTGCCAGCGCTACCAGCACGGTAAGGATATATTTTTCCACGGTGCAAGCTTTTGATAATTTCATATGCAATACCTCTCCCATCATTATGAGCTAACCCGTTACTTTGTACGCCAACCCCGCAAACCGGACCGAATATCCAAGGCCGGATCCAGGTTCATTTTTAAAATCTCGCCTGTGCTTTGCTGGAGGTATGCACTAGCGCCTTCCCCCCTGCCTGCATGCAGACCGATCGATGGAGGCGGTGCGCCGACAAAGCTTCCGGCCTTTGTTGTCACCTTTGTATAATCATCGCCGTCATAGTTTACGGTTCCGCCGGTATAACCCAATAACACATGTTCAGCATAGGCTGTGCCGGTTTCGTAGTAAAGCCCATAAAGATTCGATGTGCCTCCGAACATGCATGGATCCCAGTCCGGGGTATAACCGGAAGCCAAAACAATTCCCCCGATAACAGCCGGTTTCCCGGTCACCCGTTCAGATGGCGAGGACGGTCCCTCAAGATCCACGACCCAGCCGTCTTTTTCCTCCTGTACATAATCCACCAAGGTGTCCCATCTTCCCTCAGTACCGTAAGTCGGAGCCCCATCATCCCAAAGAATGTTTGTGCCTGCGTCAAAAACCCTTGTGGTTGTGACTCCCGCTGATGGCTCAAACACCGCCACATCCACGCTGTTGGAGTCAAACAGGTCATAGCTGGTGGAACTCACTGATTGGAAAGTATGAAAATAGGTATCACTGTCCCGGGTTCTGTCGTAATAGGGGTCCTTGATGCCGTAGAGGTACTGTTGTTCCTCATCTTGCCGATCATTGAATATCGGCCCTGTATCTCCTCCGTCTACAGCTCCGATAAAACGTCCCGTACCAAAATAAATCCATATGTTGTCGCGTGTATCCTGACTTAGCGAAACTGGTGAAGTCAAGGGTTTACCGGTTTCAAATATCTGCTCCATCTGCCAGTCGGATGGACCCTTGTAATCAGATGGAACTCCGAGATTTGACCACGTCACCGGCACATTGATCTTGTAAAGATTGCTTTGCCAGTCGGTTTCAGTGTTTTTATAATCCGCATCAGCGGTGGCATCATATGTTTCAGCCAGATAAATGGCATCCACGTTGAAATTAAGATCCTTGTCAAGGCTCACAGGAGAGTTGAAAAATGATTTTTGAGTATCCGTGGTAAAAAGGTAATCATTGCTTCCGTCTCCGGAGACAGGGGCGCCGGTTTCCAGGTCAACCACATATACATGGGACTGCTGGCTTTCCGTCCATCCCTCCAGGTCGGCTTTCCTGTAGCGATCGCTGTCTTTGGGACCCGACCCGAAAACCGCATACCAGTCATCATTATTCTTAACAATGGCTGGCCGGGAAAAGCTCATGCCGAGGTCATCGTAACTGCGCTCCCATACAACCTCGGGATCGCGTGGTTCAGTCACATCAATGAGCGTATAGGTGGGGTAATAATCCTGCTGTGCGCCGGAACTGTCTTGCGTCCAGATATGCTTTCCGCCCATGCGAAGACCCTGCAAAATGAACGTGCCCCACCCTGAGCCATCTGTATCACCATACCCCGGGATTTTCGCGTCAAACACCTTGGGTTTCTGGTCCACATAGTAGACATGGCTGTATTCCGGGTCAGCCAGCCATTTCAGGTGGGGCAGAAGAGTACCCGGGATATAGGCCCAGACCTCTGTTCCCAGCGCATCGCCGGAGACCGGGTCAAAACCTGAAGTCGTCCTTTTCCCGTGGGTAAAAGCATGAAGCATCCCGTCGTTTGCGCCCACATACACCATGGTTTCCCGGTCTCTGCGGTCGCGTATGTACTTGTTGTAAGAGCTGTCACTGTAGAGAATGTGATAATTTTCCACGGGTCCGCTCACAGTTACCGGGGTTGAATGTGCGATATCACCGAGCTTCCATACCCCCTCGCCGTTGTCTGTGGTAACCAGCCTGCTTCGGATGGAATCTCTGGCAACATCGGCTCCTCTTATAAAATTAATCAGGTTATCTGCCCGCTGGCTTTCCGTGTCACCCAGGTAGCCGCAGTCTGCGCAGGACTCGTCATTTACACCCAGCTCAGGCGTAATTTCGGTATCGTTGCCTTCAATAAAATCTACCCGGCTTCCGTCGATGCGGGTAAAAATCGTCCTGTCGGTTGTTCCGTATCCTTTTTCATGCAATTTTTTCCCCGCCGCAAAAATCGGCTGAACTTCGCTGAGGCGAATTTCCTCTCCTTTGCCCGGGTTCTGGTCAAGATCCGGGTGGTCAAGCTTGCATGCGTTTTTGGAATACGGATTATTGACATCATAAATGGGGTGATCCGTATATCTTACCACTTTTGTTTCGGAATTTTCTGCATCATGGACAAATCTGATGATTTTATCCGCACCATCACCACCCGTCAAATCCAGTTGATTGGTGTTGGCCCCGCTGTCGTCTCTTATATTGCCGCAGGGATCGATCCACAGGGACTGGAGATAGCCCAGCCAGGTAGCTTCCCCGGACTCTGTAATAACAGAGGGGTTAAAATACGCCTGGAGCATAGATCCCTCGCCTTCCTCATTGGTGGAGAGAATCGAGGCGGAAGTTCCTGACGATGCTCGGTTTAAAATACCCAGAATCGCCTTTTCAAGTGCACGTTCCAGCTTGTAACCGTCCTTGGCCTCAAAATAGGAGTCCGGATCTTTGTCAGCATTTTTATCCCATTCCTCCTGGGAACTGGGCTTGCCGTCGCCGTCCCTGTCCTCGAAACCGCCCATACGCGCGGCTTCTTTCAAAAGTTTTTCGGCATTTGGGTCTTCTTCAAAGGCAAATACTATATAAGGAATAATGGGGAGGATTTCCTCGCCATTATCCAGAGTCCTCAAATCGTTTGTCCTTGCCCAGTAGGCCACATCTTTGAGATAATCTGACCCATAGTCTTCAAAACTTTCGTCACCCTGCAAAAACTCATTATCAACCCTACTGTCTGCATAATCCTCGAGATAATCCGGCAGGGCCTGATCCTGTGTCGAGGCGCCGTCAGTTAGCATCAGCACGAAATTTTTGGCGCACCAGTGGCTATAATCAAAGGGATCTTGATTATCTGCTGCAGCTTGCGAGTGATAACCCATGGATGTTGGCGCTTCTTCCTGGCGGAAATGCTGCATAGCCACGTAATATGACTCGGCAAGCGGGGTCCAGGTATCGCAGGGTTTATTACGTATGTCGTTGATCATATTGGAAAATTGTGCATGTTCACCAATGGGGTTTGAAATTTTTCCGCCCTCATAACTACCCTCAACAAACCAACTGTTTCCCCAATACGCTTCATCGCCGAATTTCTGCATCACGCCGCCAAGATAGTAAACATCTTCCGAATTTTCATAATAATCTTCCGGCTCATACTTATACCTTTTCTGAACCTCTACCCCTTTGCTGGAGGTGTATGGGGAGTTTGGATCATCTGTAACATAAATGGTACCATCGTCTCTTATCTCGTATGTATGGCTTTCTCCGTCATGCGGCGGCGCATCATCCCCTTTATATTCAACAACATGAGAATCAGGATAGCCGGTTTCTTCTTCCGCTATAAGCGTCCCTTTACCGTCAGCCAGATCATTTACCTTGCCGCCGGTCAAAACTTTGCGTACCACATCAATGCGCCGCATGGTCAGAAAATTCAAAAAACTGCCTGACCATGCACCCGTTTCCGGCGGCTCAATCTCAAAAACTTGGTTCTTATTGCTCCCATAATCGTACCTATGATCAGGGGAAAAATACCCGTAGTATTCTTTGCTCGAATCATACGTTTCATCCTCATAGACGTAACTGTTCATGCTTCCGGAGTTATCCAGCATAATCAATATATTTGGTTTCACTGAAGCCTGCTGGACAAAATAGGGAACAGCAGTGTAATCCTCCATGGCGGGCTGTGCCGATGCCAAGGGCGATACGAAAATTATCAAAGCCAGCAACACGCCCGCTGCAGCTAACAAGGTTCCGGCTTTTTTTATTATTTTGTTATCCATAATTCACCTTCTTACTGGTTTGCTTTATTTATGCTCGCTGTTTATTTTATGTTCAACATCGGCTACAGTCCGCCGGTTATGCCGAGCACATAGCGGTATCTGGCATATACCTTGGCTTTGCTTTCCCTGGGAGAGCCTCCAACAGAAAAAAGACCGTAATTCACAAGCCCTCCTCCCGCACCGATTCCTTCGGCACCTGAGGCAAATTCCACGCCCCCGCCGGCAACATGCTCTGCGGAAATTCTTTCCACGTCAACTTTTACCGGATTGCCGGAAAGCTCGTATTTAATATCGTTCTCTCCGCCATCATAGGTGTCATAGCCCATTAAATGCTTATAAAAATAATTGCCGTCCTTACCGTCCGCACTGCCGCCATCGCTTAGGTAGGTAATTTGATCATTAAGTTCCGAGGAGGAAAGCGGGTCACCCTCCCGCAAAACCGCCCGGATAAGCTTCGGCGTAGCGTAAAGACCGCTGTCAGCATTGGAGAAAGCAATCTTATGCAGCTGGTCGTTTACAGCGATCCGGTTTTCCACGACTGTCGTGCTCGTGGACGTTATCCCTATAATGGTCAGGATAAGCAAAAGCATCATGGCAACAAGTATCATTGAGCCATCCTGGTTGTTTATCCTGGAGAGAAAAAACTTCATTGACATAACCTCCGTTTACATCCGCGGAATGATATATGAAAGAGTGAGCTGCCGGTTGCCTCCGCGCCTTTCATCCGTTACGGTCAGTGTAAGGGTCTTGGTATCGCCGATAATATCATCCTGGTCCAGTGTGCATTCCACAGTAAATCTGCCGTCATTCGTTGTGTTACCGCTACCAAAGCTCACCCCTGTCATGTTATTTATCTGAGTGGGGGTCAAGTCGACATTGCTGCCGTCCGGCAAATCATCATAAGAAACGCTTGTGAGTTTTTCCATCAGGTCTCCGGCAAAAGCGGTCTGCTCCGTGCTGATCCTGGCCGTAGTATTGGCGCTGGTGGACTGGATCTGCATGGCGCTGATGCCCAGCATGCCGATTGCAAAAATGGCGAGTGCCACCAATACCTCGATCATTGTGAAACCGTTTTCATTCAGGGGTTGTGCCATTGTTTGATTGTCCATGGGTTTAAATTTCATAAAAAAGGTCTCTTCTCTTACCCGGCATTTCGCACACGCACCCGTGTTTCGAGCATAACACGACGGAAACTGTCGCCTGGACTCGATACCAAGACTTCACTCTCTTGGGTTGTATAGGTTTGGTTGTTCGTGTACGGATACATAAACCCCGGCACGCTTTCACCGGAACGGGCCACCAGAGAAATCAGAACGGAATGGATGTCATCAAGCCTATTAGGGGCAACAGAGGTTGAAATGGCATTTCCGTCCTCATCATAATAATTGAACTGGAGGGCATCGAAATTCCTGGCAACCACTTGCTGGCCGCCTGCGTTATTATCCGTCCGGACGATATTGCCGTTGTTGTCGATAGAGTAGGTTATGTTCTCTCCTGTGTTCCCTGCATTCTCGTCAGCACCCGAAAATTGATAATCCGCTGTTCCATCACCATCAAAATCAATCTGGTAACTGCCGTCACCCGCAAAATCCATGGTAAACGTAATGGAATTGTCGTCTGCACTGGTAATCCCTGTATCCGCGTTTCCGGTAGGATCGCACCCGGCCATGCGGATTTCGTTCACCATGAAATGCATTGCAGCCCGGGCGTTTTGATGCATTTCCACAACGGTTTCCTGGGTGACATAAGTTTTTACCTGGCTCTGCTGGAAGGCGAACATTGCTGCCGCCACGATCCCGGCCATTGCCATGGCCACCATCAACTCGATCAGGCTGAAGGCTTTCTGGTTGTTCACAGGGGTTTGCATCGAATTCCTCCCAAAAATATCAGCTATTGCTAACCTGCACGCTTCCGGCGTTGGACAGCTGTATCTGCTTATCAGTTGCCCCGGACAGGGAAACGGTTCCGCCGCCCAAATTTCCGTTTATGTCCACCGGGAGTCCGTCAGGTCGAAAAGTGATCGCCGGCTTACCTGCATTATTCTGCGTAAAAGCGGCCCCCGTCATCTGCACACTACCGAATTCCGAAAATCTTACGGTTTTCAATACCGTTTCCCCTGCATCATACTCCAAATTGGGTGATACCGGCTTTTCAAGAAAAACCTCGTATTCATTGATGGTGGTATCAAACACAATCGTACAGTTCATGTTATTTTCCACTGCCTCGGATTTGGCCATTTGAAAGCCGGAATACATGTCGCGGGCCGCGGCATTTGCCTGCGCATTGTTGCGCCACTGAATTACGTTCGGAACGGCAATCGCGCTTAAAATCCCGATAATCGCGATTGCCACCATCAACTCCATTAGTGTGAAGCCGCTTTTTTGTTTCATCGTGCCCTCTCGCAGGTATTATAATTCATTTACATTCGTACAAGTATTGTGCCAAAACGATTTTTGTATTGGGACCCAGATCGCACAAGAGTCCTATATTTTAATTTTCCGGTGCAAATTAAGAATCTTACATTTGGAGCTATTCAGAGGGAGGAAGTAAAGAAAAAAATTGCAGGGTTCGCAGGCAGGCAAAAATTTAAAAAACATAAAAATATTTAATACACAGCTATAAAAAAAATTAATAGCGAGTGCGCTGTTACATTTATTCTACTGCAGCAAATACTTCACCGCATTTTCAAAAATCCGGATGCCCGTGGTATGTAAACTATCTGCCTGCGCATGCCCGATGGATGATTGTTTAATTAAGGGCCAGTCCGGATGGTTGGAGGGATGGTTGAATGCTTCCGGATGCGGCATGAGGCCGAAGACGCGGCCGGTGGGGTCACAAATGCCTGCCATGTCCTGCATGGAGCCGTTGGGGTTGGCGGGAAATCGGCCTTGTGCCGGGGTTCCTTCCCGGGTGGCGTATCTGCAGACCACTTGGTTTTGCTCTACCAGTCGGTCTATTATCGGGCCGTCAGCTATGAGCTTGCCTTCCCCGTGGCGCACTGGCAGTTCCAGGTGATCGATGCCTTTGGTAAATACGCACGGTGATGCCTGGTTGATCTGCAGATGTACCCAGTCGTCTCTGAAGTTGCCGCAGTCATTGTGGGTCAGGGCAACGGATCGGTGCCTGTAATTGTCGTCAAACCCGGGCAGAAGGCCCAGGTTGACAAGGGTCTGGAACCCGTTGCAGATGCCCAGCACCAGGTTGCCGCTGTCAATGAATTTCAGGATTTTGTCGCCTGCGTTCTTCTTCATGCGAACGGCCTGGATCACGCCGGCGCCGTGGTCATCGCCCCAGGAGAAGCCGCCGATAAAAACCATGATCTGAAAATCATCCAGGGCCACCGCACCCGAAATCACGTCGTTTATATGCACGCATCTGGCCCGGGCGCCGGCCAGTTCGCAGGCATGGGCGGTTTCCACGTCGCAGTTCAGGCCATATCCGGTCAGCACCAATGCGTTGACGGTGTTATCTGTGCGGTTTGAAGCCATCTTCTCCTTCTTCAGGCTATATCAGGTTCTCAAATGGTTGTTTCCAGGCGGATTTGAGATCAGTCACCGGCACTGAGATCAGGGATCGTCCCTTCCATCTGCCTTCAAGCCTGGGAGACTCCGTGACCTCTCCGATGCATCTGCAGGGATAATTTTTTAGCAGGGACTCGAATTCCGCCCGGTTTTCGGGTGAAACAGCGGCAATGAACCGGCCCGGTGTCTCTGAAAACAGCAGGCGGTCGGCCCGCAGATCCTGTTGTGCCGGGATGCGGTCCAGATCCGCGCTCAACCCGAGATTGCCGGCCATGGCGCACAAGGCCAGGTGCACGCCCAGGCCGCCCCGGTATACCCCGTGCACCGATGTCACAAGCTGCCGGCAGACGGCCCGGTGCAGGTCCCTGTACATGGGCAGAAACGCTTCGGGTTCCGCGCGCGGAACGTTGCGGCCGATGTACCCGAACCGGTCGTAGTATTCCGAGGCGCCGAGTTCGTCTTTTGTTTCGCCCAGCACGTAGAGCAAATCGCCCGGAAACTTCACATCCATGGTCACGCAGCAGTCGATGTCCGCGATCACGCTGGTGGCGGAAAACTGCATGGTTTCCAGCGCCGAAAGCTTGTGGGTCTCGCCGTACGCACCGGGCAAATGACCGTCCACGTACATGCTGTCCTTGCCGGAAAGCAGCGGGATGCCAAAGGCCAGGCAGGTATCTGCCAGCGCCCGGCAGGAACGCACCAGTTGGGCGGCCTTGAACTTGCCATCCGGGTTGCCTTTTGAATCATACTGGATATTAGGCCAGCAGAAGTTGTCCACTCCGCCGATATGTTCGGGGTCGCCGCCCACTGCCATCAGGCGGCGCACCGCCTCGTCAATGGTGCATGCGGTCATGTCATAGGCATCAATTGCCGAATAAAACGGCAGCAGCGCCTGGGAAAAGGCAAGGCCGCGCTCGGAGGAAAGCACCGGCCGGAGAACCGTTGCATCGCTGTTGACATCCCGGTCCCTTCCAACCAGCGGCTTGACTACACTGGTGCCCTGGACCTCGTGGTCGTACTGGCGGATGATCCACTCCCTGGAGCAGATATTGGGCCGGGCCAGGAGATCTTTCAACAGTTCGGCATAATCCGAAGGCTCGCCAAGCACGGGTTCATGCAGCCCCCGCATCTCCGGCGGAGACCATTGCGCCTCAAACTCCCACTGGGGAAAGCCCCGGGTGAGAAAATCCATGTTGATATACGCACAGGTCTCGCCTTCGTATGTTATATGCAGTTTTCCGGAATCCGTGTACTGGCCGATCACCGTGCTTTCCACCGCGTGTTTCCCGGACAGTTCGAAAAAACGGGCTGCGTCATCGGGATGCACGGCCACGGTCATGCGCTCCTGGGACTCGGAGACCCATATTTCCCACTGGTCCAGGCCGGCGTATTTGAGCGGCACGCAGTCGAGCTGTACCTCGCAGCCCCCGGAAAACCGGGCGGATTCGCCCACCGAGGAAGACAGCCCCCCGCCGCCGTTATCCGTGATAAACCGTATAAGGCCCTCGTCTCTTGCCTGGAGCAGAAAATCGTGCATCTTTTTCTGGGTGTAGGGGTCGCCGATCTGCACATGCCCGGCGGGCGTACTTTCGGAAAAAATCTCCGAGGATGCGGTCACCCCGTGAATGCCGTCTTTTCCCACCCGGCCGCCGCACATCAGGATCAGTTCCCCGGGCGAGGTGGTTTTCTGCTCTGCAGGCGTTCCTGCAACTGTTGCGGGCATCATCCCCACTGCGGTCACAAATACCAAGCACTTGCCCATGTAGCCGTGATGGAATGTCACCTGGCCGAAAGGCGTTGGGATGCCGCTCTTGTTGCCCCCGTCGCGTACGCCCTCGATCACGCCGTCAAGCAGCCGGCGGGGATGCAGTTTGGGCTTGAGTTCTCCGGTGTAGTCCCGGTCGCCCACACAAAACCCATAACTGCCCATGATCAGACGCGATCCCTTTCCGGTGCCAAGCGGATCGCGGTATACGCCCACGATACCGGTAATGGCCCCGCCGTAGGCCTCCATGTTGGACGGCGAGTTGTGGGTCTCCCCGGTGATCACGTAATAATGATTCTCATCAAATCGCCCGACCCCGGCATTGTCCCAGAGCACGGAGACCACCCAGTCCTTTTGCTCCTGGAGACGGCGCGTGGGCGCCTCGATAAAGGTTTTAAACAGGTTGTCTATGGTCTCGGCGTGCCCGGTTTCCAGGTCCCTGTAAAAAAACCGGCCCTGGAAGGTGTTGTGATTGCAGTGATCGCTTCTGGCCTGGGAGATGTATTCGAGTTCCACGTCCGTGGGTTCTTGCAGCCCCATGGCCCTTCTTTCGGCCTGCACTTCGGGCTCCAGGAAATACTTGCGGATCACGGGAATGTCATTGGCATTGAGCGCCAGGTTGCGCGCATCGCTTATCTCCTGCAGGGCCTGATCCGAATCAATGGCAATGGTGGTCACCGTGGGGGTGTGGTCCAGCCGCACTTTGGGGATAATGATGCCCACGCCCGTGTCCGGGTCCCATTCTTCTGCGGAATACACCCGGACCTGCTGGATAATGTCGTTTGACAGGAGCTCTTTTGCAATGATTTCCGCATCCTGCCGGCGCAAATCCCCGCCCCGGATGCAGAAGCGCCTGGAGGTGTACACGCCCTGTTCCGGACCGAAACCAATGCCCAGCACATCCGCCATAGCCTCGACAGCCGTGTGCCCGGCATTATCCTTGACCCCGGGGCGGTAGCCCACCCAGATACACCAGTCAAAGGCCAGATCCAGGGGCTGAAAATCGGATATTTGGGTGACCGGGTTGGTAAAAATCTCCGTGCGCACGGTTTCGAGCTGATCCGGGGACAGGTCCGCATCAATGGTCACGATATGGACGGTCCGGATCGCCTCCGGGCAGATATTGAAATAGTTTGCGGCCTTGCTTTGGATTCCGGCGCCCTCGGCGTCAAAAAGCTCCGGTTTCAGGGCGATTTCCAGTCGGTGCGGCATAATTTCACCCGGATACAATTCGCGAGATATCATTATAAAAAACAAACACCATCAGCAGCATCAGCAGAAAAATGCCGACCTGGGTGGCGATTTCCCGGGTGCGCAGGGACACGGGCTTCCCCTTGACCCCCTCGATGACAAAAAACAACAGGTGCCCCCCGTCCAACACCGGCACGGGCAGCAGATTTAAAATGCCGAGGTTCACGCTGACAAGCGCAATAAAGGACAGCAGGTTCACGGCCCCGTGCTGGACCTGTTCGCCTGCCATCTGGGCGATCATGATCGGTCCTCCAAGGGTTTCCACGGACAAAGTCCCCTGTATGAGCTTAACCACGGAAACCACCGTCAGCTTGATGATCAGATAGGTCCTGGAAAGGCTTTCCCCCATTGCCGAAATCGGGTTGAGGCGCTCAGCGAGGGTCTCGCCGGCCGCGGAAACCCCGATCAAGTACCGCTCGTGGGATTCACCGAAGATGTCCTCGACCGTATTTTTTTCCGGCTTGACGGTCTTTTCGATCCGGCGGCCGTCCCGCTGGATTGTAAAGGAAACCGGGTTTCCCTGGCTGTCTGCGATCACTTCTGCCATCCCGGACCAGGTTTTAATGGCATCGCCTTCTGCGGCCACAATGGTGTCGCCGCTTTTTAGCCCTGCGGCCTGTGCCGGGGTATCTGCCTTGACCTCGCCGATCACGGGCTTCATGCTCATCACCCCGGTAGTGCTGAAAATGCCGAAAAATATGAGGATGCACAGCATGAAGTTGAAAACCGGCCCGGCTGCCACAATTAACATCCGCTGCCACACGGGCTTGTGGGTAAAGGAAAATTCCATGTCTTCCGGGGCGATCTCCGCATCCGGCTGCTCGCCCACCATTTTTACATACCCGCCAAGCGGCAGCGCCGAAATGCAGTACTCGGTGCGCCCGACCTTTTTCGTGGCCAGCTTGGGGCCGAACCCCAGGGAAAAGCGCTCCACGCCCACCCCAAAAGCCTTGGCCATCACGAAATGCCCGAGTTCGTGAAAAAATATCAATACGCCCAGTACAATCACCAGGCCGATTACCATGCTCATCTCATCTACCCCGTATCGTGACCAAATGGGGCCGTCAGGGCTTGTGCAGCCTGCCGGGCCCATCGGTCTGCTTCCAGTATGTCTTCCACGTCCTGCGCTATCACCGGCTCGTATTGATCCATTACACGACCGATTAATGAAGGAATGCGGTCAAAGGCGATTGCGCCGTCCAGAAATGCGGCCACGGCCACCTCGTTTGCCGCGTTCATCACCGCCGGCATGGTGCCGCCCTGTCTGCAGGCCGTATATGCCAGGGCCAGGCACGGAAATTTCTCAGCGTCCGGCGCCTGAAAAACCAGTTGCCCGAGCTCGGCAAAATCCGGACAGGACAGTCCCAGCGGCAACCGCTCCGGGCATGAAAGCGCATAGGCAATTGCCGCCTTCATGTCCGGCAGGCCCATCTGGGCCATAACCGTGCCGTCGCGATAAGCCACCATGGAGTGCACGATACTCTGCGGGTGAATGACCACCTCGATCTGATCGGCGCTCAAGGCAAACAGGTGCCCGGCCTCAATCACCTCCAGGCCCTTGTTCATCAGGGTGGCCGAATCGATGGTGATCTTGTCGCCCATCTGCCAAGTGGGATGGTCCAGGGCGTCGGCCGGCGTAATTTTTGAAAAATCCGCACCGGGCAGATTTAAAAACGGCCCGCCGGATGCGGTCAGCAGGATCCGATTGATATCCTCCTCCCGGTTTCCGCAAATGCACTGGAAGATGGCGCTGTGCTCGCTGTCCACCGGCAGGATGCGCACCCCGCGGGCCGCAGCTTCCCGGATGACCAGGTCTCCGGCCATGACCAGGGTTTCCTTGTTTGCAAGGGCAACGTCCTTGCCTGCACAAATCGCGGCCAGGGTGGGCAGCAGTCCGGCGGAACCCACCATGGCGGAAACAACCGTGTCCAGCGGCGGGTATTCGGCAGCCGCGCGGTATCCATCCGCCCCGAAAAGGATCTCGGTGGAAATATCTGCAGGCAGCATCTGCCTTAACGCTTCAGCCCCGGCCTCATCGTAGACCACTGCCATATCCGGCCCAAACTCCCGGATCTGCCGGGCCAGAAGATCAATATTGCCCCCGGCGGTCAGCACCCTGACCGAGAAACGCTCCGGAAACCGGGCCAGCACTGAAAGCGTACTTTGCCCGATGGACCCCGTGGATCCGAGTATGGCTATTTGCCGAGGACTCATGCTTATGGCTTCATATTATCAGATACAAGAAAAACTCTTAAAACAGCAACCACGAAGGGCACGAAGAACACGAAGAAGGAGAAATTCCATGAGACGGAACAATGTCTCCTTCGTGCACTTCGTGTGCTTCGTGGTGGTAAAATACCTACCCAATGTCTAAACCTAAATTGACCCGTGTAAAAATTTGAAACGCTTAATTTAGGATAGTGTCCATCCAGAGATCGGATAATTTGTTCAAGTTCAAGGAAGGCGAAAATTTTAACCGCAGGAATACTCTAAGTATTTTGAGGATTAAAATTTTCGCCTGACGCAGAAATTGGGCAAATTAGCCATTTCTGGATGGGCACTAGGCTAAAATACAAACAGATAAAAAGCATACGCCACGGGCGAAGCAAAGATCAGCGCATCCACGCGGTCCAGCATGCCGCCGTGGCCCGGCAGAATTCCCCCCGAGTCCTTGATGCCTGCAGCCCGCTTGAGCTCGGATTCAAAAAGATCCCCGATCTGGCCGGCAATCCCGAGCGCCAGGGCGAATAACACCACAAATCCGCTCGAAAGCTCCGGCAGCAGCAGGGTTTTAAAAACCAGGGCAACCACGATATTGACCGCCAGGCCCCCGAGCGCACCTTCCACGGTTTTACCCGGGCTGATGGCCGGACTGAGCTTGTGCCGGCCCAGGTAGGTGCCCACGTAAAAGGCGGCCACATCTCCCAAAAACACCACAAACAGCACGAAAAAAATCCATGTCAGCCCGTCGGGCCGGCTCCGCAGCAGCACCAGCGTGGCAAGGGCAAGCGGGATGTAGACCACGCCCTGGACCTGTCTTGCCACGGTTTCCATGATCTGCGGCCCGGACCGGTAAGCAGGCATTGACAGCAATGCGCCGATGCCCAGAGAAGCAAACACCAGCAGAAGCATCACCGAAAAGGCGCCATAGAGGGCTGCCGCGATCACAAGCAATCCGGCTGCAGCCCCGGCAACGGGAATCGGTTTCAACTGAGCGGTTTTGTGGCCGCTTGAGACAATGTAGAAATACTCCCACATGGAAAGGATGGCAATAAGTGCAATCAACCCGGCAAAAACCGCAGGGGGCCCCTTGATGATCAGGAGGACCAGTACCGGTATGGCGACAATGGCTGTAATCCAACGTTTTAAGTGCATGGCATCTCATCCCGGCTGGATAATTGAGCTTGTATATGGGCGGAAAAACTGCTCAAAAGCAGTTTTATCAGGACGAAACCCGGCCGAAGCGGCGTTCCCGATCCTTAAAGTGCTTCAGAATATCGAGGTATTCCTCGCGGGTAAAATCCGGCCATAGGGTGGGCGTGACAAAAATTTCCGTGTAGGCGATCTGCCACAGCAGGAAATTGCTGACCCGCATTTCCCCGCTGGTGCGGATGAGCAGTTCCGGGTCCGGGATTTCCGATGTATACAAATACCCGGCCAGGTATTCCGGGGTAATTTCCTTGACATCGATTTGTCCGTCCTTGACCGCCTGCGCCGCGGCCTGTGCCGCCCTGGCGATCTCGGCGCGCCCGCCGTAGCTCAGCGCCAGTGTCAGGCACATCCCGTCATTGCCGCCTGTGGCCGACAGGGTCTGATCGAGTACAGTCTGTACATCCTCAGACAGGCGCTCTTTTTCACCGATAACGTTCAAGCGGATATTGTTATCCACCATCTCCCGGGTTTCCGAGTCCAAAAAACGCTTCAGCAGGGTCATCAGGGCAGTAACTTCGGTTTGCGGCCGCTGCCAATTCTCGGTGGAAAAAGCATACAGCGTCAGGTATTGGAGGCCGATCTCCCTGCTCGTGCGAACCACCGTGCGCACCGTATCCGCCCCGCGTTCATGGCCTTTTACCCGGTTTAACATGCGCTTTTTCGCCCACCGGCCGTTGCCGTCCATGATCACGGCAACGTGCCCCGGCAGGTCCGAGGGGTCCGGAGCGGCACTGTCTGCAGACTTAGACTTCAAGGATCTCCTTTTCCTTGTCCTTGTATATCTCGTCGATCTGCTTGATATGCTCGTCGGTCAGCTTCTGAACTTCGTCAAAACCCTTGCCGACATCGTCTTCCGAGGCATCCCCGTCCTTTTTGAGGGTCTTTAACGAATCGTTGGCATCCCTGCGGATATTGCGCACCGCGATCCGGTAGTCCTCGCAGGTCTTGTTGACCTGCTTGACAATGTCCTTGCGCCGGTCCTCGGTCAGCGGTGGAATGGTAATGCGGATAATTTTTCCGTCGCTTGAAGGCGTCAGCCCCAAGTTGGATTTCATGATCGCTTTTTCGATCTCCTTGACCGCCGACGGATCCCAGGGCTGAATTGTAATTAAACGGCTTTCCGGGACCGAAAGCGAGGCGATCTGGTTCAGCGGAGTGGGCGTACCGTAATAATCCACCCGCACGTCATCCAGGATGCTCAACGAGGCGCGCCCGGTACGGATCTTCTGGAGATCCTTTTTCAGCGCGTCCACCGACTTGTTCATCTTTTCCTTTGCTTCGCTGATAATCGAATCGATCATGGCCGCTCACCTGTTCAAGGTTCAAGGTTCAAAGTTCAAGGTTCAAGGTGTGTCCAGATCCGGAATCTGTGCCATTATGTTGCGCCCGAATGGGGACGCAAATTTTATCTGTCCCCGGAATACGGGAAAACTTATCCCTACTGGGTAATTTCGTAAATGCGCGTGCCGATGGATTCCCCGCAGATCACACCGCGGGTATTGCCTTGCTGCTTGAGATTGAAAACCACCAGCATCAGCCGGTTATCCATGGCCAGCGAAATCGCGGTGGAATCCATGACGTGCAGCCGCTTTTCCAGCACAGACATGTAATCGATGTTGTCGATAAACCGGGCCGCCTTGTCATGCACCGGGTCCATGTCATAGACGCCGTCGACCTTGGTGGCCTTGAGCAATACCTCGGCGTGTATTTCCGCGGCTCTTAAAACTGCGGCCGTATCCGTGGTAAAATACGGATTTCCGGTACCTGCGGCAAATATCACCACCCTTCCCTTTTCCAGGTGCCGAATGGCCCTGCGGCGGATATAGGGCTCGGCCATCTGGTGCATGGAAATGGCCGAAAGTACCCGCGTGGGCACGTCGACTTTTTCCAGGGCATCCTGGAGGGCCAGGCTGTTCATTACCGTGGCCAGCATGCCCAGATAGTCGGCCGAAGCCCGATCCATTCCCTGGGAACTTCCGGCCATGCCCCGGAATATATTGCCGCCTCCCACCACCAGAGCAGTTTCCACGCCGAGTGCGGCGATGGATTTTACTTCCTCGGCCACATAGCGGAGGGTCTCCGGGCTGATGCCGTACTGCTCATCGCCCATGAGGGCTTCGCCGCTTAACTTAAGTAGTACGCGCGAAAACTTGGGTTGCTCCAAAATTTCAGCTCTCCCCGATCTGAAAGCGGGCAAACCGGTTAATGGTGATTTTCTCACCGGTTTTTGCGATCATTTCGTTGATCACGTCTGAAATCGTCAGGTTCGTGTCCCGGATGTAGAGCTGGTTCATCAGGCACGATTCCTTGTAGAATTTGTTCATCTTGCCTTCGACGATTTTCTCTGCAACATCCTCGGGCTTGCCCATTTCAAGCGCCTGCTGGCGATAGATTTCCTTTTCCCGGGCGACCGCGTCCTCCGGAATATCTTCCGGGACCACGCCGAGCGGGCTGGAAGCCGCGATATGCATGGCAATATTCTTGGCAAACTCCTTGAATTCGTCGGTCTTGGCCACAAAATCGGTTTCGCAGTTGACTTCCACGAGCACCCCGATTTTGCCGCCCATGTGAATATAGGATTGGATAACGCCGTCTGCGGCCACCTTGCCGGCCCGCTTTTTCGCGGTGGCAAGCCCTTTTTTACGCAGGTAATCGGCTGCTTTTTCCATATCGCCTTCGCACTCGGTGAGTGCTTCCTTGCAGTCCATAATCCCGGCCCCGGACCGGTCGCGGAGCTGCTTGACCATATCTGCACTTATCGTTGCCATCATTACTCTCCTGTATTTGCCGCTTCTTCAGATTCTTCGGATTTTCCGGGTGCTTCCGCCTGGGTGTCGGCTGCATCAGACTCCTTGCCGGCCGATGCCTTGCGGATCACCTCGACCACCGGTCCCTGTTCGTCTTCTTCCATCATGCGGCGTTCAACCGTGCCCTCGGCCTGCTGTTCGGTCTCCTCGGCCTGCTTGTCCTTCTCGGCCTGCAGCTTTTCCTCCCGGCGCTGGGCGCCCTCGATTGCAGCATCCGCAATCCTGGAGGTAATGAGCCGGATAGAGCGGATGGCATCATCATTGCCCGGGATCACGTAATCGATCGTGTCCGGATCGCAGTTGGTGTCCACGACGGCCACCACCGGAATCCCCAGCCGGATGCCCTCGCGCACGGCGATGGCCTCTTTTTTGGGGTCCACGATAAACATCGCACCGGGCAGGTTCTTCATGGCGCGAATACCGCCGAGGTTGCTGTCCAGCTTGGCCCGCTCCTTTAACATATATACCCGTTCCTTCTTGGGGTACATGTTAATGGAGCCGTCGTTTTCAATGGTATTTAAGTAATTGAGCCGCTCGATGCTTTTTTTCACCGTTGGAAAATTGGTGAGCATCCCGCCGATCCATCGGTTGTGCACGTAAAACATTTCGCACCGATTGGCTTCCTCGTAGATCGATTCCCGCGCCTGCTTCTTGGTGCCCACGAAAAGCACGCTTTTGCCGCCTGCCACCGTATCTGCCACAAAGTCATAGGCGGTCCGAAACATCCGGACCGTCTGCTGCAGATCAACAATGTAAATCCCGTTTCTGGCCCCGAAGATGTACTTTTTCATCTTGGGATTCCATCGCCGGGTCTGGTGACCGAAATGGACACCCGCCTCGAGCAGTTCCTTCATTGTCACGTACGCCATGGTCATACTCCTTTTGCTGCGGTTTTTGGATGCCACCGCCTTTATCCCCCCGGCCGCCGACTTTTCAAAAAAAGCACCGTAGCAAGCCGGTCCAAAGGCGTGTGTAGTTGGTTCAAAAATTGACTACCTATAACAAAACAGATCCGGGTCCGCAATATTTTTATTATCACATTTTCTGCAATATCGCGACCCGGTCATGGCCGGCATAATCCCGTATAAACCCGGGATCCCCGTAAACGCCGACCTGATCGGAAAATTCCAGGATCGCCGCCTTCTGATCGTATCCGATTTCCAGCAGCAGAACCCCTCCCGGGGCCAGGTGTTGCGGCGCCCCGCGGATAATTGTCTCGATCGCCGCCATCCCCCTGCCCTGCCCGTCCAGGGCCATGCGGGGTTCATGATCGTGGATCTCTGGCTGCAGTTCCCCGATCTGCCCGGAAGGCACGTACGGCGGATTGGATACGATCAGGTCAAATCCGGGACCATCTTGCCGGATGGCTTCCATCCAGCTGCCGGCAAAAAAATGAATACGGCCGGAAACCCCGTTTTGCCAAGCGTTTTTCCGGGCCACCCGCAGGGCTGCATGCGAGCGGTCCACTGCAAAATAAATATGCCCGGGCCGATCTGCTGCCAGCGAGACCGCTACGGCGCCGGAGCCAGTGCCCAGGTCGATCACCCGCCTGGCGGGGTCGGTTTCATCGGGCAGACGCGCCAGGGCTGCCTCCACCAGGTGCTCGGTCTCCGGGCGCGGGATCAGCACGTCCGGGGTAACCAAAAATTCCCGGCCCCAGAACTCCTTTTCCCGGAGAATGTAAGCCACGGGTTCGCGGCGCACCCGCCGGCGGATCATTTCCCGGTAGCCTGCCAGCTCGGGGCCCGACAACGGCTGATCGTGCCGGATATATAAATCAATGCGCTGCAGCCCCAGAACGGCTGCAAGAAGGATTTCGGCTGTCAGACGGGGGGAATCGATATGGTGGGTGTCAAAATACCCGGCCGTCCATTGAAGTGCGTCAAGAACGGTCCAGGTCTGCGGTTTCTGCGACTTGTGATTCGGCATTCTGTAAAGCCTGTGCCTGGTAATGGGTGGTCAGCTCGTCGACGATTTCATCCAGGGCGCCCTGCAGCACCTGCTCGAGCTTATACAGGGTCAGTCCGATCCGGTGATCGGTCACGCGTCCCTGCGGAAAATTGTAGGTCCGGATCCGCTCGCTTCTATCCCCGCTGCCCACCTGGTTGCGCCGCTCCTGGGTGATCTTATCATTTTGCTCCTGGACCTGGATGTCGTAGAGCCGGGCCCGCAGCACCTGCATGGCCTTTGCCTTGTTTTTGTGCTGGGATTTTTCATCCTGGCAGGTGACCACCAGTCCGCTGGGTGAATGGGTGAGCCTGACAGCGGAGTCCGTGGTGTTAACCGACTGCCCGCCCGGACCGCTGGAGCGGAACACATCCACCTCGACGTCGTTGGGATCAAGGTTGACCTCCACGTCCTCGGCTTCGGGCAGAACCGCCACGGTAACCGCAGAGGTATGAATCCGGCCCTGGGTTTCGGTGCTGGGCACCCGCTGCACCCGATGGGTGCCGCTTTCGTATTTCAGATTGCTGTAGGCACCCCTGCCCTTGACCATGGCAATGACTTCCTTGAAGCCGCCCGAGTCCGTCCAGTGGGTATCAATGAGCTCCACTTTCCAGCCCTTGGATTCTGCGTACCGGGAATACATGCGGAACAGGTCCCCGGCAAACAAGCTGGCCTCTTCGCCGCCGGTTCCGGCGCGGATTTCGAGGATCACGTTTTTTTCGTCATTGGGATCCTTGGGAATCAGCAGCTTTTTCAGGGATGCTTCCAGTTCGGCCTTCCGGGCATTAAGCGATTCGATTTCGCTTTTGGCCATATCCCGGATCTCCGGGTCGCTGTCTGAAAGCAATTCCCGGCTCTGTTCAAGCTCCTGGCACACCTGGCGGTACTGCCGGTAAACCTCGACGATCTTTCCCAGTTCCGAGTGCTCCCGGACGTACTTGGGATACAGCTCCCGGTCGCCTACCACCGCAGGATCTGAAAGCAGGGTCTCCAGCTCCGCGTAGCGCTTTTCAATTCCCTCTAAACGTTCAAACATGGACGATCAGCGCCTGTTTACTTTTTGCCCTTGGGCTGATAACCGGCTTGCGCATATTTGCGGCGGAACCGCTCAATCCGGCCGGCCGAGTCCACCAGCTTCTGCTTGCCGGTGTAAAATGGATGGCACTGGGAGCAGATTTCCACGGAAATATTGTCGCGGGTGGAGCCCACGGTAATTTCGTTGCCGCATGCACAGTGGATGGTTGTTTCCTGGTATTTCGGGTGAATGTCTTTTTTCATCTCACGCACCTCAATATTTAAAGTTCAAGGTTTAAAGTTCAACGTTCAAGGTTCAGGGTTGACGGCTTCGTAAAAAGTCTATCCAAAGATATTTGAAATTTCATCATGCAAAGACTCCTAAATTCTGACTCCTGACTTCTGACTCCTGACTCCTGAATTACGAGTTCATTGCGTCCAGAAACTCTTTGTTCGTTTTCGTGCCCTTCATCTTATCGAGCAAAAACTCAAGACTGTCAACAGGATTTAAGGGAGAAAGCAGCTTGCGCAGGATCCAGACCCGGTTTAGCGCGTCCGCGTCCAGGAGCAGTTCTTCCTTTCGGGTACCGGAGCGATTGATGTCAATGGCCGGGTACATGCGGCGGTCCGACAGCTTACGGTCCAGGTGCAGCTCCATGTTGCCCGTGCCCTTGAATTCCTCAAAGATCACCTCGTCCATCCGGCTGCCGGTGTCAATCAGGGCCGTTGCGATAACCGTGAGGCTGCCGCCTTCCTCGATATTTCGGGCGGCCCCGAAGAACCGCTTGGGCCTGTGCAGGGCATTTGCATCCACACCGCCGGAAAGCAGCTTGCCGCTGGAAGGCACCGTCATGTTGTATGCCCGGGCCAGTCGCGTAATACTGTCGAGCAAAATGACCACGTGGTTTTTGTGCTCCACCAGGCGCTTGGCCTTCTCGGCCACCATCTCGGCCACCTGCACGTGGCGCTCGGCCGGCTCATCAAAAGTGGAGCTGACAACTTCGGCATCCACGGAGCGCTGCATGTCCGTGACTTCTTCCGGGCGTTCATCAATTAACACCACAAACGGCATAACATTTTTATGGTTGCCGATGATGCTGTTGGCGATATTTTTAAGGAGCATGGTTTTTCCGGTTCGGGGCGGGGAAACGATCAACCCGCGCTGGCCGAAACCCAGCGGCGTCATCAGGTCCATGATCCGCATGGAGTAATTGTCCGGCTCCCGTTCCAGCTTGACCTTCTTTTCCGGAAACAGCGGCGTGAGGTTGTCAAACAGGATCTTTTCCCGCGCGGACTCGGGCTCCTCGAAATTGATCGCCTCCACCTTGAGCAGGGCGAAATATCTTTCCGATTCCTTGGGCTGGCGGATCTGCCCGGATACGGTGTCTCCCGTCTTCAGGCTGAAGCGGCGGATCTGGGAGGGAGATACGTAAATATCATCCGGTCCCGGAAGATAGTTGCAGTCATGAGACCGCAAAAACCCGAATCCGTCCGGCAGGATTTCCAGGGTCCCCTCGCCGTAGATCAAACCGTTTTTTTCAATGTGCGCCTGCAGCAGGGAAAAAATCAGCTCCTGCTTGCGCATCCGGCCAACGTTTTCAATGTTGAACTTCTTGGCCATCCGGGTGAGTTCGTTAATTTTTTTGTTTTTTAATTCAACAATGTTCATTTAGTACCATTCCCTGTTTTTTCTCCTAATTTTTACCCTGAACGATTGATACAAAAGTACAATCGTGATTCAATATTGCATAATATTGCGGCTGCACCCGCGCCTCCCGCGCCGATTTTCGGCAGTCAATTACCGAAATCCGCTTTTGCGGGGCATCTGCAGCGACAAATCACAAGCATTTGTGTCTATTCAAGAATTAGGTAATAAGAGGCCTGATTTAAGATGTTTAAGAAGGAAACGCGACAACGATATTAAACGTCCGGGAGGCATGTACGTTTATTTAATGAATAAGACACAAAGATTTACATGTCAATCATTTTCGCCCTTATTTTTTACATGCCGCGCGCAATTCTGCATAAATCCGGTCCACTTCCTCCTGCATTCGACCGATGCTCCCGTTGTTGTCAATAACATAATCCGCGCGTTTTCGTTTCTGCGCTTCGGGCATCTGGGTCTTCATCAACGCCCCGGCCTCCTGCCGGCTCACATTGTCCCGGTCCATCACCCGCTGAAGCCGATTCTCCATGTCCCCGCTGACCAGGATGACCGCATCGAAAAACGATTCCAGGCCGGCTTCAAACAATAACGGGACTTCAGCGGCGGCCATGGATGCCCCTTGTTTTTCTGCGTCCGCAAAATGCTTTTCCATCTGCCGCATTACCTCGGGGTGAACAAAGCCTTCCAGGGTTTTCCGGGCCGCGTCATCGCCAATGATAATCCGGCGCAGGCCGGCCCGGTCGATGCCTCCGTCAGGGGTCAGGACTTGCCGGCCAAAGTGGTGCACGATTTGATCGTAAGCTTTAGTTCCGGGCTCAACTGCCTGTCGTGCCAGCTCATCGGCGCTGCACACCGATACGCCGAGTTCCTGGAGCCGCCGGCACACCAGCGACTTGCCCGAGCCCACGCCGCCGGTCACACCGAGTTTAGGCAGGCGGCGGCAGCCGTCTGTGCGGGAATCTTTGATATTCATTGCAACAGCGTATCTTTTCCGCTAATGAGTAGCGGTAATAAAAGAAATAACCTCTTACCCGAAAAAATGATTTTAATCAACCCGAAATTTTTACCCCGCAAGCCCGGCATTTATCTGGTGGGCGGAACCGTGCGCGACTGGATGATCGGCAGGCCAACTGCGGATTATGACCTGGCTGTCACCGGAGATCCCGCCGGGGTCGCCGAATCCATTGCCGCTGCGGCCGGCAGGCGGGTCGTGGTCATGGGCAGACCCGGCCAATGCGTGTATCGCATCGTTACCGGCACGGAAACCTATGACGTATCGGCTATCCAGGGAAAAGACATCACCAATGACCTGCTGCGCCGGGACTTTACAATAAATGCCATGGGGCTCCATGTCAAAACCGAAGAAATCATTGATCCGGCCTGCGGCAGAAAAGACCTGGCCGAACGCCTGGTGCGCATGGTTGCGCCCGGGGCATTTGACGCCGATCCGCTCCGACTGCTCCGTGCTTTTCGAATGGCCGCGGTCCTGGACTTTTCCGTGGAGCACCAGACCCTGGCCGCCATTGCCCGGCGGCCGCAAAAAATTGCCGGAGTCGCCGGCGAGCGCATCCGGGAAGAATGGCTGAAGCTGCTGAAAACCCCGGATTCCACGGACCTGCTTTGGCAGATGCACCAAAGCGGCCTGCTCGAAGCCCTGATCCCGGAACTCGGAGAGCTCCGGGGCTGCACCCAGAATCAGCATCACCGGGCGGATGCATTTGAACATACCATGCAGGTATGCCAGAGGCTGGAACAAATGCTGCGCGAAAATGCCCCGGCTCTGAGCCCCGACCGGGAAAACCGGTATCTGCAGGCAGACCCGGAAAACCTGGTCCTGATCAAGCATGCCGCGCTCATCCATGATATAGGCAAGCCCCGGTGCAAAACCGCGGATGAACACGGCGGTATCCATTTTTACGGACACGAAACCGGGGGCGCCGAAATGGCCCGGGAAATCAACCGGCGCATGCGCTTTTCCAATGCGGACAACGAATACGTGGTTTTTCTGGTCAAAAATCACCTGCGGCCGCTGTTTTTGTATCTTCTTCATCGGCAGGCAAAGCTCCGGTCCGAGACCGTCAGCCGGTTTTTCATGAAAACCGCGCCCTGGACGCCGGAGCTGCTCCTGCTGGCAGCCGCGGACATGGCGGGCAAAAAGGAATCGGATGGCTCCGGTTTTGCGGATTTTGCCCGCATGCTTCTTTCCGAATATGCAAACGAGCACCTGCCCGCCGCCCGCCGCCCGCCCCTGATTACCGGCCGCGACCTCATCGAAGAATTCGGCCTTACGCCCTCGCCGCAATTTGCCCGGATTCTGCGCCAGGTGGAGGAAAAACGGCTGGCCGGAAACCTGGAAAACAGGGAGCAGGCCCTGGCGTTTGTCAAAAAAAATCTCGAAAAATCCAGCAGGTGAACAACACAGAAAAAGCGTGCCCGACTCGCCTTATCCGAGTTTTTTGTATACCCGTTCAAACTGGGCTTGACAGCAAACATCCTTTTTAGTATTGAAATGCATTTTGCAAATGATACCCGTAAAACGGTTTTCGGCATTGATGTAAACCTCTGGCAAAAGGAGTAAGCGGCTATGAACATTTTGTTTTTCGGGCCCAACGGAAGCGGCAAGGGCACACAGGGAGCGATTCTCAAGGAAAAATTCAACACTCCGCATATTGAATCCGGTGCCATTTTCCGGGAAAACATCAAGGGCGGGACCGAAATGGGCAAACAGGCCAAGGCCTACATTGACAAGGGCGAGCTCGTGCCCGACGATATCACCATCCCGATGATCCTCGATCGGCTCAAAGAAGACGATTGCAAGAACGGATGGCTCCTGGACGGCTTTCCCAGAAACAAGAACCAGGCCGTCAAGCTCCACGAAGCGCTGAAAAAAGAGGGGATGAACCTGGATATCGTCGTGGAAATCGAGCTGGACCGGGAAATCGCCAAAAACCGGATCATGGGCCGCCGGCTATGTGTCAACGACAACAACCATCCCAACAACATCTTTATTGACGCCATCAAGCCCGACGGGGACAAGTGCCGGGTATGCGGCGGCGAACTGCAGACCCGCTCAGATGACCAGGACGAGGCGGCCATCGACAAGCGCCACGGCATTTACTATGATTCGGAAAGCGGTACCCTGGCCGCGGCGTATTACTTCCGGGATGTGGCCGAAAAAGACCCGAACATGCAGTATATAACCCTTGACGGCAAAAACAGCGTCAAGGAAGTTGCAGATGAGCTGGTCTCCAAGCTTCCCGCATAGTTTTGTTCCGGCGGACGTCTGGAGCTGCAGGGTTTCGATGGTTTGACATTTCTGCATAACATCTTAAGATACAAGGTAACCAAATCTTTTTGTAAAGGGGGTTGAAATATTTGAAGGAAATCGCGGTCAAAGTAGAAGACAACGATCTTGAAAAGGCCATGCGCGTCCTGAAGAAAAAAATTCAGAATGACGGCATGTTCAAGCGGTTGCGGCTGAAGAAGAACTACGAGAAGCCCAGCGAATACAGACGTCGCAAAAAACGCGAAGCCCTGCGCCGCCAGCGGATCGCCGAAGCCAAGAAGCGCATGCGATCCCGCAGGTCCTGATTCCCGCAGCACCAATGCAGCAGCATAGCGACATATTTACTGAAAAACCCGGCCGGCTGTCATTGCCGCCGGGTTTTTTACGCAGTATTTTCCCGGAAAGACAGCGCCATGACGCAAAGCGCCTATGACCAGTGCCTTGCCGAAATTTTTGCCCTTGGCAGATTCGGCATCAAGCTGGGCCTGGACATCATTGATACCATGCTCGCGGGCCTGGGAAGGCCGGAAAAAAATTTTTCCGTCATTCACGTGGCCGGCACCAACGGCAAAGGCTCCATTGCCTCGGCACTTGCCGCTATCCTGCACGCGGCCGGCTACCGGGCAGGACTCTACACCTCCCCGCATTTGGTGCGTTTTAACGAGCGCATATGCATCAACGGACAGCAGATTCCGGATTCCGGGGTTGTTGAGGCATACCGGGCGGTAAAGGCGGTTGCCCCGGCTGAGCGGGAGCCCACGTTTTTCGAATATACCACTGCCATGGCCTTATACGCTTTTGATAAAGCAGAGGTGGACTGGGCTGTAATTGAAACCGGCATGGGCGGCCGGCTGGATGCCACCAACATTCTGGCGCCCGCCTTGTGCGTCATTTCCAATATTTCAGTGGAACACAAATCCTACCTGGGAAACACCATTGCACAGATCGCAGCGGAAAAAGGCGGGATCATCAAGCCGGAGACCCCGGCTGTAACCGGGGTCCACCAGAAATCGGCCATAAGCGTGTTGGAAAAAATCGCGGCTGAAAAGAACGCACCGCTTTTCCGCCGAGGCAGGGATTTCCGGATCCGGAGAAAGCAGACAAAAGGCGGGGAACCGGGATTTACCTACCTCGGCATAGACCACAGGTGGACAGACATGCGTTCTTCCCTGCGCGGGATTCACCAACTTGATAACGCCGCGCTCGTGCTTGCGTCATGTGAAATACTGATGCGGCAGAATGTCTCGCTGACACTGGATACCATAAAAAATGGCATGGAAAACCACCGATGGCCCGGCCGCCTGGAAATCCTTGATACCAGACCGTCCATCATCATCGACGGCGCCCACAACCTGATCGCCGCGCGCCGCCTGGCCGCGTTTCTTGCCGATTACGCGGAAAACCGGCGCGTAACCATGGTGATCGGCATTCTCGATGACAAGCCCTACATGGCCATGCTCAAGTCCCTGCTGCCCCTGTGCGACCGCCTGATTTTTACCCGGCCGGTAATTGAGCGCAGCCTGCCGGCAGAAACCCTTTTGCAGGCGGCCCGGGAATTTACAGGCCCCGCCGGGATCATAGAGGACGTGGCAACGGCCGTATTTACTGCCATGGACGTGACTTCGCCTGAAGACGTGGTGTGCATCGCCGGTTCTCTATACGTGGTGGGCGAGGCCCGGGCGGCCCTGGAAAAAGGGCACTGGCTGAATGCCGGATAAAATAACAATTCCTGCTTGACTTCTAAATGCGCGTCCTTTATGGTGCTTGCCGTGTGCGCCCGTAGCTCAGAGGATAGAGCGTCAGCCTCCGGAGCTGAAAGTCGCAGGTTCGAATCCTGCCGGGCGTACCACTTTTCCCCTTTTTCCACCGCACTTATTTCGGGCAGAAAAGAACGCTTTTTCGGCCCTGTCCAAAAATTTCGACCATAAATTCGAAGCACGAAATCCGAAATTCGAATAAAGACAAAAACAGGTCTGGGACAGATTTCAAATCTGTCCTTTTACATGGTTGGAATTGTGCCGTTACTTTCGCAGGATCCACATGATGATCGAGATGATGACACTCACCAGGATCATGGTGGTAATGGGGATGTAGACCTTCATCCCGGGCCGGTCGATGATGATGTCTCCGGGAAGGCGGCCGATGGGGAGCCTGGCCAGCCACGGCCAGAAAAGGCCCGCCAGGACGATGGCAATGCCGATGATGATCAGTGCCTTCTGCATGTACGAAATCAGACCCCGTAATACTCGCGGTACCACGCCACAAAGCGGCGGATGCCGGTTTCAATGGGCGTTACCGGCTTAAATCCCACGGCATCGTACAAATCGTCGATATCCGCGCACGTGGCGGGCACGTCCCCGGGCTGCAGATCCAGGAACTCCTTTTGCGCCTCTTGTCCCAGAACTGCTTCGAGTTCCTCGATAAAGCGCATCAACTGCTCCGGGCGGTTGTTGCCGATATTATAAATGCGGTAAGGGGCATACGAGGTGCCCGGATCCGGATCATCGCCGGACCACTTTGGATCCGGGGCCGGATGTTTAGCCATAACCCACACCACGCCCTCGATAATATCGTCGATATACGTAAAATCCCGCTTCATTTTGCCGTGGTTAAATACCTGGATGGGCGCGTTGTTCAAAATGGCCCGGGTAAACAGGAAAAGCGCCATGTCCGGCCTCCCCCAGGGTCCGTAAACCGTGAAAAACCGCAGCCCGGTGCAGGGCAGGCCGTAAAGATGACTGTAGGTATGGGCCAACAGTTCGTTTGATTTCTTGCTGGCCGCATACAGGGAGACAGGGTGGTCCACATTGTCATGCACGGAAAACGGCATTTTCGTGTTTGCGCCGTAAACCGAGCTCGAAGAGGCAAACACCAGGTGCCCGACCGAGTGGTGTCGGCAGCATTCCAGCAGGTTGACAAACCCCACCAGGTTGGCCTCCACATAGGCGTGCGGGTTTTCCAGGGAATAGCGCACCCCGGCCTGGGCGGCCATGTTGACCACCGTGTCAAACCTTCCGGCTTCAAACAGTTGGTTTAACGCGCCCAGATCGCTCAGATCAATCTGATAAAAAGAAAATTTGGGCTTTTTTTCAAGGATTGCCAGGCGGGCCTTTTTCAGCGCCACGTCATAGTAGTCATTGAGGTTGTCCAGGCCCGCAACCGTGTAGCCTTCATCCGCCAGCCGGGCTGCCAGGTGAAAACCGATAAACCCGGCCGCGCCGGTTACAAGTATCTTCTCCATGTGCAATCCTTCCTTTGGTTTTTAGAGATTTTCAATCACGTCAACAAGCAGCCTTACCCCGAAGCCCGTTCCCCCGGGCTGGCAATAATCACTGCCGCCCGAGCCGTAAGCCGGACCGGCAATGTCGATATGGGCCCATGGCGTTTTGCCGGTAAATTCCGAGAGAAACAGGGCCGCGGCAATGGCGCCGGCATAGCGGTTTTTGCCGACGTTTTTGATATCCGCGAAATCGCTTTTTAAAAGCTCGCGATAGTCTTCGGGCATGGGCATGGACCAGCAGCGCTCATGGGTTTTTCCGCCCGAGACCACGATCTGCCCGGCAAGCGCCTCGTCGGTGGAAAACACACCGGCAATGTTTTCTCCCAGGGCTACCACGCACGAACCGGTCAAAGTCGCCATGTCAATGATCATATCCGGATTGTATTGGGAAATAGCATAATGCAGGCCGTCGGCAAGGATCATGCGCCCCTCTGCGTCGGTGTTTCCGATCTCCACGGTCTTTCCGGAAGCGGTTTTCACGATATCCCCGGGCCGACAGGCGCTGCCAGAGGGCATGTTTTCCACCAGGGGGATAACACCCACCAGCCTTTGTCCGTATCCCGCCCTGGCCGCGGAAATCAGCGCTGCGGCCACGGCAGCGGCGCCCGCCATGTCCTGCTTCATGGACTCCATGCTGCCGGCGGGCTTGAGGTTGATGCCGCCGGCGTCAAAAGTGACCCCTTTTCCCACCAGCACAACGGTCTTGTCATATTCCCGGGGCCTGTGATCAAGCACCACCATCTGCGGCCGGCTGCTGCTGCCGGCGGAAACAGCCATCATGGCGTGCATCCGGTTTTTCTTCAAATCCCCGGTGTCCAGGACCACGGTTTCAAGCGGCTCCTTTTCCGCGGCCTTGGCAATGGAGCGGGCAAACCGGGCGGGGCGCTTGTCGTTGGGCGGCATGCTCACCCAGTCCCTGGCCAGAAGCGTGCCCGTGCACACGATCTCGGCGTGCTCGGCCAGGCGCCGGGCCCTGCCGGCAAAATCGGCGTCCGCATAAAACAGGATGGTCTTGATCGGCTTGTGCCGTTTTTCCTTTTTATACAAATCAAACCGGTAGTTGGCCAGCACCGCGCCTTCCATCATGGCCTCGGCAGCCGCCCGCCGGTCGATGTTCTCGTTTTTGAACTCCGGGATGCAAAACAGCAACGAGGTCAGGCTCGACTTGAGCACCCGGTTGACCGCCCGGCCCGCAGCCTTGCGCAGTTCCTCGCGGTCTGCGGAGTCTGCCTTGCCCACGCCCAGGACCAGCACCCGCTTTGACTTAACCCCCTGGGGTTCATAAATCAGCAGTTCATCGCCGGATTTACCGGCAAACTCCGGCCAGTCGTGGGCCCGATCCGCCAGTTCCTGCAGCTGGGGATCCAGGTATGCGGCCTGGTCTTCACAGGCAACCAGCACCAGGAGGTCGGTCTTGATCCCTGCGGGGTGATCGGTTCGTATTTTTATCAACAATGCCCCCAAGTAATAAATTCGAAGCACGAAATCCGAAATTCGAAGCAAATCCGAATTGCAGAAATCTTAATTTTCAAAACAGGTAATATTTCCCAAGGTTAAAGCCCCCGCCTTTAGGCGGGCGGATTTATCACTGCCTTATAATATGCTATGCTTCAATAGATGCTGGTTTTTTCCGGGCACTTATTCGATGCATATATCTTCGTGCCCTTCGTGCTCTTCGTGGTAATAAACATCAAATCAAATTAACCACGAAGTTCACGAAGAACACGAAGGGTGAGTTCAAGAATCATGGAGCGAGAAAACTCCTTTTTCGCGCCGCCGATCAGCCAAGATGCTTACAGATTACGCTCTTTCTGTATCTCCTCGTATGCTCCCTGGATTTCCCGGAACTTGTCGTGGGCAAAGTTGACAAATTCCTCGGGCAGTCCCTTTGAAGCGATGGTATCCGGGTGATAATCCCGCACCAGTTTCCGGTACTGCTTCTTGATGGTTTCATTGTCATCGCCGGGACTGCATCCGAGCACGGAATAGGAATTCTCCGAAACAGAGACGTATCCGGATTTCATGCTCTGATAATCCGAGTCCGGAATCTGGAAAATGCGGACCGCCTTTTGAATCAGCGCCTCTTCGCTTTCGTCCATTTTCCCGTCTGCCACCGATACCCGCAACAGGATGTCGATCATCAGTTCCAGGAGCTCCGGACGATTGTGAAACTGCTGATAAAACTGGGCGGCAAATTCCTCGAACTGCTGGGGCGCGTGCAGGGCGGTATTGAATATTTTTTCCGCCATCTGCCGGCTTTCCGTATTCAAACCCAGGTCCTCGGTCATGAACCTGCGGATGGAGGCCACTTCCTCGTCTGTAACCTCGCCGTCCACGCGGGCCAGCTTTGCCAACATGGAAAACGCGGCCACAAAGAAGGTCAACTGCGACCGCCCCTGCTCCGACATCTGCCCGGCATTGGGCAGCACGCGCTGCTGCTGATGACTGCTGTCTGCATCCATCAGGTGCCCCAAAGAAGCCCCGGCGATCGCGCCCAGCGGTCCGCCAAGCGCCAGGCCGATGGTACCGCCCACCATTTTTCCCAGCCAACCCATTTCCTATGTCTCTCCTTGCCTTTTGTCCTGTATGTCGCCTGCACCGATCAATGTCCGGCGAAGCCGGTCCAGCGCGGTTTCGGCAAAAATCCGCTTGTTTGCCAACCGGTTTTCAAACGGGAATGCATAGCGCCGGGCAAAGCTGTGGCCCGGCCCGCAAAGTCCGATGCACACCATGCCCACGGGTTTTTCCGGGCTCCCGCCGCCCGGCCCGGCAATGCCGCTGACCGAAAGTCCGTAATCCGCCCCTGCTACCCGGCGCACCCCCTCTGCCATTTCCCGGGCGGTTTCCTCTGAAACCGCACCATGGGATTCGAGTGTATCCGGAGATACACCCAGCAGGTTGATTTTTGCCGCGTTGGCATAGGTTACCGCGGAAAACACAAAATAATCCGAACTTCCGGCCACGTTGGTCACCCGGTGGGCGATCAGTCCGCCGGTGCAGCTTTCAGCCAGCGCCAGCGTTGCGCAATGCTCTGTTAACAGGGCCCCGACCACTTCCTCCATGGTCTGCCCGGAATCGGAAAACACATACGCACCCACCCGCTGTTGAACTTCGGCGGCGGCTTTTTCAATCCGGGCTTCCATGCCCTCCGGGTCCCGCCCCTGGGCGGCGAGCTTCACGTGAATTACCGGAAATTCGGCCAGCATGCCAAATTTTACATCGCCCGGGCTTTCTGTCAAGTCGGCAAGCCGCTCGTTTACATGGGCTTCAGGGAGCCCGAACAGCGACAGGCGCTTTTCCCGGTAAAACCCCCGGGTTTCGTCATCCGCGCACTGCGCCTGGAGTTCGACAATCACGCTGTCCCCCATCATGCGCCGCATTTCAAACGGCACGCCGGGCAAAAAATAAAACCGGCATCCGCCCATGGCCATGGTAAAACCCGGGGCAGTGCCCACCGGGTTTAATATGGGCCGGGCAGAAGCCGGCATCTCGGCCTGCCTGGCGTCCGAATCCGAAAGCGGCCGGCCGAAGCGCTTGAAAAATTCCTCGATATAGGCCCTTGCCGTGGAATTGGCCTGCAGTGCCTCGCCCGCGGCCCGGGCTGCGGCCATGGCCGTGATGTCGTCCACCGTCGGGCCCAGCCCGCCGGTGACCACGGCAACATCTGCACGATCGGCGCTTTCGCGGAGCACCGCTGTCAGGCGCTCCAGGTCGTCGCCCACGCAAACATGTCGCCCCACGGGTATGCCGATTTCATACAGCCGGGCGGCAATATATGCGGCATTGGAATCCGCCACAGCCCCGGTTAACACCTCGTCTCCGGTGGATACGATTTCCGCGATCATTTTCCGCAAACCCCTGCCTGGTTGATCCGTTGTTTTTACAGGAGTCATACCGAAATGTGATTTCAAACACAATTGAAAAACCATGCTTCAGACAGGTCAAATTTCTGCTTGACAAATCATGATAAAAACTTTTATTTAAGGTTCGTTATTTTGTTAACAGGCCAAAGGGCCGGATTTGAGACCAAGAGCGCGGCACAAATGACACATCAGATACTGCAGACAATAAGCACGAACAAAAACTGGTGGTGGCGGATCTCCATATCAGGGTCTGCCTTCGGACCGGTTTGAGCCAAACATAGCGCAAACAAAAGACCGAGGCGGCCCCAGGCCCCTCGGTCTTTTTTATTTTGCATTGATACATTCCAAAAAGGCCGCGGGGCAGCCCCGCGGCCTTTTTTATGACTACGGTACGAAAAAAGAAAAACCGGCGAAAGATACACCAAAAAACAGGAAAGGAGCCCGGCATGCTGCTGCGACAATTTCCGGACAAAGCCGCTTTTGCCGAATACTACCGAAACCATAACGTGGTGCCGGTCTGCCGCGAAATCCTGGCGGACATGGAAACCCCGGTATCGGTGCTCAAGAAATTATACACCCGCAATTCCCCGGCGTTTCTGCTGGAAAGCGTCGAAGGCGGGGAGCGCTGGGGCCGCTACAGCTTCCTGAGCACCTCGGCCCGCACCCGGGTCCGGGTGTTTGCAGATGCCGTGGAAATGGAGACCAACGGCCAAAAGGAGCAAATCCCCCACCAGGGCGACCCGCTGCCGGTGCTGCGCGACCTGATGGAGCGCTATACCCCGACCGTGCTGCCCGGCCTTCCGCGGTTCTGGGGCGGGCTCGTGGGGTATTTCGCTTATGAAACGGTCAGCTTTTTCGAGGTCATTGAAAACCGGATGCCCGCGGACCGCCCCCTGGCGGATTTCATGATCCCGGATGAAATGCTGATTTTTGACAACATTAAAAACACCCTGATGATGGTCGCGATTGCCTTTAAAGACGATCAGGCAGATGCTGAGGCCGCATATGATGCAGCGGAGACAAAAATCAACCGCCTGCAGGATTCGGTGCGCGACGACAGGGCCCAACCCTATCCCGAAGCGCAGACGGGCGAAGGCATATCCCTGGCCCCGGTCCATGATGCGGCCCTGTACAAGAAGCACGTGGAAACCGCCAAGGCCCGCATCCGGGAGGGAGAAATCATCCAGGCCGTGATTTCCCAGCCGTTTTGCGCAAACCGCGTACCGGCCGATCCCACGGCCCTGTACCGGGCCCAGCGCTATATCAACCCGTCGCCGTACATGTTTTTCATGCATCTCGATGACACCGTGCTGGTGGGATCATCGCCAGAGACCATGGTCCGCCTGGAAAACAACATTGCCACGCTCCGGCCCATTGCCGGCACCCGCCCGCGCGGCAAAACCGAGCAGGAAGACCGGGCCCTGGCAGATGAAATGCTGCAGGACGAAAAGGAGCGCGCCGAACACCTCATGCTCGTGGACCTGGGCAGAAACGACCTGGGCCGGGTGGCGGAAACCGGCACCGTGCAGGTAACAGACCTGATGGTCGTGGAACGATATTCCCACGTCATGCACCTGGTTTCCAATATCACCTGCGATCTGCTGGAAAATTGCGATGCCTGGGATCTGCTGGCCGCCACATTTCCGGCCGGCACCCTGAGCGGGGCACCAAAGGTCCGGGCCATGGAAATCATCTCCGAACTCGAATCCGAGCCCCGGGGCCCCTACGGCGGGGCCGTGGGTTATATTTCCTTTCACGGCAACATGGACCTGGCCATTACCATCCGCACCGCATGCATCCAGGACGGCAACCTCGTGGTACGGGCAGGCGCCGGCATCGTGGCCGACTCGGACCCGGATGCCGAATACACGGAAACCGTGAACAAGGCCGCGGCCATCGGCCGGGCCCTGGAACTCATGGAACATCAACTGCAGTAAGGAGCGGACATGATATTCGTGATCGACAACTACGACTCCTTCACCTATAACCTGGTGCAATACCTGCGGCAGCTCGAAGCCGAAGTCCGCGTGTGCAGAAACGATGCCTTTGACATCAACACACTGGACACCAGCGGGTTTTCCGGCATCGTGATCTCCCCCGGGCCCGGGGTCCCGCAAAAAGCCGGGCATTCCGTGGAAGTGATCCAACGGTTTTCCGGAAAAATCCCCATTCTTGGGGTGTGCCTGGGACACCAGGCAATTGCGCACGCATTCGGCGGCCGGATCCAGGCGGCCAAAAAGCTCATGCACGGCAAGGTCTCCACTGTGACCGCGGACGGCAAAACCATATTCTCGCGCATGAACAAGCCGTTTGCCGCCATGCGCTATCATTCCCTGGCCGTGGACCGGCAGAGCCTGCCCGAGTGCCTGGAAATCAGCGCTGAAAACGAAGACGGCGAAATCATGGGGCTCCGGCACCGCCAACACCCCACCGAAGGCATCCAGTTTCACCCGGAATCGATCATGACCCCGGTGGGAAAGCGGATACTCCGGAACTTTCTGAAGTTATGCGAATAAAACGCTCCGATAGATGCTTAAAAAGGGGGCAAACAGAAATCCGAAATCCGAATATCGAAATTCGCGCGGAGCATCCCGTAAGGGATAAACAAATATGAAATCCGAATGTCAAATTTTCAAAACACTAAGAACTCCCCGATACGTTTGTTTCGGTCATTTAAATTTCTGTGATTCGAATTTGTTTCGTATTTCGGATTTCGTGCTTCGAATTTATGGTATGATTTTTGGAGTATATCCCGTTTCAGCAGCAGTAAACGATCATTGAATTCTGACCGATACAGGAGGCCCAACATATGTTCCGCGATCTGCTAAACAAGATTTGCCGGAGGCAGGATCTCACCGAGGACGAAGCCGCGTCCATGCTCGGCGAAATCTTTTCCGGAAACACCACGGACGCCCAGGTGGGCGCGTTCATGGCCGCGCTTGCCACCAAGGGCGAAACGTATACCGAACTTGCCGGCGCAGCCCGGGCCATGCGCAAAAAGGCCGTCCGGATCGAAACCGCCGCAGCCGACGTGATTGACACCTGCGGCACGGGCGGCGATGCGGCCGGCACCTTTAACATCTCCACGGTCACCGCTTTTGTGGTGGCCGGCTGCGGGGTCACCGTGGCCAAGCACGGCAACCGGTCCGTTTCCAGCCAGTGCGGCAGCGCGGACTTGCTCGAGGCCCTGGGCGTAAACCTGGACGTTGATCCGGAGCTCGTGGAGGAAGGCATTGCTGAAACGGGAATCGGTTTCCTGTTTGCACCCAGGTATCACGGGGCCATGAAGTATGCGGCAAACGCCCGGAAGGAACTTGGCCTGCGAAGCATTTTCAACATGCTCGGCCCGCTGACCAACCCGGCTGCTGCCAATTGCCAGTTGCTGGGCGTATTTGCCCCCCAGCTCACGGAAATGTTTGCCCGCGCCTTAAACCAGCTCGGCACAAAGCGGGCCCTGGTAGTGCACGGTCATGACGGGCTGGATGAAATCTCGGTATGCGCGCCCACGCGGGTGTGCGAACTGCGGGACCGCCGGATTTCCACGTATGACATTTCACCGGAAACCTATTTCGGCCGCCTGGCAGACCCGGCGGAAATCCGGGGCGGAGATGCGGCGGAAAATGCCGAAATCACCCGCAGCATCCTGGCCGGCGAAAAAGGACCGCGGCGCGATATCGTGGTGATCAATGCCGCTGCCGCCCTGATGGCCGCGGGCCGGGCGGAAAAAATCGGCCCGGGAATTGAAATGGCGGAATCAGCCATTGACACGGGCGCTGCCGCGGATAAACTGGAATCCCTGATCGCCTTTACCCGGGAGAATGCTTAAATGGCCGAAGATATGCTGACAAAAATCGTGGCGCACAAAAACACGGAAATCCGTGCCGCCCGTCAGCAGACCCCGGTTTCCGAGCTGGAAACCGCGGCCCGGGCAAGAACCGATTTCCGCTCTTTTCGCGCGGCAATGGAAAACACGGGTCAGGTCAACATTATCGCCGAGATCAAGCGGGCCTCGCCTTCAAAGGGAGATATCTGCCCGGGGCTCGACCCGGCCCGGCATGCCGCAGCATACCAACGCGGCGGCGCAGCCGCCCTTTCCGTGCTCACGGATGCGGCCTTTTTCAAGGGGAGCCTGGAAGACCTGGAAGCCGCCCGCCGGGCAACAGGACTGCCGGTTTTGCGAAAGGATTTTATCATTTCGGATTACCAGGTATACGAAGCCGCCGCGCGCGGGGCGGATGCCGTGCTGCTCATCGTGCGCATCCTGTCTGAATTCCGGCTTTCCGAACTGCTGGATTTGTGCGCGGACCTGGACATGGACGCCCTGGTGGAAGTACACACCCCGGCGGACCTGGAAATCGCGGCAAGGTCCGGCGCCGTGCTCATCGGCATCAACAATCGGAACCTGGCCTCTTTTGATACGGACATCCGCACCGCCATGGACATGGTCGCATCCCTGGAATCCGGCCAGATCCCGATTGCGGCCAGCGGCATTGCCTCGCGTGCAGACATCGAGCAGAACCTGGCGGCCGGAATCCGCAACTTTCTTGTCGGCGAAAGCCTGGTACGGGCACAGGACCCGGAAACTTTTTTAACGCACCTGAAAAACGGGTAGACTGTCCATGTATACCGGAGAATCCTTACACCGAGAGCACGAACGAATCCAGGTCAAGATCTGCGGCATCACCGCGGCAGAAGACGCCATGGCATGCGCCGCCTGGGGAGTTGATGCCGTCGGCCTGGTGTTTTACCCCAAAAGTCCCAGGTATGTCACCCCGGCCCGTGCCGCGGAAATCACCGGTGTTCTGCCGGCGCACATCGCCCGGGTGGGCGTGTTTGTCAACGAATCCGAAGACACGATCATGGAGGCGGCCACCGGCTGCCGGCTGCACGCCGTACAATTGCACGGCGCAGAGCCCCCGGAACTGGCCCAACGGCTCATGGAACACGGCCTGATTGTGATCAAGTGCCTGTATGTAAACGGCCGGCCGGGGATTGCAGCGGCATCGCAATACCATGTTTCGGCTTTTCTGGTGGAATGTTCTGCCGGAAAGCTTCCCGGGGGTAATGCCATAACCTGGGACTGGTCTGCAGCGCGGGGCTTTAATGAACAATACCCGTTTGTCATCGCTGGCGGGCTCGGACCGGAAAACGTGGCCGAGGCAATTGCAGCCGCGCGCCCGGATGCCGTGGACGTGAGCTCGGGCGTGGAATCCGCCCCGGGCAGAAAGGATACAAGGCGGGTGCGGGATTTTGTTTATGCCGTGCGCCTGTCGGAAATTTCAAATCCAACAAGGAGAATATTCTGATGGCTGAATTACAGGCCGACAACCCCATAACCGGATACCCGGATGAAAAAGGACATTTCGGGCCCTACGGCGGCAGGTACGTGGCAGAAACCCTGATGCCGGCCCTGCTGGAGCTAAACGAAGCCTATCAAAAATACGTCCGGGACCCCGCTTTTCAAGAAGAACTCTACGGACTGCTCAAGGACTTTGCCGGACGGCCCACCCCGCTTTATTTCGCAGAACGGCTGACCCGGAAAATCGGGGGGGCGGCCATCTACCTCAAGCGCGAAGACCTGCTCCATACCGGGGCCCACAAGATCAACAACACCCTGGGCCAGGCGCTTCTGGCCAAATGGATGGGCAAAACCAAGGTGATCGCAGAAACCGGCGCGGGCCAGCACGGGGTGGCCACGGCCACGGCTGCGGCGTTTTTCGGCATGGACTGCAAAATCTTCATGGGCACCGAGGACATCCGCCGCCAGGCGCCCAATGTCAACCGCATGGAACTGCTGGGCGCGGAAGTCGTGCCAGTGGAATCCGGCACAGGCACCCTGAAGGACGCCATGAACGAAGCCATGCGCTACTGGGTATCTGCCGTGCGCGACACCTTTTACGTAATCGGCTCGGTGGCCGGCCCGCATCCGTATCCTGCCATGGTGCGGGATTTTCAGAAGGTAATCGGCGAGGAAACCCGGGACCAGGCTTTGCGGGAAATCGGCCGGCTGCCCGACCACTTGGTCGCCTGCGTGGGCGGGGGCAGCAACGCCATGGGCATGTTTTACCCGTTTGTCAACGATTCCGTGGCCATGACCGGCGTGGAAGCAGCAGGCAAGGGCATTGATACCGGCAAACACTCGGCCACCCTGTGCGCCGGTTCCCTGGGCGTGCTGCACGGCTCCAAGTCCTACCTTCTCCAGGACCGTTACGGGCAGATCAGCGAGGCCCACTCGGTTTCCGCGGGGCTGGATTACCCCGGCGTGGGCCCGGAGCATGCGCTTTTCAAGGATCTTGGCCGGGTAAAATACGTGAGCGTCACAGATACCCTGGCCCTGGAGGCCTTTGCCGCCCTGTGCCGCACAGAGGGGATCATCCCGGCCCTTGAAAGTTCCCACGCACTGTCAGCCGCCATGCAAATCGCCTCGGATGCGCCAGCCGACCA
>JAIPEJ010000139.1 GCA_021737225.1 Desulfobacteraceae bacterium
ACCGTGTCCGCGTTTTTGCGGGAAAGCATGGACGTGCTTTCCCAAATGATCGAAGCCGGCTACGGCGATTCGCAGACCCTGGAACGACGGATTGCGGAAATGAAAAACTGGCTGGAAAATCCGGAACTGCTCCGGGCGGATACGGATGCCGAGTATGCCGCAGACCTCGAGGTGGACTTGAGCCGCATCACCGAACCGATCCTGGCCTGTCCCAACGACCCGGATGACGTGCGCCCGCTTTCCGAAGTCGCGGGAACCCGGGTGGACGAGGTATTTATCGGATCCTGTATGACCGATGTCTCACAGCTGATCGACGCCGGCCGGATTCTCGAGGGCGCCGGGCATGTACCGGTACGGCTCTGGATCGCCCCGCCCACACGGATGGCGGCAACCGAACTCCGGCAGGCCGGCTGGTATGCCACCTTCGGCAGGGCCGGGGCCCGCATGGAAATCCCGGGATGCTCCCTGTGCATGGGCAACCAGGCCCGGGTGGCAGACCATGCGGTGGTGGTTTCCACTTCCACCCGGAATTTTCCCCACCGCATGGGCGATCACTGCCGCGTGTACCTGGGCTCGGCCGAGGTGGCCGCAGTATCTGCTATTTTCGGCCAGATTCCCACCCCGGACCAGTACCGGCAGTATGCCGGCCGGAGAGAAGAAAATCATTTCATATAAAGTTTTTCAAACCGGTCCACCAGTTCGCGCAAGGATTTGACATGTTCCGTATCCACGGTCTGCTTGCACCTCATGGCGCCGACCAGGATCTGGTGCAGGACCGAGATCTTTTCAGCGTATTTTTTATCATCGGCTGAAATCCGCTGGGTCATGAAATACTGGGAAACGATGTGCTGCAGCTTGCCGGCGTGATCCTCCTTGTTGGTAATCCACCGCACAAGCTGGTTGTAATCATTCGCATCCCCTTTTTCCAGGTCTTTTTCAATGGCATGGATCCGGTTCATGGAGCGCTCGATGGTTTTGATGTGCTCGCGCATCTCTGCGATGCGGGCGGAATCGTCATAGATGCCGCAGGGAATCTCGCAGTGCGCATAAGACAGGCTGACTGCGCCCAGTACCAGCAAAAGCATCCCCACGAAGATTTTCCGGATTTGCCGCATTTTTTACCTCCATTGAATTTGGATTTTCTGCCCGGCCGCTTTCCGGCCGCTTATACATACCCGCGCAGGGGCGCACGCTCAGGTTCGCTCCTGCGGATATGCGTTTGTCAATGTCTGCATCGGCTTGCAAAAATTAATTATTACCATGTCTCTGAAGTTTTCAAATCCAGACACACGATTGCACGGGACAAAAACCGGATTATGTTAAAAAAGGGATGGAAACCTGTCTGAAAAGGAGGGATCTGCGGCAATGGCATCCAACAATGACCGGGTTGAAGGCCCTGCTCATTTGCCGGCCGGGCTATGTTGGCGGACAAATTCCGCCACGTCGTCTGCCAGCCGCTGCGGGGCCTCGAGGGCGGTCATGTGTCCGATACCCTCGTATTCCAAAAGCTGCGCGCCCGGAATCTCCCGGGCCATCAGGCGGCTGGATTCCACGAACAGGTCATCCTTTTCTCCGGTAATAATCAGAACCGGGCAGTCAATGCTTCGCAGATCCTCAACCCGGGGATCCGGATCCTTGTAGAAGGACCGGACAAATTCGGCAACCACGTGCCGGTCATTGCGCCTGGCCATTTCAAGGGCCATTGCCATTAGTTCTCCGGGGTTTTGCGATTCCACAATACCCTTGAAAAACGGACCCGGATTCTGCCGGAGATTGGCAAACATGGCGTCCCAGTCGTAATTTTCAAACGACCGGGCGAATGCCTCGTGAAAATTGTCTATGGTTTCCTGGTCTCCCTGGACGGGCGATGTTGCCGAGCCGGTATTGGTGAGGATCAGGGAGGCAAACCGGCCGGAGTCGGCCATGGCATGACGCACGGCCGCAAAACCGCCGGTGGAATGCGTGAGCAGGTGAAACCGGTCGATTCCCAGGTGATCGGCAAGGGCGGTGATGTCTTTGCCCACGGTCTCCGCATCAAAGCCGGGAGAAGCTTCCTCCACCGCCGTGTACCCGTGTCCCCGCATATCCATTGAAACAAACCGGTACTGCATTGCCAGGCGTTCTGCCACCCCGGGCAGATGCCAGTAAGCGGTGTTTTCAATCAGGCCCGCAATAGCGATGATCGGCTCGCCGGCCCCGGTATCCTCGAAATAGATCCTTGCATGATCGCGCGTAAAATACGGCATGATTCCGTCCTTATGGTTTTTCGGCTGACCCCGGCACTCAATCGGCGGCCCGGATCTCCAGGCGGTGCTTGTCTTCGTGTTCAAGCAGCTCGCGCCACTGGTCTCCCGGGATCTGCCCGATATGCTCCACCGGCCAGGCGGGTTTCTGCCCGAAAAAAATGCACACCAAGTGGCCCTGGTTGGTGTAGGCAAGTCCCCCGGGGGCAATATCGGCCACCGGGTTTTCCTCGCCCAGGTCCCGGCCGATCGGGCCGTAGAGTTCTCCGCCCCATTGGGTCAGGCTGACCCGGTAAGGCAGGTGTTCGGCAAAACGGCGTGCCACTGCCGTATCAAAAAGTTCGGCCCGGAGCACGAAACCGCCGAAATCGAGCACGATATGCCGCGACAATGCCTCCGTCATCTGCACCTCCGCTGTTTACATTTTCCGGTTTTTTTTATACAAGTACAAAATGCAAATCCGCGCCCGGTCCAGAGGCTTGACAACCCCTGCATTATACTTAACTTATCGATAATTGTAAAATATTTCGACAACCCGCGGAACCGGCAGGCACCGGACAACATTTTACCACATAGCACGGAAAACAAGGCCGAAACAAGCACACAAATCGCCAAACCGGCCTGAAACGCTTCAGGGTGCTTCCGGCGGACAATGCCGGCCGCAAGTGAAACACTTTATGCAGGGAGCATGATGGATACGATACTCGAAGGCATGACGCTCATAGACGGGCTGGGCAACAGCATCCCGGATGCGGCGGTGATATTTGACGGCGAACGGATTGCCGGAGTCGGCAAAAAAGGGGAATTCCAGGCGCCCCCGGACGCGGTCCGATATGACCTGACCGGGAAATTTGTCCTTCCCGGACTGGTTGACGCCCATGTGCACCTGGACATGCACGGAATGGCAGACACCTATCACGAAAGCCTGGTGGAGGACAAGCTGCGCACGATACGGGCAGCCCGGGAAATGGCAAACACGCTTCGCGCAGGCATTACAACGGTCCGCAATGCCGGATCCGTCAACTGCATCGATATTGCAGTGAAACAGGCCGTGGCGGAAGGATTGCTCGCCGGCCCGCGAATCCTGGCCAGCGGCCGGATCATATGCATGCTCTCAGCCGGAAGCGAGTACTTCCGTGGCCTTTACCGGGAGGCAGACGGTGTTGAAGAAAACCGCAGGGCCGCCCGCGAGCAGCTCAAGGAGGGCGCGGATGTACTCAAGGTCATGGCCACCGGCGCTGTCATGAACCCGGGCGGCATTCCCGGGGCAGCGCAACTTGACACCGACGAGATGCGCGCGGTGGTCAACGAAGGAGAAAAGGCGGGCAAGCATACCGCCGCACACGCTCACGGCGCCCGGGGCATCAAAAATGCCGTGCGCGCCGGTGTGCGAACAATTGAACACGGCACCCTGGCAGACGCAGAAGCCCTGAAAATGATGGCAGACAACGGCGTTTATCTCATCTCCACCCTGAGCTCCAACTACTGGATGCGAAATCACGCAAGCCAATCCCTGGAGATCCCGAAATTCATGTCAGACAAGGCAGACGAAATCGCCCGCATCCGCCGGGAAAACCTGCACCGGGCCGTTGCGGCCGGGGTATGCGTAGTCATGGGCACGGATGCGGGCACGCCGTATAACTATCACGGCAAAAACGCCACGGAACTCGTCCGCTATGTCAGCATCGGCCTGATGAGTGAAATGGATGCCATCATTGCCGCCACGCGCAACGCCGCGCAAGCCATCGGGATGGCCGATGACATCGGAACCATCGAAGCCGGCAAATATGCGGACTGCCTGGTTTTGAACCAAAACCCCCTGCACGATATCCAGTGCCTGGACTCCCTGGATAACATCTCAGCGGTGTTTAAAGGCGGCAAGCCCGTTACCGGCAAGGTGGATACCAGCCAATGGAGCCCCGCCTCCCCCCTGGGCCCGGGATAGGCCGGCAAACCGGTATTTTTTTAAGTACCGCAAGCCTGCATCTGCCGGGCAACAACACCGGATTTGCGGCATATCCGCCGGGAAAAGGGGTTGACGTGAGCATTTTCATACATAGTATATGTGGGCATGTAAATTTAAATAAAGGAGTTTTTTTATGGAAAAAGTCGAGAGCGAAAAATTCGTCACAGTCAATTACAAGGGCACGCTGGAAAGCGGCGAGGTATTTGACTCCAGTGAAGACGGCCAGCCCATGGAGGTCAAGGTGGGCAGCGGCCAGGTAATTCAGGGCTTTGAGAATGCCCTGATGGGGATGGCATTAAACGAGGAAAAATCATTTACGCTTGAACCGGATGAAGCATACGGTTTTCGGGATGAAAACCAGCTGCATACCTTTTCCCGGCAGGAAGTGCCCCCGGAGATGAATCCGCAGGTCGGTGATGTGATCGGACTGCAGACCCCGGACGGCCAGCAGATTCCCGCAAAAATCGCAGAGGCTGACGAGGAAAAGGTCGTTGTGGACTTGAATCATCCCCTGGCGGGAGAAAAGCTGAACTTCGATATCCAGGTGGTGGGCATCAGCGACACCCCGACCCAGATGTCGGCAGACTGCAGCTCCGGCGGCTGCGACTGCTCTTCGGGGTGCTGCTAGATCCGACCTGATACATATTCCCCCTCCCCCTGCCAGGGGCCGGGGCCGGCAATCCGGCCGCGGCCCCTGGTTTTTTTCGCACAAAGCGCGCCAATGACACGGGAGGCCTGAATATTTACAGGATTTCCAGCTTCTGCTGCAGATGAAGCGCGTTGCGGGCGGCATATCCGTTTTCATCATTGTCAAAATAGCAATACACCGAAAGCCCGTCTGCGGCCCAGCCCCGGATTGCATCAGCCCACGCCGACAGGGTTTCATCGGCATAAAGCCCCTGATAGGCTTCATCCGGTCCGTGCAGGCGAATGTATACAAAATCCGCTGTGATTTCCGAAGGACTCTGGCGCCCGGCCAGTTCATAGATGCAGAACGCTGCGTTATGGGAACGCAAAACCTCATATACTCCGGGATCCCACCAGGTTTCATCCCGGAACTCCATGGCACACCTGCAGTCTGCGGGTACCGCCTCGAGAAACGCGGCCAGGCGATCCGGGTTGCACTTCCAGCGCGGCGGTAGCTGAAACAGCACGGGCCCCAGTTTTTCCCCGAGCCCCCGGACATTTTCCATGAAGTTGGCCACCGGCTCCTCAGGATCCTTTAATTTCTTGATGTGCGTGATGTACCGGCTGGCCTTCACGGAATAAAAAAACCCCTCCGGTGCGTTTTTCTGCCACTGCGCAAAGGTCTTTCGCGCAGGCAGGCGGTAGAAGGAATTGTTGATCTCCACGGTGCGGAACCGCTGGGCGTAATAGGAAAACCAGTCCTTGCTGCTCAGGTTTTCCGGATAAAACGGGCCTTTCCAGTGCTTGTAATTCCAGCCCGAGGTACCAATATGAATTCTGAACGCATCCGGAATCATGGGCGGCCTCTTTTCCGATTGGATCTTTTACGTTATAACGTAATGCAATTGTCTTTTAAGTGCAATCACCCACCCGAAAACAGGGAGCGACAAAGGCGTGGCGGAACAACCCGAAACAGTGGTCATTCCAAAGCAGGAAGCGGTCTTCTGGCTCGACGGCGAAGGCTGGTGGCGAAATGCCGGCGGCCGGTTCCAGAAAAAAAAGATCATTGATTATTTTCATCGCAAAATTGACCGCGATGAACACGGATATTTCCTAATGCACGACAAGGGCGGGCGCTGGGAGAAAATCTATTTCCCGTATGAAGACACCGCCCTTTTCGTATTCGATGTGCATGCCGAAGACCCGGCACACGGGAATATCCGTCTTACGCTCAACACCGGCCGGCAGGTCCTCCTGGACCCCGGCCGGCTCTACATCCACCAGGACCGGCTTTACATGATGCTCGCAGATGAACGGGTCAAATTTGCCGAGCGCGCCATGATCAAGATCTCAAAGCGGCTCGCAGAAGACGCCCGCGGCCGCCTGTGCATGGACCTCGGCGGCCGCAGGCATGTGATCCCGGAAAAATAGGTTATCCTAAATTTAGGTTATATTTTCCCCCGTTCCCGGGCAATGTTCATATAGGTTTCCATTCCGGATTCCGGGGGCAGGTAAAGGGCGTCCTCGGATTTTTTCAACAGCGACATGGCGCCTGTCGGACAGGTGGTCACACACAGGCCGCAGCCGATGCACCGATTGTCATTAACCCGGGCCTTTTCGTCCACAACCGCAATGGCTTCCATCTGGCAGCGATCCAGGCAGGTTTCACAGCCCACGCAGGTCTCTTCATCGACCCATGCATAATAGTTGCTCTTGACGGCCTCTGCCGGGCTGTCCTGCAGTTTCAGAGATCTGAGCATGCCGCAGCAGCAGCCGCAGCAGCTGCACATGCCGCCTACATGCTGAGAATTAAACGGCTGCATCACCAGGCCGGCTTCATCGTTTTTGCGGATGATCTCCTTTGCCTCAGACTTATCGATATAGCGGCCCATGCCGTTGTCCACGTAATAGGCGCCATGGGAGCCGAAAAGAAAGCATGTTTCCAGGGGCTTGTCACACCCTCTGTCCATTTTTCCCGCCATGGTCCGGCAGATACAGGGAGCCACGGCAATGGTTTTCTGGTCGTCAATGATTTTCAGGGCGTCCTCATAGGCGGCAATGGGCCATTCGGCCGCAATCTCCCGGTTGATGGGTATGGTGCGCATAACCGGGGTGGACCATGCCTGGAAGGTTTTGCCCAGGGCCTCCTTGTAATAGGCTTCCACCTCTTCGGCCAGTTCCCGGTCCACGCGGTTGAGTTGAAACTCGTAAATGCCCACAACGAATGGAACTGCCGCATAGCGCACCATGTCGCCCTTGCGCTGGCGAAACAATAATCCGCGCAGGGCCATGTCCTCCAGGTGCGCGGCCGTATCCTCGGCCGGCAGCTCGAGCCGCTCGGCCACGGCTTCCGGGGCTTCAAGCATGGGCGTCATCATCAGAAACATCCGGGCCTCGGATTCTGAAAACAGGCGCTTTAAAATACTGATCTCGATGCCGTTCTGCGTGGGCGGAAACCCGGTGCCCAGGTCATCGAGCCGCTGTCTGAGCTGTTGATAAATATCGGTCATTTCTCCTCCTGGAAAATGTGGGGTGATTTATGTTTTCCATTTTGTATTTCCGTTCAGTCAGATTGTCAACCCTAACCGAAAAGGCGTTCGGTTAGCCTGAACATTGGTTCAAAAACCAAAAGAGCCGGCCAATATTCCGCTGTCTTGTTGCCGTTGTCGCAATCGGTGTT
>JAIPEJ010000140.1 GCA_021737225.1 Desulfobacteraceae bacterium
CGGCAGAACAAGCCGAACAAAAAGGTATTGTCAACCGCGTGGTGCCGGCTGACCAGCTCATGGATACCGCGAACAAGACCGCCCGCACAATAGCCCAAAAAGGCAGGGTTTCTGTGTATGCGGCAAAACAAGCCATTGACAAAGGCATGGATGCAGACCTGGATACCGCCTGCGAAATCGAGATCAACGCCTTTGCCCTTTGCATGGCAAGCCCGGATGCAAAAGAAGGCACCGCGGCTTTTCTTGAAAAGCGAACACCGGATTTCAAAGGAACCCTGAAGGGCTAGAGGAGGACAAGGACGATGATTTACGACATCGAATACGAGACCATGCCCCGGGAAGCCCTGGAATCCATTCAGGCCCGGCGCCTGCAGGCCACGGTTTCCCGGGTGTATGCAACGGTGCCTTTTTACCGGAATAAATTCGATGAAGCCGGCATAGGCCCCGGGGACATCAATTCCGTCAGTGACCTGCAGCGGCTGCCGTTTACCACCAAACAGGACCTGCGGGACAATTACCCGTACGGCATGTTCGCCGTGCCCATGGACAACGTGGTGCGAATCCATGCTTCTTCGGGCACCACGGGCAAGCCCACGGTCGTGGGATACACCAACCGGGATATCCATACCTGGGCGGAGCTCATGGCGCGTTCTCTTGCCGCAGGCGGCGCCACCCGTGGAGATATTGTCCACAACGCCTACGGGTACGGGCTGTTCACCGGGGGACTGGGCGCGCATTACGGCGCAGAAAAACTGGGAGCCTCGGTTATTCCAGTGTCCGGCGGCAACACCAAGCGCCAGGTGGTCATCATGAGGGATTTCGGCCCGACCGTTTTAACCTGCACGCCCTCCTACTCCCTGCACCTGGCAGAGGCGGCCGAGGACATGGGCGTCTCGTTCAGGGACCTGAATTTCAAGTGCGGAATATTCGGCGCCGAGCCCTGGTCTGAGAACATGCGCCGGGAGATCGAGGAAAAGCTGAACCTGACGGCAGTCGATATTTACGGGTTAAGCGAAGTGATCGGTCCCGGGGTTGCCGTGGAATGCCAGGAGGCCCAGGCCGGTCTCCACATTGCCGAGGATCACTTTATCGCGGAAATCATCGATCCGGCCACAGGCGAGGTTCTGCCCCATGGCGAGACCGGGGAGTTGGTGCTCACCTCGATTACCAAGGAAGCATTCCCGGTGATCCGCTACCGCACCCGCGACATCACCAGCTTGAATCCCGAGCCCTGCGTCTGCGGACGAACCATGATACGGATGAACAAGATCAGCGGCCGCACCGACGACATGCTCATCATCCGCGGGGTTAACGTATTTCCCTCCCAGATTGAAAGCGTGCTCATGGAAATCGAGGGGGTTGAGCCCCATTACCAGATGGAAATCGACCGCAAGGACAACCTAGACACGCTTACCATCCGGGTGGAGGTCAGCCAGAGCGCTTTCTCAGACGAGGTCAAGGAACTCCAGCGCTTTGAAGACAGAATTGCAAATGAGATCAAGGAACTGTTCGGCATCTCAGCGGTCGTCAAGCTTGCCGAACCCAAGACCATTGCCAGAAGCGAGGGCAAAGCCGCCCGGGTTATCGACAGGCGCGAGATATAGCCCGGCTTCAGTATGCTGCAACAACTTCAAGGAGGGGACCCATGCAAGCCGAACAAATTTCGATTTTTCTGGAAAACAAGGCCGGCCGGCTTTCCGAGGTTACAGGCATCCTGTCGGAAAACGGGGTCAACATCCGTGCCCTGGCCCTGGCCGACACCACCGATTTCGGCGTGCTCCGGCTGATTGTCGATGATAACTCCAAAGCAGAACAAGTCCTGAAACAGGGCGGCTTCACGGTCCGCAAAACCAAGGTGGTGGCCGTGGAAGTACAGGATCAGCCGGGCGGACTGCACAGCATCCTTGACATCCTTCACAGGGCGGAAATCAACGTGGAATACATGTACGCCTTTGTCCGGCAAAGCGGCAATAATGCCGTTATGATCTTCCGGTTTGACCAGCCGGATGAAGCCATCCGGGTGTTGTCGGATAACGGGATCAGCGTGATCAAGGGCGCCAATCTCTACAGCATGTAATCAAAAATTCGAAACTCGAATGTCGAAATCCGAAATTTCAAATGACCAAAACCCTGTATCGGAGGGTTCCGGCCGTTTGGACCAATTTGCTCGTTTACCGGGACAAATTTTTTGAACCTTTGAACAAAGGAGACCAACCATGCTGTTATCCCGAAAATGCCGGTTTGGCGCCTTGGCGATTGCTATACTGCTGGCCGGGGCATTGATTTTCACGCCCGGGGTTTTTGCCGAATCCCACCAGGATGCTTACAAGATCGGCGGCATCTTTTCAGTTACAGGGCCCGCCTCGTTTCTCGGCGATCCGGAAAAAAAATCCATGGAGCTTGCCATTGAGGAAATCAACGCGGCCGGCGGTGTGGACGGCCGCATGCTCGAGCCCGTGATTTACGACACCGAGGGCGATCCGTCCAAAACCGTCATGGCCGTGGGAAAACTCATCAACAAGGACCGGGTGACCGCAATTATCGGTCCGAGCCGCACCCCCACCACCCTGGCTGTCACCCCCATGGTCAAGCGGGCAAAGCTCCCGTTTATCAGCTGCGCGGCTGGCAATAAAATCGTGGACCCGGTTAAACCCTGGGTTTTTAAAACCGCACAAAGCGACGTCCAGGCGGTGGCATCCATTTACGAACATATCCAGCAAAGAGACATCCAAAAGGTCGGCATTATCACGGTGTCCAATTCGTTCGGGGAAAGCGGCAAAGAGCAGCTTCTGGCACAGGCCGGGGATTTCGGCATTACCGTGGTAAGCAGCCAGAGCTTCGGGGCCAGTGACACGGATATGACCGCCCAGCTCACCAAGATCCGCCAGGAAAAACCGGGGGCAATCATATGCTGGGGCACAAATCCGGGGCCGGCCGTGGTGGCCAAAAACGCAAAGCAGCTCGGCATTGAAATTCCGCTGTATCAGAGCCACGGGGTGGCTTCCCCGAAATTCATCGACCTGGCCGGGGATGCGGCAGAAGGCATTTTCCTGCCCACGGGCAAGATCCTGGTGGCAGACCTGCTTGCCGACGACGACCCGCAGAAGCAGGTGCTTACCGACTACATCAATGCCTATGAAAGCAAGTACAATGAAACCGTCTCGGGTTTCGGCGGCTATGCATACGATGCGGTCCACCTTCTGGCCCGGGCCATGGAAGGCACAAACGGGGACAAGGCCAAAATCCGGAAAAACCTGGAAACCCTAAAGAATTACGTGGGCATCTCCGGGGTGTTTAATTTCAGCAAAACCGATCACAACGGCCTGGATCCCTCGGCCTTTGTCATGGTGAAAATCAAAGACGGCAAGTGGGAACTGGTGGAATAAGCCGAACCGGGGCGGGCGCATGCAGGAAATTCTGCAGTATCTTTTTTCAGGGCTGACCAACGGGGCCATTTACGCGGTAATTGCCCTCGGTTTTTCCATGCTTTACAGCTCCACCGAGCTGATCAACTTCGCCCACGGCGAATTTGTCATGCTCGGTGCGCTGTGCATGGTCACGCTCGCCGTCAACCTCGGATTCCCGCTGATACCGGCGTTCTTTCTGTCCATTTGCGCAGTGGCAGCCGCAGGCCTGCTTTTTGAGCGCCTGGCCATCCGGCCGGTGCGCCATCCCGAGCCTATCGTGCTGATTATCATTACGGTGGGGGCCTCGATTTTCCTCCGCGGCGTCGGTATGCTCATCTGGGGCAAAGACGCCCACAGCATGCCCCCTTTTTCCCAACATCCGCCCCTGGATGTGGCCGGGGCCAGGCTGCTGATCCAAAGCATCTGGATCCTGATTATCGTGGCGGCACTCACAGCGGCACTGCAGATGTTCTACCGCCGGACCCTGACCGGAAAGGCCATGACCGCCTGCGCGGTAAGCAAAAAGGCTGCCTGGATCGTGGGAATCCCCACCAAGTGGATGGTGATGCTGGCATTCGGTCTTTCCACAGGCATGGGCGCGGTGGCCGGCGCCATTATTGCCCCGATCACCATGTCGAGCTACGACATGGGCACCATGCTGGGCCTGAAGGGATTCTGCGCGGCCATGCTCGGGGGGCTGGGAAGCCTGTGGGGAGCGATTCTGGGCGGATTTCTGCTCGGCATCCTGGAAGCCCTGGGCGTTGGCTATATCAGCTCGGGATTAAAAGACGCAACCGCTTTTGTGCTGCTGTTGCTGGTCCTCTACGTACGCCCCCAGGGCATCATCGGCGCCGGCGAGGTCAAACGGTTTTAACCCATGAACGACAAAGCCCACAAAATCGCATATGCCGTGTTTGCACTGGCGGTCATCCTGCTTGGATGGCAGGTGGATAACCAGTATTACCTGCAGTTGATGATCTTTATCGGGTTAAATACCCTGCTGGCCCTTTCGCTGAACATGCTCATGGGCTATGCCGGCCAGATTTCCCTGGGCCATGCCGCGTTTTACGGCATTGGGGCGTATGTCACGGCCATTTTGACAACCACTTACCAGGTGGCACCCGTTCTGGCTCTGCCGGCGGCCGTGGGCACGGCCATGCTCGTGGCATGGATCGTCGGGATTCCCACACTGCGGCTTTCAGGCTATTACCTGGGCATGGGCACCCTGGGATTCGGCATGATTGTTCACATCGTGCTGCGGGAATGGAGCAGCGTGACTGGCGGCGCATCCGGATTCGTGGGGATCCCGCCGCTGGAAATCGGCCTGGTGGTGTTTGCCTCGGGCAAAAATTACTTTTTCCTGGTCTGGGCGGTGGTGTTGCTTTGTCTCATAATGTGCCGGCGCATTATTGACTCCCGGGTGGGCCGGGCGCTTCGCTCGATTCATGACGGAGAAAAGGCCGCGGCGGCTGTGGGCGTGGACACAAAAAAGCTCAAGCTCCAGGTGTTTGTCTTTAGCGCCGGGATGGCGGCCCTGGCCGGGTTTCTCTACGCCCACCTGGTTTATTTCATCAGCCCGGGGACATTTAGCTTTGTGGCCTCCATCCGGATTGTTACAATGGTTGTCATTGGCGGCATGGCCAGCATCTGGGGAGCGCTTCTGGGAGCCTCGCTGCTGACGCTGCTGCCGGAATGGCTGCATGCGTTCTCGGAGTTCGAAATGGTGGTCTACGGACTGATTCTCATGGGCGTGATGATTTTTCTGCCCCGCGGTCTGACCCGCGGGGTGCTTGACGTGTATGAACGCTACCGGAAAAACCATGACCGATAACTCACACCTGTTGGAAATCAGGGACATTCACAAGGCCTTCGGCGGCGTTCGGGCCCTGCGCGAAATTGATTTCAGCCTGGAAAAAGGCTCTATTACAGGGCTGATCGGCCCCAACGGCGCAGGCAAGACCACGCTGTTTAACGTGATTACCGGCGTGTTTCCCGCAGACCGCGGAGAAATCCGGTTTGCCGGTCAATCTGTGACAAGCTATGCGGTCCACGAACGGGTGGAGCTGGGCATTGCCCGCACGTTTCAGAATGTTGAGCTTTTCGAGAGCATGACGGTGCTGGAAAACATCCTGGTGGGACTGCATACCCGCACCAGGTGCGGCATGATCGGCAGCATCTTCAAGTTTCCGCGGATCCGGCGCGAGGAAAAACAGGCTCGAAAGCGGGCCACGGAGCTGCTGGAATTTGTAGATCTTGCAGATCACGCACCCCGCAGAAGCAGTGACCTGCCCTTTGGATGGCAGCGCCTATTGGAGGTGGCCCGGGCCATGGCAGCAGCGCCCAGGCTGCTGCTGCTCGATGAACCGGCCGCCGGCCTGAACATGTCCGAAACCCGGCAGCTCGGAGATTTAATCCACCAGATCCGGGACCAGGGCATTACCATTTTGCTGGTAGAGCACGACATGAGCCTGACCATGTCCATATCCGACAAAATCGTGGTACTCGACCAGGGCAGAAAAATCGCAGAAGACACCCCGCGCTCGGTGCAGTCCGATGAAGCGGTCATGGCGGCATACCTGGGGAAAGGAAAAAACTCCGGGCATGGGAGATAGCCCAGAAGAATTCATCACGAAGATCACGAAGCACACGAAGGCGCATTTTTCATTTCTTCGTGATCTTCGTGTGCTTCGTGGTAAGAAAAACAACTCAGATCCAAGGAAAACATGCTTCGCATTCGCAACCTGAAATGCTTCTACGGCCGCATCATGGCCATCAAGGGCATCAGTCTGTCGGTTGCCGCAGGCGAGATCACCTGCCTGATCGGGGCCAACGGCTCGGGCAAAAGCACCCTGCTGTCCGCCGTGTGCGGACTGCTGCCGGATTGGACCGGGGAAATCGAGCTTGAGGGACAAAGCATAAAAGGCCTGGAGCCCCCGGCCGTGGTCCGCCGGGGCATCAGTCTGGTGCCCGAGGGCCGCCTGATCTTCCCCCCGCTTTCAGTGATGGACAACCTGAAGCTGGGCGCTTACACCAGGTACAAAAAAAGGGCGGCAAATGCGGTTGAAGCGGACCTGGAATCAATGATGTCCCTTTTCCCGATTCTCCGGGAACGGTTCCGCCAGCCGGCAGGTACCCTTTCCGGGGGAGAACAGCAGATGCTGGCCATTGCCCGTGCGCTCATGGCCCGCCCCCGGCTGCTTTTGCTCGACGAGCCGTCCATGGGACTGGCACCGATGATCGTGGAAAAAATCATGGAAGTACTGGAAGTCTTACGGTCGGGAGGACTGACCATAGTTTTGGTGGAGCAGAACGCACTGGCCGCACTCGAGGCCGCGGACCGGGGATATGTATTGGAAACCGGGGCCGTGGTGCTCCAGGGTGCCGCAGACGAACTGCTGGCGGACAAAGATGTCAAACGCGCCTATCTGGGCAAGGACTATGGAGATTTCTACGATGCAGGCTGAGGCTTCTTTATTTACGCTGCTGCCGGATGAAAAACACCAGTTGCAGCTCGAACGGCTGCAAAGCACCCTGAACCGGGCTTACCGGCATGTACCCTATCATGCCAATCAGCTCAACGATCTGGGCATCGAACCCGCAGACATTGCCACACTTGCGGATCTGCAGCGGCTGCCGTTCATGCAGCGGGCGGATTTTTCCGAGCACTACCCGTACGACCTGTTTGCCGTGCCGCTAAGAGACATCGTCCGGATTCATACGGCACCCGGAACCACCCGGAACCCCACGGTCAGCGGGTATACCGCCCAGGACCGCGAGCACTGGCGCCACATGCTGAGCCGGGCCATGCAAGCAGCAGGCATCACCCCCCATGACATTCTCCAGATTTCACTGAACCCCGGGCTTGCCAACTGGGGGCGGGATTACAAGGACGGGGCCGAATCCATGGGCGCCAGCGTCATACCCAACACCCAGTTATCCATCGAGAAACAGCTAATGGTGCTGCGTGATTACAAAACCACGGCGCTGATCACCACCCCGGCCATGGCGGGACACCTGGCCCGGCACATGACGGATTCCGGCATGGGACCGGCCGCGCTTTCACTCAAAACGCTGATTATCT
>JAIPEJ010000141.1 GCA_021737225.1 Desulfobacteraceae bacterium
CAGGGCGATACCGCCTGATTGATCCATCCGCTGTTTGCTGTTCTCCGGTTTTCAAAACCTTTGCATCACAGCCCGGCTGCCGGAGAAAAAAAGGGCCTTTAAAACCCCGCCGCTCAGACCGTCGGAAACAATTTTACATAACAAAAGAGAGAAGAATCGCCATGTCATTGACGCAACAGGAAAATGCGCCCGCGGATTTCCGCGGCCTCAATATCTCCGCCCCGCTGCTGCGGGCCGTGGAAGCATCCGGGTATGAAACCCCCACCCCGATCCAGGCAAAAACCATCCCGCACCTGATGAACGGCAAGGATCTTATCGGCCACGCCCAGACCGGCACGGGCAAGACCGCGGCATTTGCCCTGCCGATTCTCTCGCGGATCGACCTGAAAAACCCCGTCCCCCAGGTGCTGGTCCTGACCCCCACCCGGGAGCTGGCCATCCAGGTTTCCGAATCCTTTCACCGGTATGCCGGGCACATGGAAAATTTCCGGGTGCTGCCCATTTACGGGGGCCAGGATTACAGCAGCCAACTCCGGCGCCTCAAGCAGGGCGTGCACGTGGTGGTGGGCACCCCGGGCCGGGTCATGGACCACATGCGGCGCAAATCTCTGAAACTCGACACAGTGGCCACCCTGGTGCTTGACGAGGCAGACGAAATGCTGCGCATGGGATTTATCGATGACGTGGAATGGATCCTGGACAAAACCCCGGCAGGCCGACAGATCGCCCTGTTTTCGGCCACCATGCCAAAGGCGATATTAAATATCGCGCAAAAGCACATGAACCGGCCCGAGCACATCTCGGTGAAATCCAAAACCATGACGGTTTCGGCCACCCGGCAGCGCTACTGGATCGTGGGCGAAAACCACAAGACCGACGCCCTGACCCGGATCCTGGAGGCGGAACCCTTTGACGGGGTGATCGTGTTTGTCCGCACCAAGACCGCCACCCTGGAGTTGGCCAGAAAGCTGCAGGCCCGGGGCTATTTGTGCACGGCATTAAACGGGGATATTTCCCAGAACCTGCGGGAGCAGACACTTTCCCGGCTCAAGTCCGGGCAGATCGACATCCTGGTGGCAACCGACGTGGCCGCCCGGGGCCTGGACGTGGAGCGCATCAGCCACGTGATCAATTATGACGCCCCCAACGACCCGGAGGCCTACGTCCACCGGATCGGGCGTACGGGACGTGCGGGCCGCAGCGGAGAGGCCATCCTGTTTGTTACCCCGCGCGAAAAGCGTCTTTTGCAGGCAATTGAAAGCACCACCCGCCAGCAGATCGAGCTGCTGGAACTGCCCACCACCGAGATGATCAATGACAAGCGCATCGCCCGGTTCAAGCAGTCTGTCACAGACACCCTGGCCCAAAACGATCTTGCGTTTTTCCGGGACCTCATGGACCAGTACCGCCAGGAACACGACGTGCCGGCCCTGGATATCGCCGCTGCCCTGGCCAAGATGTTCCAGGGCCAGACCCCGATGCTGATGCCGAAAAAGGCCGAGCAAAAGGTGCTGAATTTTGAAAAGTCCGGCGGCGGCGGCAAAACCGGAAAAAAGCCTTTTGTGCAGTACAAAAAGGCCGGGTTTTCTTCTGCCAAAAAAAGAGACGCCGGCAAGCACGCGGCCAAGCCGGGCAAGCCGAAAAAGGGCCGGGATGAAAAGGCCGGCTCTGGCAAAAAACCCGGCCGCAAGTCCGGCAGGTTCTGATCGGGCCTCTTGACATATGCGGCTATGTGATATATAAATATGTATATCACATAAGCACCGGACTTAAAGGACACCAGCAATGGGAAGCAAACGGACCATTATCACCCTTTCCGAGTCAAACAAGAACTGGCTGGAAGCCTACAGCAGAGCCCGGGGCATTTCCATGGCAGAGGCCATCCGAAAAGGCATCAGCCGGTTGAGGGAAAACGAGTCCCGGGCGCTTTACCGGGAACTGGCCGAACAAACCCGCGGCATATGGGAAAAAGGCGACGGCCTGGCCTGGCAGGACAAGCTCAGGGCGGAATGGGATCGGGATCATGATTGACCGGCTTCTGGATTCCGTGATTTTAATTGATCACTTAAACGACCTTGAGCCGGCAACCGCGTATATCAAATCACTGGATCCGGACAAAACAGCCGTGTCCGTGATCACCTACGCGGAAATCATGGTCGGCATTTCCGGGGCGGACAAGGACACGGCAAGAAGCTTCCTTTACCAGTTTACAATTCTTTCCATCGAACCGGAAATCGCGGAGACAGCGGCAGAACTGCGGCAAAAAAACCGGTGGAAGCTGCCGGATGCATTTCAGGCCGCCCTTGCCGTATATCACCACCTCCGGCTTGTCACGCGTAACACCAAAGACTTCTCGCCCGAAAGACATGCCTTCGTGGAAATCCCTTATACGCTTTAGTTTTTTCCAGAATTCCGCGGCGATCCGGAAAAACAGCCTGGAACTGAACCAGTTAATCGAACAGAACGAACTGACTGCAGACTCAATTCCCCTTAAAGCCGCAAAATATATCCTGGTCGAATGCGAATTTTGAATTTTGATCATTGGAATTTGTTTCGATATTCGTACTTCGAATTTCGAATTTATTCCTGTATTTTTCCCGCCTCCTTTAAGGAGGAAAGCTGAGGCATCCCCCTATGCGGGTGGAGACTCACTCAGTACCTGGTATCCGGGGGGACCACGTTGATCATTTCGCCGCGGCCGGTGGTGTAAACGCCCAGGTTGTGGTCGATGATCTCCATGGCCCGGTTCATGTAATTGGGCGACCGGCCGCACACGTGCGGGGTGATGATCATGTTTTCCAGGTCCCACAGGGGGCTGGTCTCGGGCAGGGGTTCGGTGTAAAACACGTCGCTCACCGCCGCCCGGATTTTTTCGGTTTGCAGGGCTTCTGCCAGGTCGTCCTCGTTTACCGACCTGCCCCGGCCCATGTTGATAAAGCAGGCATCCGGCTTCATCTGCGCAAAAAAGCGCCGGTCGATGAGATTTTCGGTTTCCGCGGTGGCCGGCAGCAGATTGATCACGTAGTCGCTTTGGGAAAACACGGTCTCCATGTCCTGCGGGCCGTACACGGTTTCCACGTGTTCCACGGGCTCGGGCGTGCGCCTGACCCCGATGATCCGCATGCCGAACACGGCGGCCTTTTTGGCGATTTCTTCGCCGATTTCGCCCAGGCCCACGATTCCCAAAGTGGCGCCGTAGATCTCGCCCTGGTGCGGGGAGGGATCCCATGTACGCCGGAACTGGCTGCGGAATATCAAGTGCAGGTTTCTTGCCAGCATCACAAGAACCGAAATCGCGTATTCGGCCATGTGAATCCGGTGGATGCCCCGGCCGTTTGTCAGGCGGATGTTTCTTTCAAAAATCGCATCCAGGGGCATGTAATCGACCCCTGCGGTAATGGCCTGGATCCATTCCAGGTTTGGCGCGGCATCCACGATTTGCCGGCTGCACTGGAAAAACGTGATCAGGATGTGGGTGTCTGCAAGATATGAAAAGGCCACGTCCTTATCCGTGGTGTGCACGAACTTCAGTTCCGGGTATTTTTCCCGGAGCTGTGCCACATATTCTTCCGGAAAATCGAAATTGATCAGCACCTGTTTCATTTTCTCCTCCCGCAAAACCGCTTCATTGTCCAAATCGAAATTGAAATCGGGATCGAAAGAAATTTTCTCGATTCCGGTGACAACAGCCACAACCCATTTCGGTTGGCTGCTGTTGTTTTTAGATCCGATGCCCCCTGCAAAAAAACCGGGCTTCAACGTTCTCCGCAGGGCGGGGCGGCGGGGAAGTTTCCGCATCTGCTGTCCGCTGCCGATCGGGTCGGAGGGAACTCCTTTTCAGGGGTCCCCGTCCGCCCACAGAACCGTGCGTACGGGTCCGTACACGGCTCCTCATGCAAACCTAATTCGTGTTTTGACCGACTTCCAGTGCGCGTATCCCTTATCTGACCTGATCTTGAGATTCATCTCTGCGATGAACCAGCGGTTCGGGTATGCTCTTTCCACTGCGCTTTTGTGCGACAACACCCATCTGCCGTTGTTGCTACACACTGCTCGGGCGGCTGTCGAAGGGGTGACCCCGCGTTTTATCAGCTTGCGACACAAGAAGCGCTTCCTATTATGCTGGCCGATTATCCGAGACCTTAACCGCCGCCTTATATGGGCTTCGATTTTAAGCAGCTGGCACGGATATTGAGTCATCCTGTAATAGCCACTCCATCCAGTGTACCACTGGTTTATCTGTTCAATCGTTTCTTCCAGCCTAAGATTGCTCCCCCGTGGTGTCAGTTCCTTGACCCTCTGCATGGCCCGCTTCATGGAGACCGCGGATATAATCAGACAGCCGGCGAGGATGGTCATTCCAAGAAATTTTACGCTTCTTGCCAAGGCCACCTTGCTCTTTTCCCTGTTCACCACGAGTTTAAGCTTGCTCTCGATGTACTTGCTAATGCTCTTCATCACCCGTTCTGCAGACTTCTGCGACCTGACAAATATGTTGCAGTCGTCGGCATATCGACAGAACTCAAGTCCGCGGCGTTCCAATTCCTTGTCAAGCTCATCGAGTACGACGTTGCTTAACAATGGGCTTAAAGGCCCGCCCTGGGGCGTGCCCTGCCGGCTCGGACTCACCAGACCATCTTTCATCACACCGCTTCGCAGTGTAATGCCGATCACTCGCAGTATGCGCTTGTCGGGTATAAGTGTTGACAGCCGATACATCAGGCGATCGTGCTGCACACGATCGAAGAACTTCGACAGGTCAATGTCAACAACATACTCCTTACCGCTTCTCACGATCCCCCTTGAGGATTCAACGGCCTGGCGCTGGTTACGGCCCGGCCTGAACCCGTAGCTGCTATCCGAAAATTTCGGATCAAGGATCGGTTCCAAAATCAGCTTCAGCGTGGCTTGAACAACACGGTCGCGCACACAGGGCACACCAAGCAGGCGTACTCCTGCATTCTTTCCCGGTTTGGGGATTTCCACCCGCCTGACGGGATTGGGCCTATATTCCCATTTTAACAACTCCCGTCTTAAGCGCGGCAATTCATTACCCAGGTTCTGCTCAAACACGCCTATGGTTACCCCGTCTATTCCCGGAGCACCACGGTTTCTTTTCACCGCCCGGAACCCCTCTTCGAGATGATCCAACGAACAGAGCCTCTCAAAGAGGTTTCGGTCGTCAACGAACAGCCCTTGCTGCCTCATTTTACTTTCCTTTGCATCACCCTTTCTCCGACCCGCACAGGGGCTCTGAGACGGCCAATGTCTACGTCTTGGCCCAAAGTCCCTGCTCCTGCATGGCTGGTCTCAGGATGATAGTTCATAATGAGGTGAAGAACTCATTTGCATGTTCCGCCCTTCGCCTCCGTCGCGCTTCTGGCGACACTTGCCAAAGGTTTTACCCTCGGATGCGTCACCGCACCTTCACCGGCCTCTGGCTTTACGACTACTACGGCTTCTTCTGCAGACCCCCTACCCCTAACGGTCACATCTCTGCTCCGCTTAGGACACGCTGTCGCAGTTACAACGGCCCAGCGTAGGCGGCCCTTCACCGGGTAAGATCGATAGCGTTGTCGTTGCCCGCCCACCTCCTCTACCCACACAGGTTACGGAAAGGATATTGGGCTTCGGTAGTTGCGGGTACCTCGCCCTCCCGTGTAAGCCTCCCAGAGGTTCGCACCAAGCTTGGGCGGCAACTTTGGCTACGGCTTCCTTCAGATCCGTCATTGGCCCCTATTGACCGTTTGTTCCCTCGTCGGGCAGCCGCCAGGGGTTTCTTCAGGCACCCTTGCCCTCGCCTACATGTTGCCTCCTTTCAAGGCTCATGGTTGGACTCTCACCAACTCGTTATCGACCATGCCGGTCACACCGCCCAATGCATCTGCGCAAACCACCCCGCCGCCCCGCCTGTGCCAAACGTTCGGAAACTTCCCCGGGCAGTGACCGGGGGCTTCAATTATTTCTGTATATCTAAAATAATCGGTTCAGGCAATCTTGTCCGGCATATATAAAAAGCCGAGGCATGCGCCCCGGCTTTTTTGAATTGCATTTAGATTATATGCACACGAATTATTAGAAATCCATTCTGCAGGTAACGTTAAAATAAGTCGCCGCGCCTTGGTCTATATCATCTAAACCGTCGACTTCCAGGTCTCCCCGGTCAACCATACCGATCTCAGGGATGAAACTTACGTTGTCAGACATGGAAATGTTTCCCTGCAGATAATAGAGCATGGCAACCTGCTCAGCAGTAGCGCCTGCTGCGTTGCCGGGATATGCAGCCCCAACCGCCGGGATTGCCGGCAGGTCGACTTCCGCGCCCATGTAGGAGACACCGCCTTCAATAGTAAGCATGTCGTTAGCCTTGAAACCTCCCACCAGCGTTCCAAGCATAAGGGTGGAATCTTCGACGTCTCCATTTACGTATTGGGCATCAAGAATGTCTACATTGGAAACAAGGCCACCGCTCAGTGTACTTAGAATATTAAGTTGGCTTACATTCCCAACATTGGCATACCCATAATTGCCCGGATTCTGCATATAGGAAGCGGTCCCCTTAACATAGGCGGCATTAATGTCTGCACTCACACCGATGCCGGCCAGAAAGCTGTCAATGCTTTCATCATTGCCGGTAGCTGCATCCTCAACTGTGTAACTCTGATAACCCACCACCGGGCGGATCCTGAGATTATTGTCATTTAACCGGAATACGTGGGCCGCTTCTATACGGGGCAGAACAAAATCCGCATCATCGAGACTACCATATACGGGTACGCTTTCGGCATGCTCGATCAATGCAATATCAAAATCGCCGAAAGACAGCTTCATCTGGGCCTGGCGGTCGATGTAGGGGAAACCGGCGTTCAGCAGAACAGCACCACCGCCGGAGCCGATGTCACCCATCTGGCCGGAGTATCCCAAAAAAGTACCCGGGGTATAGTCCTGGCCGACTGTAAGCTTGCCGTTGCCGAAATCCCACACTCCGTAGAGCAGACGGAGGTATGTATTGTCCTGCTTTCCATCCCGGGTATTTGTCCGAAGGCCAAGCTCCGCCACACCATAGAAATTTTCACTGACAATGGCCTTGGCGCCGAACCGGCTCTGGTCACTTAAGCCCAATGACAAGCCGGAGTCGTCATCTGTAAGGTAGGTGCCAATCGTATTATCATGTTCGGGTATATTGGCGACATATTCCTTGTCCACATCATAATAAGCCGCATTCACCCGCAGGCTGCTGTAGAAATGAAAACCCATCTTCTTCATGTCAATGACGGTTTCCTTTAGCTTCATTCCCTGCTTGGCGAAGTCCTCCATGTTGTTTTCCAACTCGGTGACCCGCTGGTCCAGATTCTGGGCCATGGCCATGCCGGGGGCGATTAAACCTAGTACGAGCAATGCAATTAATAATTTTTTCATCTTGTAGTCCTCCTGAAGACTTTAATTTTTAGAAAACC
>JAIPEJ010000142.1 GCA_021737225.1 Desulfobacteraceae bacterium
CCGAACGAAAACCAGGATTTTTTGTCAAGATCAAGGAAGGCGAAAATTTTAACCGCAGGCATACTCGAAGTATTCTGAGGATTAAAATTTGAGCCTGACACAGATATTGGCGAAAAAGACGGTTTTCGTTCAGGCACTATTGATGCACTCGTAAAAAGTCTGATTTTAGATGGCGCCGTAAAAAGTCGGGGCGCAACAGGATTGAATGCATTGGTGGGTAAATCCGCGGCAAGTCCGGTCAACCCCGGCTATTTATTCTCTTTGTTGAGAATTTTCTCCCTGTACATGTTATTGTCCGCTTCCCGGAACAGGTCTTCCATGTCAACCGGGCCGGCGGAACAGGCCGCCCAGCCGGTGGAAATCGCAAGGGGCGGGCCCGGATGCAGCAGGTTGTGGTTTTTGATTTTATTTCGGATCCGCCCGGCAATATCCTCCACAACCGCCTGGCTGCTTTGCGGCAGGAGCACGGCAAATTCATCACCCCCGATCCGGGCCAGGATATCGCTTTCGCGCAGGCATGATCCGAGCAGCCGGGCGGCTGATCTGAGCAGCTCATCCCCTTGTCTGTGCCCGAAGTTGTCATTGACCACTTTGAGCCCGTCCAGATCAAAGACCATAATGGCCATCGGCAGATATCGGCCGTCTTTTAAACGCTCCATCTCCTGTTCGAAAAAGGCACGGCTGTACAGACCGGTCAAAGAATCATATAGACTTAGCTCCTCCAGCTTTTTTTCCAGTAGCTTGCGAGGGGTGATATCCCGGGTTACTCCATCTATTTCGGCCGTGTTTCCGGTTTCGGCCTTTTGGATACGAAGCAGGGTTTCAGTCCATATCTTCTGCCCGTCTTTTCGGATCAGCTCCAGTTCCTGGCGCAGCGGGCCCACATCAGGATTACCGTCTCCCCGGCCCACCAGGGAAAACAGTCTGTCGCAGTTCTCTGAAACCGTATTTAACAGATCGTCATAAGACCACGAAGCCAGGCATTGAAAGGGATTGGCCATGGCCTCGTCCGGTGTATAGCCCAGCAGGTTCTGGACAGAGGGGCTTCTGTATATGAATTGCCAGGAGCCATCAGGGGTGATCCTGGCCTTCCAGATCACGTCAAACATATTCTCTGTGAGCAGCTTATACATCTCGTTTGTTTCCTGAAGTTCCCGTGCATATTCCTCCTTTTCACGGATCTCTTCTGCAAGATGTTCATTTGCGAATTTAAGTTCACTGGTGCGCACCTCCACCCGCTTTTCCAAAGACTCGTGAGACCTTCGCAATTCCTCTTCTGCGCGCCTTTGTTCGGTCAGATCTCTTCCCACACCCAGCACGTGGGTTATTGCCCCCTGGTCGTCAAAAAAAGCCTTATTGGTCCATGCCAGCCACCGCCATGCCCCGTCTTTTCGCTGTGCATAATTTTCATTTTCATTTACAGGCTCTTGCGGAGTAAGGGAGTAAATACCTGTCAAATCACCGCTCTTTTCATGTTCAGGCAGAAATTCAATCCATTTCTTTCCAAGAACTTCCTGGGCATCGACTCCGAAAAAATCGGCATAAGCCAGGTTGACAAAAGTCAGGGTGGTGTCGGGCAGCCAGCGGCAGATCAGCTCGGACTGGTTTTCCACCATTTCCCGATAGTCTTTTTCCAGGGCCTGTTTTTCCTTTGTCACGGTGATATCCACCAGAACCCCGTTCCAGACAATTATATCGGATACATGGTTTCTGGGCATGGAACTGCCGAAAATCCATTTTACTCCGCTTTTTGTCTGAATGCGAAAATCGTGAGACCAGGGGAGCATGCCTTTATAGGACTCACGGATCGAGTTGTATAATCCGTCAAGATCTTCCGGTACTACCAGGCCAAAGATCATGTTTGAATCGGTGAGATCCTCATCACTGTTCAATTCGGCCATTTCGAGAAAACCCCGGCTCATATAATTGAAGTCCATCTCGCCCCGGCTGTTCATCTGGAACTGGTATAACGCCCCGGGAAGGCTGTCTGTGACATCCCGCAAAAAATTTCTGTTTGCTGACATCTCACGGGTTATTTGCGTCAAACGGCTTATTATCAGCCATGTTATCAGGGCGATGACAGCCAGGGCCAAAACTGCATAGGGCAATATTTCCCGGACAAACATACCGCTTGGAAGCCTTGGACTCCAGGTGAGACTGCCCAGCTGTACTTCATTTGTTCCGTACAGAGGTATTTGAGCGCCTGTTGGATCATCGCCCGTGCGACTCTCAAGCGCGGGGGAGCCTATATTGTACTCGGCGCTCAAGCGCTCGAGGAAGTCTTTGTCCATTTCCCTGGCCAGCACCAGCACGGAGCGGGGGCTTATTGAAGGGCCGGCTTTCCATGTATACGGAGTGATTGCAGTGGCGCCGACGAAATACAGTTTGTCGTTTACCTCCAGATAACCCCTGACCGGCTCGGGCCGGTCCAGGGGGCAGTCCCTGGCATCCCGGAGCAGTTGTTTCAATCCCCCATGACTTATTTCAAACAAATCAACTTTCTTTTCCTTGCCGCCGATGTTGCTGTAAATTGTATTAGTGCTTCCTGAAATTACAAATGAACACGTGATATCCTGATTTTCAATCAGATAACTTCCGATATTGGAAGCTATCCAGCCCCTGTTATAATTTTCGACCAGGTTATTGTAGGCCTTGTCCCACCACGCATATTCATGGCAGATAGCTGCCACATCTTTTTTGTTCTCTTGTAGCACGGACCGGATGATCCGCTTTTCGCTTTGCTGCTGCACCTTGTCGATATCATGTATCGCAATTGCAAAAATAGACGACATAACCAGTATACAGAATAAAACAAGGGTGATCAGGAAAAATATGACCGTGTTTTTCATGGATAATTACCTGTATTTCTTTGAGATCTTAACGCACGCCCGGACCGCGTCCGGGTCAAATAGGCGGCCGGCCTTATCCGCCGGGACCCTCCTGGCCTTTGGAATTTGAAAGCACACGAGAAAGCAGGTGTGCCAGATTCTTTTTTGAAAGGGGTTTGCGTGCGACTTCCCTGATGGAAGTCGTCCGGGTAACATTGGCGGGAATTTTCGAGCTGTAGCCGGTGGAAAGAATGATCGGAATATTCGGCCGGATCGCGGCGATTTCCCGGGCCAGCTCCAGGCCGGTCATCTGCGGCATGGTCATGTCTGTTATCACAAGATCAAATTGTTCCGGGGCCTCTGTGAATTTTTCAAGTGCTTCTGTTCCGCTGCCGCAGGCTGTGGCACTGTAGCCAAGGCTTTCCAGCATCAGCCTGCCCATATTGACCACCGAGGGTTCATCATCAACAAACAGCACACGCTCGCTACCCTGAGGAAGCTGATTTTCTGTTTCCTCTGCCTGCTGTTTTCCCGCAGTTTTCATCACCGGCAGGTAAACGTCAAACGCGGTGCCTTCTCCCTCCTGTGTCCGCAAGTCGATCCCGCCGCCCAGGTGCTCGACTATGCCGTGCACCACGGAAAGGCCCAAACCGGTTCCCTCTTCTTTTTCCTTGGTGGTAAAGTAGGGCTCAAAGACCCGATCCACGATTTTGTCAGGTATGCCCGGCCCGGTATCTTCGACTGTAAGACAGATGTAGCGGCCGGGCAAAAGCCTGTATACGCCCATGCTGCGCTCTGCCTCAAAATCGGTTTCATTCAGCCGCATCGACATCCGTCCGCCGGTATCCGCCATGGCATGGCCGGCATTGGTACACAGGTTCATCACGATCTGGTGGATCTGCACCGGGTCGGCCTCGACCAGGGACGCGCTTTCGATCTCTTCATTTATTTCAATTGTTGCCGGCAGCGAGGCCCGCAGCAGCTTTGCCGCCTCCTTTACGATGAGCTTTACCTGAACGGGCTGGGGCTCCTGTTCGCTCTGGCGGGTAAATGTAAGGATCTGGGTCACCAAATCCCGGGCGCGGTAGCCGCCTTTTACAACCTGCTGAATATTCTTTCCGAGCTGTGTTTCAGGGTCCAGGTCGCCGAGGCTGAGTTCGGCGTATCCGATCACGGCAGACAAAATATTGTTGAAATCATGGGCGATGCCGCCTGCCAGGGTGCCCAGGGCCTCCATCTTCTGGCTCTGGCGGACCTGCTCCTCCAGCCGGTCTTTTTCGGCTTTCATCTGTTTTCTTTCGGTAATGTCAATGCCGACTGCCTGGTATTCGGTTATCTCTCGATTGTCGTCAAAAATCGCCCGGGCGATCCATTCATGCAATCCGGGATTGCCGTCCGGGAACGTGAAATCGACAGTGTAAGATGCTACCGCGTTTTCAGGCGTCAGGCCGGCCAGCAACTGCCGGACTGGTTCCCTGTGCTCTGCCACCAGGTAACCATACATGTTTGTGCCCAGGATCTGCTCCTTGCTGCTGTCAAAAAACAGGCACAATCCCCTGTTGACGAAAGTAAATTCCCCGTCCGGCTTAAAACGGCAGACCAGGGCGGGCATGTCGTCTGTCACGTTTCTGTACTGCTGCTCGCTTTTTTCAAGCTCCGCTTCGGCTTTTTCGCGCTCGATCCGGTCTTGCAGGGCGGCCATTCCATAGGCAAGGTCTCTTGCCATTTCTTCCAAAATATCTATCTCCGCCTGCTGAAAAGCGTTTTTGTGATCCGCGTAAATGGCAAGCGCTCCCCAGATCCGCCGCTCGATTTTTATGGGGATTGCGGTAATTGCCCGACGTCCTTCGGCAAGTGCCCTTTCACGCCAAAGCGAAAAATCCGGGTCCGCTGAAACATCCTGCAGTATGGAGGTCTTTCCCGTTCTTATGGCTTTGCCCATCGGTCCCCGTCCCAATTCCGTATCCGCCCAGGTGATACCGAGCTGTTCAAGGTAATCTGGGGCAAAGCCTACGTGGGCTATGGGAACAACCGGCTTTCCTGCTGTGTCTTCAGACCGGGCTACCCACGCCGCCCGATATCCGCCGGTCTCAACGATGATGCTGCATATCTGGTCCAGCAGTTCCTGGGGATCGTCTGCTTTCATCAGGGCCCTGTTAGCCTCGGAGAGCAGCCTGAGGGACCGGTTGATCCCTTCCAGCCTGGTTTCATAATTCTTTCTTTCGGTGATGTCCCGGGCGATGCTAAGCACCTGCATCTCCCCGTCTATATCCACAATCAGGGCATGCACCTCGACCGGCAGAATGCCCCCGTCTTTTTTGAGATGGGCGGATTCAAACACGGCTTCACCATGCTCAAACAAGAGCTCGAAACGTTTCCCGATTTTTGAGGCATTTTCAGGGGTTGCAAGTTTCGACAGCGCCATGTTGTACATTTCCGACCTTGTATAGCCCAGATTCCTGCAAACGGCTTCATTCACGTAAGAAATCCGGCCTTTGGTGTCATGCACAATAATGGCGTCATTTGCATGATCCAGCAGATACCACTTGACCCGGCTGTCCTTTTCCGCCTCCACCCGGTCCTCGATGTCCTCTACAGCGCCTTCTATATACGATATATCGCTGTTTTCATCATGGATTGCAGCAGCTTGCACCAAAGCCCAGAAGCGGCTGCCGTCGGCCCGGCGCACCCGCAAGTCCCGCGGATGGCCGTTGCCGGTCAACAGTTCTGACATCTCAATGCGGCTTTCCGAGTCAAACAGATCGGTGAGACGCGTGCCGAGCAGGTCATTTTTTCCGGCAGCCCCGGCTATTTTTACCATTGCCGGGTTTACGTCCTGGATCGTGCCGTCCGGCGCCGCCCGGAACAGGCCGGCGGGCGCGCATTCAAACATCCGCTCAAGCCTGCGGTGCAGGGAAAGGGAATAGCGCCGGGCCCGGAGCAGAATCTCGATCCGTGCGGAAAGCTCCACCGAATCAATGGGCGAAAGGATCAACTCATCCACCGCGTGCCACAGATGCCGGGTGATATAGCCCACTTCCTTTTTGGTGGTCACCATGAGCACGGGCAGAAAAACAGGATCCGCACCCTTTTTCACCTCGATGATGCGCCCCATGTGCTGGTCAAGGGCCGGGCCGTCAAATACGGCCAGGTCGTAATCGTCATCTTTGAGCACGGCATCACCGTTTTTGACAGGGCCTTGCACGACAAAAACCGTGTAATGCTTTTCCAGCCGCTTTTGCAGAAGCTGCCGGTTCTCCCGGTGATCCATTATGATCAGAATCTTGTCCATAAACATATACTCTCATCAAATGCTTTGTACCTTAAACGATCAGTTGCCTCCCAACCCATAATACCAACGGGTCATTGCGGACTAATGAGAACAGACCCGGCTGCGCTCTGCCTCGGTTCTTTTCATCTGCAGGGCCTTGCTGAAAGCAAGGCTCAACTGTTCGGTATTCTCCCGGTCATTTTCGGTATATCCCCCGTCTTTATTGGCCAGGCCGATGAGCCCCGTAGTTTTTCCGTCCTGCGCCAGGGGGACGCCGAGAAAAGCGGTCAAAGATATATGTCCTGCAGGTGTGCCGATGCTGTGGGGGTGGTTTTGCGGATCATTTGCAAGCAGGGAGCGGCCGCCGGCAATCACCCGGCCCCACATGCCCCGGACGGGCATATCCCGGATCATGGCCGGGGCCCGGGATTCATGGAGGAGACATGCCCGCCGGCTGGCATCGCCAATGGCAAGGGTGTCCAGGCGGCCATTGGCGTTTAATTCACCCAGGAACCCGAACCGGCTTTGGGTCATCTCCTCTGCCACAGACAGGCAGGTGGCGGCCACTTCCTGTTCTGTCCCGCGGGTCATGGCCTCTGAGAAAACCCGGTTTATCGCGTCCAGAACCCGTGCCCGCTCCCCGAGGCTTTCCCGGAGCTGTTTTTTCCCGGTAATGTCTTCCAGGCTGCCCTCATAGGCGATAATTCGGCCACCGTCGTCGCAATCGGCCCTGGCGTTTTCCCGGACCCAGGAGCGCCGGCCGTCCGCCCGCTGCATCTGCCATTCGAAGTCCGCCACTAAACCGCTTTCCCGCATCATCTGCCGCCATTTTTCCCGGACCTTTCTGTCTGCATACAGTTCAGGGGTATGGATTCCGAGCAGCTCATCCATGCTGCCGCAGCCCAGCGTGCGGACCATGGCCGGATTGGCCCAGATGATCCGGCCGGCCGGCGTTGCCCTGTACAGGGCCACAGGCAGGAACTCAAAAAAACGGGCGTGGTTCAGGTAAGGTGTTTTTTCTTCAGGCATACCTGCAGGCCTTGTATCACCCTTGCTGTTCTTCCATAAAATTTGCCACCAGGCCCAAAAGCTCCTTGATCACCAGCGGCTTGACCAGAAGTCCGTGGGCGCCGCGCGAGATGCTCGCTTTTTGAATGGCGGAGCTCTGTTTGGCAGAGATCAGCAAAAACGGAATTTCAGACTGTCTCATCCGCTCGCACCGCTCCCAGACCCGCCGGTCAAAACCTGCCAGAT
>JAIPEJ010000143.1 GCA_021737225.1 Desulfobacteraceae bacterium
GACAAGGTCAACCCGAGTTCCCTGATTCTCTCGGGCGCCATGATGCTGGATTACATGGGCTGGGATCAGGCTGCCGAACGCGTCCGGCAATGCCTTGCTGAAACCGTGAAATGCGGCAACGTGACCTATGACCTGGCCAGACAGATCCAGGGCAGCTGTGAGGTGTGCTGCTCGGAATTCGGAAATGCCATCGTGGAGGGCATCTGCCGGCTGGAAGATGCTCGCTAAAGCCGGTGTGCGGCTGCGGCAATCCGTATCCGATGCCCTGTTCCCAAAAACCTGCCATGCCTGCGGCAATTTCATACCCGTTGAGCGGCGGGCACATGGGGCCGATCCGGCAGAACTGGCGGGCCTGCCGCCAAAAGCCGCATTTTACCGGGTCATGCACCCGTATTTGTGCCCTGCCTGCATGACCGACTATGCCCCCGTGGGCACACCGTTATGCACCAGGTGCGGAGCACCCTTTGAAAGCCGAGCGGATGGCGATCACCTGTGCGGCGACTGCATCACCCGCAAAAAGCACTTTTCCCGCGCCCGGGCCTGCGCCGTATACGACGGCGCCCTGCTGAATCTCATCCATGCATACAAGTACCAGCGCAGAATCGGGCTTGCAAAACCGTTCGGGCTTCTGATGTATCTGGAATTCATGCGGCATTACAGCAATGCGGGCATCGACACCGTGGCCGCCGTACCCCTTCACCAAAGACGCCTTCGCAGTCGGGGCTATAACCAGGCGTTTCTCATGATCCGCCACTGGCCGCAAATGTTACAAAAAAACGGACAATTGCCCTCTGCCGGGTTCCGCATTGATGCAGATATACTCATTCGCCGGAAAAACACCGCCACCCAGACCGGCCTGAACCGCCGAACGCGCATCAAAAACATGAAAAACGCATTTGTCGTCAAGCATCCGGACCGGGTCGCCGGGAAGAACGTGCTTTTGGTCGATGACGTCTATACTACCGGCTCGACCGCGGAGGAATGCGCCCGCGTGCTTGTGCGGGCCGGCGCGGCAGGCGTTTTTGTGCTGACCCTTGCGCGGGCTCTATGATGCGTTTATAATAACGTACTTGCAAGCTTGAAAGTGAGTTCCGATCAGACGGGAGCCCGGTAGTTTCAATCATAAATCCGAAAAAAATGATGCCTGGTTGTAGCGCCCATGTTTCTGTACAGGAAAAATAAACTGGTATATGCCGCTTTTTCAAACCTGGCCGCCCGGCCCGGAATTTTTCACGGCGTGTTTATTCGCCTGGAAGAACAATATCCCGGTTCAAAGGGCAATCCGAACTCGGGGCCAAACAGCGGCAATCGGCCTGCAGCCTCGGAATCCAGCCGCCGGGCGATTGCCGGATGCATGGACGATGCGGAACTGGTCTTTCTCAACCAGGTCCACGGAAAAGACGTGGCAGTGATCAAAACCGACCGTGACCTGCAGCGCGCCGTCAAATCGCCGCCAACTGCCGATGCGGTGATTACGCAAATCCCGGGTGCCGGCCTGGCCATCCAGGCTGCGGACTGCCAGTCCGTGATGCTCTACGACCCGGGCCGGGGCGTGGCCGCAAATATCCATTCCGGGTGGCGGGGCAGCATCAGCAACATCATAGATGCATGCATTGATACCATGAAACGGGAATTTGCCGTGGATCCGGCAGACCTGTCAGCAGGTATCGGCCCGTCTCTGGGGCCGTGCTGCGCCGAATTTGTCCACTACCGGCAGGAAATCCCGGAAGGCTTTTGGAAGTACAAGGATGACAAATACCGGTTTAACTTCTGGCAGATCAGCCGCGACCAGCTCCGGGCAGCCGGGGTCAAGCCGGAAAATATCGAATGCATGCATGTATGCACCATGTGCAACCCGCACCTGTTTTATTCTTATCGCCGAGAGGGCAGCACCGGCCGCTTTGCCGCTGTTGTCGGCCTGAAAAGGAAAAATCAGTCATGATCACACAGCAAACCGTTGAAATTACCCGCAATGAACCAATCTCGGACGGATATCACAGGATCCGCCTCAACTGCGGCATGCATTATGCCTCAGCGACACCCGGACAGTTTGTCACCATCCGCCTGCCGGACCAGGCCGAACCGCTGCTGCGCAGGCCTTTTTCCATCCACCGCCTGCCTTCCGGAGACGCGGACACCCTGCAAATTGAGATTCTCTACAGGGTGGTGGGCGGATTTACCCGTCAGCTCGTCCGGCAAGTCCCGGGCAATGAACTGGACATACTCGGCCCGATCGGACATGGATTTTCCGTCCGGCTTTATGAACACCCCGTGGCCATTGCAGCCGGCGGCATCGGCGTGGCCCCGCTGGTGTTTCTGGCCGAAAGGCTGAAACAGGCGGGAATGGACATGAACCGGGTCATGGTCTTTCTTGGCGGGCGCACCGGAACCGACATTCTGTGCGAGGGCATTTTTTCCAGCCTCGGCATGCAGGTCAGCGTGGCAACGGAAGATGGCACAGCCGGGGAAAAGGGCCTTGTCACGGAGCCCCTGCAGAAATGGATAAAAGACAACAATCCGAAAATGATATATGCCTGCGGCCCGCACCCGATGCTCAAGGCAGTGGGCGAAATCGCGCAAAGCCACGGGATTGCGTGCGAGGTTTCAATTGAAACCCTTATGGCCTGCGGACTGGGCGTGTGCATGGGGTGCGCGGTATCCACGAATGATGCCGGAGAAGGATATCGACATGTATGCAAGGACGGGCCGGTATTTGACGCACGGGTACTTGTATAAATCTTAATGAGCCTGTAAAAATACCTTTTTACAGGCAGTGTTAAGTGTTAAGTGGTTAAGTGGTTAAGTGGTTAAGTAAAATCAGAAACTTATAATTTTATTGTCTGGCGATTATGATGGTTTCAGGACTTTTTACGAAACCGTCAAATCTTAAGAGGCAAATGACATGGGCGACGATTACAGACTGACCGCCAAAACCCGGGCCTCGGGCTGAGCGGCAAAACTGGGTCCGGGGGTCCTGGACAGAGTTGTGGCAAAACTGCCGGTCAATACCCATCCGGATCTGCTGGTGGGCATGGAAAGCTCTGACGATGCGGGCGTCTACAGGATCAACGAAACAACGGCCATGATCCAGTCCCTGGATTTTTTCACTCCCATAGTGGATTCGCCTTATGATTTCGGCCGGATCGCCGCGGCAAACGCCCTTAGCGACATCTACGCCATGGGCGGCTACCCGGTGACAGCCATGAACATCGTGTGTTTTCCCGCAGACGAAATGCCGGAATGGATTCTTGCGCAAACCCTGGAAGGCGGGCTCGATAAGCTCCACGAAGCCGGAGCTGTGCTGGTGGGCGGTCACAGCGTAAACGACACGGAATTCAAATACGGCATGTCCGTGACCGGGCTTGTGCACCCGGAGCATATCCTCACCAACGGCGGGGCCAACGTGGGCGATCGGCTGATTTTGACCAAACCCGTCGGTATGGGCGTGCTGGCCACCGCGCTCAAGGGCGGCATTGCAGATGCGGCCGCACTGGAAACACTGGTGGAAACCGCGGCCTGTCTAAACCGGGAAGCCGCGCAAATCGCCGCCCGGTTTGCGGCCACCGCGTGCACGGATATCACCGGGTTCGGCCTGGCCGGCCACGTACTGGAAATGGCTCGTGCGGGCAAAAAGCGGATCCGGCTGGATGCCCGAAGCGTGCAGGTCATGGACCGGGCGCTGGAGTACGGCGCCATGGGCATGTTTCCCGCAGGCGCCTACACCAACAAAAAACACTTTTCAGATGTGGTTTTTATTGACGATGCAGTGGACGAGATCCTTGCAGACCTGATGTTCGATCCCCAGACTTCCGGCGGGCTTGTTGTTTCCGTAGCCGAAAGCCGGGCGGAGAAATGCCTTTCCGAAATGCGGGATGCCGGCATCGAGGCCGCAATCATCGGTGAAGTCGCGGAACCGGATTCATGCGGGCAGGTCCGAATCCAATAGCAGACAGAACCGGGGCTTTTATCCCATCCACTGGGGGCGCGTAACGTACAGCCGGGAATCAAGCAACCCCTCTTCCCGGTATTTACTCGCCTTGAGGTATTCCGGATCCTGCACCATCTGCACAAAAACCGAGCGCGACGGATATTCCACAAGAAGTATGGCGTCCCAGTAGTCATCCCCGATAAACGTCATCACCCCGCTGCCGTAGTAAATGACCCGGGCCCCGATCCTTTTTAAAATCGGATAAATGAGCTGGGAGTATTTTTCATAAAGCGCCTCTCCTCCCTCGGGCTTGAAGCGCAGCAGGTTGACCATCACGAGTTCGCCCTGATCGGAAACCGTGTTGATGTTCTGGAATTGCTCCTCTGTGGGCAGGATACTTGGCACGCGCGTCCTCCTTTACGAATGCTTTATTCTGAATGGATCGGCTCGCTTGTCAGCACGTTTTAAACATATCCGTATGCCAAAAGTCAAAATAAAAACATCATGGCCAACGCCTTCTGCAGAGAGGACCCTGTCGCAGATTTCAAGTCCCGGCCTATTTGTCCGTTAAGGCCTCCATGGTGACTATGATATGAACATTTCGGCCGACCACCCCCATTTCCAGAAACTGGCCCGTGCCGACATTGTATTCCATCCGGTCGATGGTGAATTCCGCCTCAAACCCGGCGACCTTCTGCCCCTCTTCCATGGGGTTGCCCTGAATTCCGAAAAAGGTAACCGGCACCTCGATCCGCTTGGTGACGTCCTTGAGGCTCAAAATCCCCGTGATGACATACGAATCGTCTTTCACATGCCGGACACCCGTACTGTTAAACGTGATGTACGGATATTTTTCAACTGCAAAAAAGTCATCAGAGCGCAGATGGTTGTCCCGCTTTGTGATATTCGTATTAATGCTTGCGGCATGGACTCGCATATCAAGCCCGCTGGCCTCCTTGTCCTCCGGGTTAAAACGAAGGGTGCCCGTAAAATTGCCGAACTGGCCGCGGACAGTGGCAAAGGTGTGTTTCACATCAAAGTAGATATTGGTATGGGCCTTATCGATTTTCCACTCCTGCGCTGCTTCGGCGTGTGCAAGCGAAGCGCCCGCCAGCATCAGGATCAACAAGGCAAATCCAGTGATTTTCCATTTCATGGCATTCCTCCCTATCTGTTTTTGAAGTTCAGTCTTCTTCCAAGGGCTCGAAGTAATCCTTTTCAGCCGCGCACTTGGGGCATACCCAGCCCTCGGGCAGGTCATCAAACGGTGTGCCGCCGGTAATACCGGCCTGGGCATCGCCTTGTTCGGGATCATATACATAACCGCACGGACATTCGTATTTCACGGTTTCCTCCTTTTCCGGACAGTGATTTCGTATTATTTATAACCTTTTTCTAAATGTATTGGTAAACCGTGGCGTGTCAAATAAGAAACCGGCGTTGGGCAGGTCCGGATTTGACCTTGCCCTGGAACCTGATTATTATTTACAGCAACCGGACGGTCCGGCTTTCCTGATAACCCGTAATACCGAAAGGCAAGACCCTGATGCCGCCGGACAACGTGTTATTTGCTTTCGGAGTCACCCTTGCCGCCGGCCTGGCCACGGGTATCGGCAGTGCGCTGGCCTTCTTTGCCAAAAGCACCAACACCCGGTTTCTCTCCCTTGCCCTGGGATTTTCCGCAGGCGTGATGATCTACGTTTCCATGATTGAAATTTTTTTCAAGGCCAAAGCGTCCCTGGTCGGTGCCCTGGGGCCGCAACCGGGATACCTGGCAACCACCCTGGCCTTTTTCGGCGGAATCCTGCTCATTGCCGTTATTGACAAGCTGGTGCCCTCATTTGAAAACCCGCATGAAATCCGCGGAATCGAAGACTTTGAAACCCGGGAGGCCATACACAGGAAAAACAGCCTGATGCGCATGGGACTTCTTTCCGCCCTGGCCATCGGCATTCACAACTTCCCCGAAGGCCTGGCAACCTTTACCGCCGCCCTGCAGGACCCGGCGCTGGGCATCAGCATTGCAGTGGCCATCGCCATTCACAACATTCCGGAGGGAATCGCGGTTTCCGTGCCGGTCTATTACGCCACCGGGAGCAGAAAACGCGCTTTTACCCTGTCTTTTCTCTCGGGCATTTCCGAACCCGTGGGGGCGCTGGCAGGATACCTCATCCTGCTGCCCTTTTTAAACGACATGGTATACGGACTGCTTTTCGCGGCTGTTGCCGGCATCATGGTGTTTATTTCCCTTGACGAACTGCTGCCTGCCGCGGAAAAATACGGAGAGCACCACCTGTCCATCTACGGCCTGATCTCCGGTATGGCGGTCATGGCCGCCAGCCTCGTCCTTTTTGCCTGACCCATCCGGCCCCCGGGAGCGGATCTTTACCTTTCAAATATTTTAACGTTAACGTTAATTTACTCTTTATTTTTTTCGAAACATCGTTTACATTTCTGCCCGGTGATTTTATCCAAAAGCATCCCCTGAAACGCTCCGAACATCTGCAACCATCATTTACAGGAGGGAAACATTCATGGCCTGGAAATTTGAAGGCAGCAAAACCCGAATCGGCGACATTGTCGAATACAACGCCCGTGAACTCGCAGATCACACCGCCCTGGCCTACCACGAGTACGGCTTTGAAAACACCTTTTCCCAATTCCGGGACATCTGCCGGCAGGTCGCCAAGGGCCTGATGGCCCTGGGCGTAAAGCGCGGCGATCATATCGCCATATGGGCCAACAACCTGCCGCAGTGGGTTTACACGCAATTCGGCGCCCCCATGACCGGCGCGGTTTTGGTCACGGTAAACACCAACTTCCGGGCCTATGAGCTCGAGTACCTTCTGGATCAGTCTGATACCACCACCCTGATTTTGACCCACGGCGTGCGTGAGGCAGATGAATACCTGCAAATCCTGCGCCAGGTCTGCCCGGAGGTTGACGCGTGCAGACCCGGAGACCTGGAGACCCAAAAACTGCCGTACCTGAAAAACATTGTCCATTTGGGCGACGAAGATATCCCCGGCATGTACAGCTGGGCGGACATGCTGAAGCTGGGCGAAAGCATTTCAGATGCACAACTTGATGAGCGGGCCGCCGAACTGGATCCCGACGATGTTGTCATGATGCAGTATACCTCCGGCACTACCGGCTATCCCAAGGGCGTGATGCTCACCCACGCCAATCTGATCGGAAACAGCCAGAGCATGGCCGAAACCATGGCCCTGACACCCGAGGACACCCTGTGCATACCGGTTCCGTTTTTCCACTGCTTCGGCTGTGTCATCGGCACCATGTGCTGCACGGTTTCCGGGGCCACCATGGCGCCGGTTACTGC
>JAIPEJ010000144.1 GCA_021737225.1 Desulfobacteraceae bacterium
CCCTGCAGTGGTTTTGAAGACTTGAGTCCGTACCCGCGACATCCCCTCATATGCCCAGGTTCAGGCTCCCCCTGCCTTTTTTGTTGTTATTTGACAAGGTATGCTTACAAATAAAATGTAACGTACATGTTTGCCCCGGTGATGGCCTTGGTGAAGAAATTACCCCCGGGTATTATATCCATGTGCGTTGTTCGTGTTGCCCCGCCATTGGAACCGCCGCGTGGCAATTATCTCTTCACACGGGCTGCCAAGACGACTGGAGATCGCATCCAATGCCCCCTGATTCCGCCAATACAGAACCTGCCGAGGCTTTGCGGGATTTTTTCATCGCCGAGGACGCCGCGGGCCTCAAGAAGGCATACCTGGAAATAGCGGAAATCTCGGAAGACCGCCTTCCAGTGGTGAAAGACTGGCAGGAGGTTGAATATGCGTTTACCCGCCTGTTTGTGGGGCCAAAGTCCCTGGCGGCCCCGCCCTTTGCCTCGGTGTACCTGGAAAACGAGCCGCTGGTCATGGGGCCCACCACCATGATGGTCCGTTCGGTCTATGAAATGATGGGCCTGGTCTCGCCCTGGAAAAACGCGCTGCCGGAAGATCATGTCAGTCTGGAGCTGGATGCGGCCCTGGTCTTGGAAAATGCCGCACTGCAGGGCGGGTCCGCCGAACTCGGCGAGCTGCGCCATTTTTTCGTGTGCCGGCACATGGCCTCCTGGATTCCCGCGTTTGTCAAACGTGTCAGCCGGGCAGAATCCGCGCATCCGGCCATCATCCGGGCCGCAGAGCTGGTCGGGCAATGGGTGGATGACCAGGCCGCGCTTATCAATACCCAAAGAAATCAATATCCTAAACAGGGAGGGAGAAATGGATAAACGGGATGCAGACAGCGTAAAACAGGCCATCGGATGTCCCATGTCGCGCAGGAAATTTCTCCGGTGCCTGGCTGCCGCGGGCGCGCTGGCAGCAATGCCGGGCGGCCTGCTGAGACCTTTTGGTGCCGAAGCCGAGAAAATCATCTACGAGGGGGACTATGAAATTTACCGCAACGCCTGCCCGCGCAACTGCTATGACACCTGTGCCATTAAAAGCTATGTAAAAGACGGCGTGCTGCAGTTCATCGAAGGCGCCCAGGAATCGACCTTCACCGATGGAGGACTCTGTGTCAAGGGCTATGCCTACACGCGCCGGCCCTACAGCCCGGACCGGATCAAGTACCCCATGATACAGGACGGGCGGGGCTCGGGCAACTGGCGGCGCATTTCCTGGGACGAGGCCATGGACATGATCGCCAAAAAGCTCGTGGAGATCAATGAAAAGGACGACTCCATGCTCGGCCTGGGTCTGACCAAGTATTCCGGTAACTTCGGGATCACCAACTACGCAGTGGAGGGCATGATGACCTCCCTTGGCTACACCACGCGCCTTGTGGGCACACCGTGCTGGCCCGCGGGTATTGATGCCCAGAATTACGACCTGGGCGACATGTGGTGCAATGATCCAGAGGATATGGTCAACTCGCGCTATATCATCCTGTGGGGCGCCAATCCGGCCTGGAACTCCGTGCACAGCATGAAATACATCTACGCGGCACAGGACCGGGGGGCCAAGGTCGTGTGCATCGACCCGGTGTTCACCCAGACCGCGGCCAAGGCCGATGTTTACTGGCAGGTTGACACTTCCATGGACGGCGCCCTTGCCCTGGGCATGGCCAGACACATACTGGACAAGGGGCTTTTTGACAAAGCCTGGGTCCGGGCAAATTCCGTGGGCTTTGACGAGTTTGCCGATTACCTGCGAAATGAGATCACGGTGCAGTGGGCCGCGGAAAAATCCGGCATTCCGCAGCAGCAGATTGTTGAGGTTGCAGAGGAATTTGCCACGGCAAAACCGGCCACCATATGGATCGGCTACGGCCTGCAGCGCCATGTCAACGGCGGGGCCACGGTGCGCTCCATTGACGCGCTGGCCGCCATGACCGGAAACGTCGGCAAAACCGGCGGCGGGGCCCGTTACGGCCATCTTCGCACCTGGGGGTTTAACTACCACGCCCTGCTTCAGAAGCGTCCCGAGGGCGCCAAGGGGTTTGTGGGCGGCGATGGCCCCAAGGGTGATTTTGACTTCTCGGGCGATGAGAAGGCCGAATACACCGACCGTGCGTTGAACATCAACAAGACCGCGGAGATGCTTCTGACAGCCGATGATCCGCCCATCCGGGTGCTCTGGATTTCCTGTAAAAACGTGCTTTCCCAGGACTTTGACCGGCCCAAGATGCTCGAGGCCTTCAAGAAGCCTGAACTCATCGTCAGCGTGGAGCAGTTTTTCACCCAGACAGTGGAACTCTCGGATATCGTGCTGCCGGTGACCACGTTGTTCGAAGAATACACCATCAACGCAAGCTACTGGCACTATTGGCTTTCTGTCAACGAGCAGGCCATAAAGCCCATGTACGAGGCAAAGTCCAACACCGAGATCGCGGCCGCGCTTTCCGCGCGCATGAACAAACTCAAGCCCGGCTCCTGCACTTTCCCCACGGAAGTCGACACCCGGCAGTGGATGATCAAGGAGTTTAACCAGGACATCTACGACCTGTTCGGCATCGATTCCTGGGAGGATTTGAAAAACGGCCCGGCCAAGGCCAAAATGCATCCGGCATCCTGGCATGACCTGGAATTCGGCACGCCTTCGAAAAAGTACGAATTCCGGTCCGATCTCTGCGCACAACACGGCCACCAGGCCCTGCCCAAGTTCAAGGCGGCCCGCAAACCCTATGACAAGCTGCGGCTGCTCACGCCGCACACCAAGTTCGGCATTCATTCCCAGTTCATCAACATTGACTGGATGGAAGATTTTAACAAAAAGCCGTACTGTTATCTGCATCCCGGGGCCGCACGTGAGCGGGGAATCGGCGACGGCGATCAGGTTCGGGTTTTCAACAAGGTCGGAGAGGTCGAACTCGAGGTCAAGCTCACGCAAAATGTGCCCGCAGACGTGGTCATGATGTACGAGGCCTGGTTTAAAAACAATTCCTTCAACTGCCAGAACGTGGTGGATGACACCTCATCGGATATGGGCAAGTACAAGACCGGCGCCCCCGGTGTGGCCATACACGACCAGTTCGCAGATGTGGAAAAGGTATAAGGAGGGGCGGGAACATGAAAAAACAGCTTGCATTCTACATTGACGCCAAGCGCTGCATCGGCTGCTTTACCTGCGCCATGGCCTGCAAGAACCAGTACCACCAGGAAAGCGGCGTGATCTGGCGCGATGTTTACGAACTCAAGGAAGAGATCTACCCCCACCGGGAGCGGGCGTTTTATTCCCTGGCCTGCAATCACTGCGAAAACCCGACGTGCCTTAACGTCTGCCCGGTTGTGGCCTATTACAAGCGCGAGGCCGACGGCGTGGTCGTCCATGAGCAGGACAAATGCATCGGCTGTGGCAACTGCATCCGCTCCTGTCCCTATGGTGCGCCGCGGTATAACCCGGTGCTCAAAAGGGCGGAAAAATGCAGCTTCTGCTGGCAGCGGCTCGATGACGACCGCAAGCCGGCATGCGTTTTGAGCTGTCCCACAGATGCGCTGCAGATCGTGGATCTGGCAGAATTCGACGAGGCAAACGCGGTGCAGTACCCGGCCGGATTTCCGCGCTATCCTTCCCTGAATCCGTCTGTGCGGTTCCGCCTGCCGGCCATGCCCAAAATGATAAGGAGGAAGTTATGAGCGAGATGGAACTGCCCCTGGTCATATTTACGGTTTTGAGCCAGACTGCAGTGGGCCTTGTGGCCATAAGTGCCATACGCCAGCATGCGGCAGATGGCCCGGCCGGCAGTGTCCGGCCGGAGTGGATGACAGCCGCGCTTTTGCTTATCGCGGGGCTTGTGGCCTCATTGTTTCACCTGGGCCACCCCCTGGGCGCGCCTTTGGCGATCAAGCACCTGGGCAGTGCCTGGCTTTCCAGGGAGGCCCTGGGAATCGGGGTGTTTACGGCCCTGGTGATTGTCGGGTTTCTAAGCGCCAGGGATAGGGTCAATGCCGGCTTGTCATTTGCCGCAGCCGCCGTCGGGCTGATCGCCCTGTTTTTTACGGCCATGACCTATTCGCCGCCGGGTTTTCCCGCGCTAAACAATGTGATGCCCTTTGTGTTTTTCCTGCTTACTGCTGCCATGGTGGGTGCGGGCTTTGCCTCGTATTTCACGTCTGCAGAGAAAATGCCCATGATAACCCGCATTCTGGCCGTTAGCCTCATTATCGGGCTTGTGGTCTACCTGGTTGTGCCTTTTCTCTGGCTTTCGGGCGGCACTGTGATGCGCCAGACCGGCCTGAACTACATATCCTCGCCTCTGTACTGGGCCAGGATCATCGTGGGCCTTGTAATACCGCTGATGGCCATATGGCGGATGAGAACCCTTGCTGCCTGGGTGCCGGTTCTTGTCCTGGCCGGAGAAATCATGGGGCGCATTGCCTTTTTTTTACTTGCCGTGCATGCCTCGGCAAACATGGGCGGGATCTATTAAAATCGATGAAAATTTTATTATTATTGATGTGCATGCCACTTCCGGACAACCGGATGCCGGTGCCTCTCATGTTTCCATGCCGGAGGCGGAATGCGCCGGGGGCTTATGGGTTCGGTAAGCTGCCTCCAGTTCCTCGAAATGCCGGATTACCTCCCGGCGTTCTCGGCGCAGGAGCCTTACCAGTTCCTCCTGATTCCAGAAAAAAGTGCGTACGAGGATTTTTTCGCGGTAGATGAGAATGTTTCTTCGGTAATGCAGGGCGGCAAATCCTGCAGGCGGCAGCAGTGCGAGATAAAATAGGACCCATTTCCAGTTCATGCCGGCAAAATACCACAGCCAGAAGCCCAGTGAGAGGTAAGCCACCGTAAAGGCCAGAAAGCCCACCCCGAAATAGGCAAAGGCCCGGGTCGGCTCCTGCCTGACAAGGCGGGCGGCGTATTTTGTAAACATGTAGGGAACAACGTTGTGCAACAGGCCGAACAGGGCCACCGGCGCCATGAGCAGTGCGTAAAGCGTCATTCTGAGGCGGATGAGCCTCTCGCGCACGGGATGATCCAGTGATCGCTTTACTGCCTGGCTCAGCTCCGCCTGGTGCAAATGGTCCTTGTAGCGATCCGCCTTGCGGCGAAGCGCCGCAACCGAAGCCGGGTCACTTGCCGCTGCTTTTACCAGGATATTGGTCAGTTGCATGCGATTCCGGACACGGTGTTCAAAGGGTTTGGAAATCTCGGCGGGATCTGGCCTGTACCATTCCAGCAGCTTCCACACCCATCTCTTTGTCCGGGATTGAGATTTTGTATCGGCAGGGTCAGGCTCTGTTTCCTCAGGTGCAAGCGGCGCAAGGTTGTAGCCCAGGGCTTCGGACAGATCTTCTGCCAGTTCATCGACCTGCTCGTCTTCCGCGTGTGTTGCCTGCTGCCGCAGCGATGCCTGGAGATCCGCGGTCAGGCGCCGTACCGCCTCTGCCGGGTCATTGCGGTGCAGCTCGGCGTAATCGGCCGCGTAAAGCGGCCGGCCGAAACGCAGAAGCGCCGATGACATGAACAGGTCCCGGTGCTCGTAATTCATGCCCACCGGCACGATGCTCAGCCCGAGCCGGTAGTTGTTGCGTTCTTCCGCGCCCAGTGCCATTCTGGCGCCGCCCGTGCGCAGTTGCGCCATCTGCCCGGGCGGAGAATTGCCTCCCTCTGGAAAAAGCCCCAGGCATCCGCCCCTTTCAAACAGTTCATATACTTTGCGGAATACGACCAGGTTGCGACTGCCGTAATCTTCGGTTTCCCGGGCCTGGTATACGGGGATCGCTCCCAGGCCCCAAAGCAGGGCGCCCACAAAACGGTTTTTAAACAGACGGCTATTGGCCATAAAATGGATCTGACGCGGGGTTTGCGTTGCCAGCAGGATTGCATCGAGAATGGAGGCGGGGTGATTGGCCGCCAGGATTACGGGGCCGGAGCCGGGGATGCGCTCCGGGTACAGGCTGCGTACCTCGACAAAATACAAGCGGCTGAAAACCCGCAGCAGCCATACGATTACACGGTAGAATTTCATTTTGACACAGCTTTTGGCTTATTCATTGTTTATATTCCGCTTGATAATCATAATTTGATGAATTCGTAAAAAGTAATGATAAGTTTCTGATTTTACTTAACCACTTAATCACTTAAAACTTAACACTGCCTGTAAAAAAGACTTTTTACAGGCTGATGATAATATAGGACTGCAAAACCGATATTTCAATCCGGTGTTTGCGTAAACCGCCCGGATTCCAGGAAACGGATCACCAGGGAGGCCACCTTTTCCGTGTGGTGGATTTCGTTGTGATTGTATGGCACAACGATAAAATCATCCAGTCCAGGGTAATACACGGATCGAACCTCGACCCGGCCGTCGTGTTCCTTTTCCAGGAACCGGCCGAGGGCAAGGTCGCCCTTGTTTCCGGCAATTGAGCCGATCCTGGTTCCCTCCGGGTCGTCAAGCGACAGCTCGCCGATTTTTTCCGGCCGCAGGGAGTCCAGGGTGGCAAAGGTCTCCACCAGCAGATCCGATATTTCTCCGGCCATGTCCGCAAGCCGGCTTCCCTGGCTGGGCGCGGCAATGAGCACGGCCCGGTCTACCCGCTTGTAATACGGAGAATGCGACAGAAAATAGCGGATCACAATACCGCCGGTGCTGTGTCCCACCATTGCGATGGATTCGTTCTCCGGCAGCCCGGATAAAATTGTCCCGACCTTTTTTTCGAAAACCTCTGCAGCCTCCTGTACGTGATCGAATGTCAGGGGCAGATCAACTGTCACGGGTCTGTACCCGGCGGCTTTGAGAAAATCTGCAAGCGTGTGCATATCCGCGGGTCCCTTGCTGTAACCATGCACGAGCACAACGGTTTTTCCGGACACGTTTTCCTGATCCTTTTTTTGTGAATACTGCGCGGGGTTTTCGCAGGCTGTAAAAATCAGGGCCAGCAAGACCCCCAGGGCAAGAATACGCATTATTGCGTCACCCCATTTTTTGAATTTTTTTATGAAAAACCGATATTGATATAATCCTTTACAAAATCCTGTTTTTAAAAATCTCCTAAATTGAGCGATTTTCAAGTTTGCCGCAGATACAAGGAAGATGCAGACGAGCTATAGTGGACTATGCGAGACTGCATCTGACGCAGTAGATGCGGCAAAATTGGAAATCCCGGAGGGTTTCAAATTTTAACACCTG
>JAIPEJ010000145.1 GCA_021737225.1 Desulfobacteraceae bacterium
CTGCCCGCGGTCTGCCCGTCGATTTTCACCGGGCACACGGCCATGGACTTTACCGGATAGATGCCGTTTTCCGGAAAAAGGGGCGAAAAGCTTTCAAGCGGATCGGATATCACCTTCGGGCGCTCAGGGTTTTCCACAAGACCGGCAAATTCGGTCTGCGGGATGAAGGCGGTTCTGGCCCGGACCGTGAGCGAGTTGTCGATTTTCCGCACAAGGCCGGCCAGGCGGCTTTCTTCGATTACCGTGAGCCAGACGTATGGGATGTCGAATCCGGCGATGACATAGGAAAGCAAGTGTTCGAAGAAGTCCTTCAGGTTGAGCGTTTCCAGTATCCTGGCATCCACTTGGCGGAATTTCTCGTCAATGACTTCTTTCTCCTTGAGCCTTTCCACAATGCGTTCAACGTATTTCATCGACTGGCCCCCTTTTTGACCGCTGCATGTTTGGATGTTGTGATGTCTTGCGCACACAAAAGAGATGCAAAATAGGTGCCGTTTTATCATGGACTGCGGGTGGGGGTATAAAGACTTGAAATAAAAGTATTTTTTTGGTGGTCTTGGAGTCCGTGCCGTAGCCACGGGCGGGCAGATTTGTGTTTTTTTGTATACACTATGTCTACAAAAGGATAAGGCGAATCTGCCCGGAAACTGCCTCTCACCTTCGGGCGGCGGGCCGTGACGGTTTTATTTCCGGGTCTCGTCTTTTTGCCGGCTGACCATGATCTGTTTTTGTTTTTCCCGGCCCTTTGGATGCTTTTCCACGAACAGGGGCTGATTGCCGGGAAACGTCTTTTCCGTGTAATACATGAGCGTGGCCACGGTGGCGGGGCCGGGGGTAAAGATCTGGACCTGTTCCGGGATAAAGCCGAGCTCGCGGCGGGCAAACTCCCGTGCCGCCTGCATGTCCGCGGTTGTGGCCCCGGGATAGGCGGCGATAAAATAGCAGGTCAGGTAGCGCTGGAGGTTTAACCTGCGATTGGTGCGGGCAAACAGGGAGAGAAATTTCCGCGTTTCCTCGATCCGGGGCTTGCCCATGAGCGCCAGGATATGGTCCCGGCTGTGTTCCGGGGCGATTTTCAATTGCCCGGAGATGTGGCGGGAAACAAGTGCTTCAAGGTATGCCCGGCCGGATTTATTGTCTGCAAGAATCAAATCGTGCCGGATGCCGGATCCGATAAAAACGTGCCGGATGCCCGGAATCCGGCGCAGTTTGTCCAGCAGTTCCACCTGGGGGGCGTGATCGACCGCAAGCTCGGAACAGGTTTTTTCCCCCACGCAGCGCCGGTTCCGGCAGGCCCCTTTCTCTGCCTTGCGACGGCATTCCATTGCGTACATGTTGGCGGTCGGCCCGCCCACGTCTGAAATGATGCCCGTGAATTTCGGATGCCGGGTCAGGTTACGGGCTTCCCGGACAATGGCGTCCCGGCTGCGGCTGATCACGGTTTTGCCCTGGTGCGCGGTTATGGCGCAGAAATGGCATTCCCCGAAACACCCCCGATGGGTGATCAGGGAAAACCGGATGGTTTCCAGGGCCCGCAATTCGCCCTGGTCTGCGTGCACGGGATGGGCCGCCCGCTTGAAGTCGAGTTCGTGTACCCGGTCGAGTTCGGGACTGCTCAGTGGCGCCTGCGGCGGATTGCACACCAGGTAGCGTGTGTCCTGCATCTGGCACAGGCCGCTGGCCTTTACCGGGTCCGTGTGACTGTAAAAGGTTTCAAACATCTGCCGGAAAAGTTCCTTGTCCTTACGCACCTGGACATGGGATGGCAGCTCGACAAAGTTTTCCGGCTTTTGCCCGGAGATATAGCATATGCCGCGCACGTCAGTGATATCGGCTTTCTGCTGGATTTTCCGGGCCAGTTCCAGTACGGTCTTTTCCCCCATGCCGTAGACCAGGATGTCTGCCTTGGCGTCAAACAGGATGCTGCGGCGGACCTTGTCGGTCCAGAAATCATAGTGGGAAATGCGGCGCAGGCTCGCCTCCATGCCCCCGAGGACAATGGGCCGGGTATTTTTGAAATACCGTCGGATCAGGTTGGTATAGGCGATTGCGGCGCGGTCCGGCCGTAGGTTGTTGTCTCGGCCCGGGGTCAGGTCATCCTGTTGGCGCTTTTTCTTGTTGGCCGTGTAGTTGGCCACCATGGAATCCATGCATCCGGCGGTCACACCCCAGAAAAGCTCGGGTTCTCCCAGGCGGGTGATATCTTCACTGCCGGACACATCCGGCTGGGCAATGATTCCCACCCGGTAGCCGGCATCCATCAGCACGTTGGCAATTACGGCAGCCCCGATATGCGGGGTGTCAATCCAGGCATCACCGGTGACCAGGATGATATCAAGTCCCTGCCAGCCCATGCCCCGGACCTGTTCTTTTGTGGCGGGCGGAAACATCAGCAGTCCTTTATGCGCGTTTGTTATGCGACCAGGCATACAGCGCGATCGCCGCGGCCGCGGCCGCATTGAGCGATTCGATTTCCGGCCGGATGGGGATCGAAACGGTTTTTTGCCGCAGGTGCCCGGGAAGGCCCGGGCCTTCCATGCCCGGCAGCAGGGCGAAGGTTTTTGGAAACTCGAATTCCGTTATCGGAGTGCCTTCCGCGGAAAGGGCGACAATGGGCATATTGCCGGGCAATTCATGGATCGAGGGGCCCTGCATCAATCGGGCATGCATGACTGCGCCGCCGGATGCGCGCACGGCCTTGGGGTGAAACGGGTGGGCCGATTCGGCCAGCAGGATGACGCTGTCTGCGCCGAATGCCGCTGCAGAGCGGATAACCGTGCCCACGTTTTCCGGGTCCTGGAACGGCACCAGTACGCTGCATCCTTCGGGCAGGCCGCCTTCCGGGTCCCAGCCGCCGATATCCGGAGTTTTCACCAGCAGCAGGGGGGCGTCCGTGCCGATGACGTCCAGGTCCGCAAAGAGCCCGGGCTCGAGCTGGTACCAATGCGCTTGCGCAGGCAGGTCTTCAGGGGGCGGCCACTTGTCGGATTTCGAGATCCAGGCCAGGCATTGCGGGCCAAAAGCGGCCATGATTTCCCGGACTTGGCGGGTGCCGGAAATCATGGCACGTCCCTGTTTTTTGACCCCCCTGCCGGTGAGCAGCTTTTTCAGCTCCTTGAAGGTCTGGTTCTGCCGGCTTTCCACGGTGCGCACGGCGTGTTTTTCCATGGCGTTTTCCCTGTGTTGATGCAGCGGTGCGTCCTTGCGTTCAAATATGACCAGGCGCCGGTCATGCGGGGTATGGGGAATCCGGTAGGCAATGTCCTCGGTCTGCCGGAACCGGTCTTTTGCGGCCTGTGCGGTTTCGGCGGCCTCCGCATCGCAGCCCGGGCCCTTCATAAAAATAACCCGGCCCCCGCTGCAAAGGCAGCCCCGGATACGGGGCAGGGTCTTTCCCATGTGTTCCACGGCCCGGGAGATCACGCCGGCAACCGGAACCTGGCAGGAAGGCGTGACCGCATGCGGGTATACCCGGATGCCGGTAAGTCCGAGTTCCTGGATCGCCTCGTTTAAGAATGCCACCCGGTTCTGCCGGCTTTCTGCAAGTATCATTTCGATTTCGGGCCGGGCGATTTTCAGCGGGATGCCCGGCATGCCGGCCCCGGTGCCCAGGTCCAGCAGGGGCGAGGGCAGGTCGGTGAGCTGAGCGGGCAGGATGGAATCTGCGTACAGCTTGATCACCATGTTTTCGAACCTGTGAATCCGGGTGAGGTTTAATTCCGGATTGTACCGGCGCAGCAGGTTGTGATACTGCCATAACAGTTCCAGCTGCAGCCGGGACAGTTCAATGCCGCAGCCGCGCAGCAGCCGGTCCATGTCCGGGGGCGTATAATCCTTCTGTCCGGCAGATATTTGCAAGGGTTTCTTTTTCATTATGAGCGATTCAGAGACATTTTTCTTTATCCGGAGCTGGCCGGTTTTTTATGAAGACAACCATCTTCTGGTTGTGTATAAACCATCCGGCCTGCTGATACAAGGCGATCGTAGCAAAGATGTTTCTTTGCTGGACCTGGCCCGGCGCTGGATAAAGATCCGTTACCAGAAACCGGGAAACGTTTTTCTGGCCCTGGTGCACCGGCTGGACCGGCCGGTGGCCGGCGTAACAGTCTTTGCCCGTACCTCCAAGGCCGCCTCCCGGCTCAGCGAGCAGTTTCGTACCAATGCGGTGGAAAAGCAGTACGTGGCCGTGGTCGAAGGCGTGGTTCCGGATGCCGCCGGCGAACTCGTAAATTTCATGGATCGCCGCGGCCCCACCAGCCGCATTCTGCATGCACCAGCGGCAAAAAGTCAAGAAGCAAGGCTTTCCTACCGGGTGCTGGATACCGGAGAAAATCGCAGTTTTCTGGAAATCGACCTGCACACCGGCCGGCATCACCAGATCCGGGCCCAGCTTGCGCACATTGGTTTTCCGGTCCTCGGCGATCTGCGCTACGGCGGCAGCAAACCCCTGCCCCAAAAGCAGCTGGCCCTGTTTGCCCGGAACCTGTCTTTTACCCATCCCACCCGGAAAATCCGCATGGCCTTTTCCTGCCCGCTGCCCGCGGGCTGGCCCTGGCCGGATATCGCCAACACGTCCGATGCCCCGCCCTGGAACTGGCAGGATTTGCAGCCGGAGCTGGAATTATAGTTTTCCAGCCTTACTGCCCAAATCGGTATCGGGATCGAAATCGAAATCGAAAAAAATCCGATCCCGACAAAGAATTGGCGGTTAATTGCTGTTGCTTTTCAATTCCACTGCGCCCTGCAAAAAAGAAACTCGACTCTTCCCGGATTTTCGCAGGCCGGGCCGGCGGGGAAGTTTGCGCATCTGCTGTCCGCTGGCGCGCCCAATGCATCTGCGCAAACCACCCCGCCGTCCCGACCTGGCCCACCCCTCGACAGTTGCCTCCCCACATCCGGTCCCGTATGGCTTCAAAATCCCCGGTGTAGGGGCAAACCTGTGTGTTTGCCCAAATATACGGTTTTCAAGGTGTGCGAGACCCTGGGGGTTTTCTCGTGCGGAGATTGACGGGGCTGCCGCATGGCGCATTGCACGAGGGCCGGAGCAGCTCTTGGCGAAGCTGAGCAGGCGGCCGGCTCTGTTTGAGCCGATAGGCGAGTTTGCCGGGCCGCCGCGAAGCGAGCCTTAGAGATGCCCGGCCCGAGTGCAGCGACATGCGGTTGTCCCGGCAAGCGACGCACGCGGCCCGGCGTTGAAGGCCATGGTTTTTCCAGAAGCTTTCCACCCAGCAAGGCTCTGCAAAAAAACATCGGTCTTCCCGGGTTTTCGCAGGCCGGGCCGGCGGGGAAGTTTGCGCATCTGCCGTCCGCTGGCGCGCCCGATGCATCTGCGCAAACCACCCCACCGTCCCGACCTGTCCAACCCCTTCGGAAGTCTTCCCCATCCAAATCCGGAAAACTTCCCGCAGGTCCGGTCACAGATTTCAAATCTGATTCCCTGATGTGACGGGTTTTTCCGGGTCCAAATCGGTATCGGGATCGAAATCGAAACCGATAACACCGATTGCGACAACGGCAACAAGACAGCGGAATATTGGCCGGCTCTTTTGGTTTTTGAACCAATGTTCAGGCTAACCGAACGCCTTTTCGGTTAGGGTTGACAATCTGACTGAACGGCAATACAAAATGGAAAACAAAAATCAACCCACATTTTCCAGGAGGAGAAATGACCGATATTTATCAACAGCTCAGACAGCGGCTCGATGACCTGGGCACCGGGTTTCCGCCCACTCAGAACGGCATCGAGATCAGTATCTTAAAACGCCTGTTTTCAGAATCCGATGCCCGGATGTTTCTGATGATGACGCCCATGCTCGAGACCCCGGAAGCCGTGGCCGAGCGGCTCGAGCTGCCGTCCGAAGACACGGCCGCGCACCTGGAGGACATGGCCTTGCGCGGATTGTTGTTTCGCCAGCGCAAGGGCGACATGGTGCGCTATGCAGCAGTTCCTTTCGTTGTGGGTATTTACGAGTTCCAGCTAAACCGCGTGGACCGGGAACTGGCCGAGGAAGTGGAAACCTATTACAAGGAGGCCCTGGGCAAAACCTTCCAGGCATGGTCCACCCCGGTGATGCGTACCATTCCCATCAACCGGGAGATTGCGGCCGAATGGCCCATTGCCGCCTACGAGGACGCCCTGGAAATCATTGACAACCAGAAAACCATTGCGGTGGCTCCCTGTATCTGCCGGACCATGGCGGGAAAAATGGACCGGGGATGTGACAAGCCTCTGGAAACCTGCTTTCTTTTCGGTTCCCATGGCGCCTATTACGTGGACAACGGCATGGGCCGTTATATCGATAAGGCCGAGGCAAAGGAGATCATCCGCAAAAACGATGAGGCCGGCCTGGTGATGCAGCCGTTTAATTCTCAGCACGTGGGCGGCATGTGCAGCTGCTGCGGCTGCTGCTGCGGCATGCTCAGATCCCTGAAAATGCAGGACAGCCCGGCAGAGGCGGTCAAGAGCAATTACTATGCATGGGTCGAGGAGGAAACCTGCGTGGGCTGTGAGACCTGCCTGGATCGCTGCCAGATGGAAGCCATCGCGATTGTGGATGAAAAAGCCCGGGTCAATGACAATCGGTGCATCGGCTGCGGTCTGTGTGTGACCACCTGTCCGACAGGCGCCATGTCGCTGTTGAAAAAATCCGAGGGCGCCCTTTACCTGCCCCCGGAATCCGGGATGGAAACCTATATGAACATTGCCCGGGAACGGGGGAAAATATAACCTCAATTTAGGATAACCTATTTTTCCGGGATCACATGCCTGCGGCCGCCGAGGTCCATGCACAGGCGGGCGCGGGCATCTTCTTCGAGCCGTTTTGAGATCTTGATCATGGCGCGTTCGGCAAACTTGACCCGTTCATCTGCGAGCATCATGTAAAGCCGGTCCTGGTGGATATAGAGCCGGTCGGGGCCCAGGGGAACCTGGCGGCCGGTGTTGAGCGTAAGACGGATATCCCCTTGTGCCGGGTCATCGGCATGCACATCAAATACGAAAAGGGCGGTGTCTTCGTACGAGAAATAGATTTTCTCCCAGCGCCCGCCCTTGTCGTGCATGAGGAAATATCCGTGTTCATCGCGGTCAATCCTGCGATGAAAATAATCAATGATCTTTTTTTTCTGAAACCGGCCGCCGGCATTTCGCCACCAGCCTTCGCCGTCGAGCCAGAAGACCG
>JAIPEJ010000146.1 GCA_021737225.1 Desulfobacteraceae bacterium
CATTTATCCCTGCGAAACAAACAAGCAGATCCTCTGATAACTAAAAAACCGGCGGATCGCGGAACCGGGCGGGCAGACATGCGCATTGCCCATGCCTGCCCGCCTGATAACAGCTTTACGATCATACCGCCGGTCGGATTTTACATCCAAGGCTGCTGCCCTTAGAGGGATTCGTCCTCTTGGTCGGCCTCCTGCGTCGATTCCGGGGACTGCCCCGCCGCTTCTTCCTCCTGGCCGGAGGCATCCATTGCTGTCTCCGAGGCAGCCTCTGACACCTCGGCCGCCGGCAATTCTTCTTCGGCCTGGAGGGCATCGCCGTTTAATTTTTCCTTCAGGTTTTCCTTTAGCAGCTCACCGAAACTCGAAGGCGCGGCCTTTGCATTGTTGACGTAGTCGTGGAGCAGCTCCTGCTCGTCATCGACTTCCAGGCGTTTGATGGAAAGCCCGATCCGGCGTTCTTCCGTATTGATATTGATCACCCGGGCCGTGAGCTGATCGCCCACGTTATACATGCCCACGGGTGTTTTGATCTTTTCCTTGCTGATCTCGGATACGTGCACCAGTCCCTCGATGCCCTCTTCGAGCTCAACAAAAATGCCGAAGTCCGTGACGTTGGTAACCGTTCCGTTGATATCCGTACCCACGGGATAGCGCTCTGCCACGGTCTTCCAGGGATCGTCGTGGAGTTGCTTGATTCCCAGGGAGAACCGCTCATTGCCCTTGTCAATATCGAGCACCTTGGCCTGCACCGTATCCCCCTTCTTGTAAACCTCCGAAGGGTGCTTGATGCGGCGGGTCCAGGAGATATCGGAAATATGCACCAGCCCGTCGATATCATCGTCAATGCCGATGAACACGCCGAAATCGGTAATATTCTTGATCTTGCCTTCAATCACCGAACCCACGGGGTATTTCTCACTGATCACGTCCCACGGGTTGGGCATGGTCTGCTTCATCCCCAGGGAAATCCGGCGGCTTTCGGGCTTGATATCGAGCACCACGGCCTCGACCTCGTCGCCCACGGATACCACCTTGGAGGGATGTCGGATTTTGCGGGTCCATGACATTTCAGAAACGTGGATCAAGCCCTCAATGCCCTCTTCGACTTCCACGAAGGCCCCGTAATCGGTCAGGCTGACCACGCGTCCCGTGATCTTGGTGCCCACGGGATATTTTTCCTCGGCAAATGTCCAGGGATCGGGCACCAATTGCTTCATGCCCAGCGATACACGCTCTTTTTCCTGGTCAAAAGACAGGATCATCACCTTGATGGGATCGCCGATGCCGAACATTTCAGACGGATGCTTGACCCGGCCCCAGGAGATGTCTGTTATATGCAGCAGGCCGTCCACACCGCCCAGGTCCACGAATACCCCGTACTCGGTAATATTCTTGACCGTGCCTTCCATGACCTTGCCCTCTTCGATGGCGCCCAGGGTCTCGGCCCGTTTCATCTCGCGCTCAGCTTCCAGCAGCACGCGGCGGGAAAGCACGATGTTGTTGCGCTTGCGGTTGAACTTTAAAACCTTGAAATCAAATTCCCGGCCGACCATTTCATCCAGGTTCCGGATCGGTCGGAGATCGGCCTGGGAGCCCGGCAGAAACGCCTGAACCCCGACATCCACGGAAAAACCACCCTTGACCCGGTTGGCGATCACGCCCTTGATGGTGGTGTCTGCCTCGTAGACTTCCTTGATGGCATCCCACACCTTGACCTTGGCCGCTTTTTCCTTGGATAAAAGGACGCGCTCTTCTTCCTCGTCCCACCACTCGATCATGACCTCCACATCATCGTCCACCGCGGCATTGACGTTTCCGTCGCCGTCCTTGAACTCGTTGATGGGAATCAGACCTTCGGACTTGTAGCCCACGTCCACCAGGACATGATCCTTGTCCACGGAAATGATCCGGCCGTTGACGACCTCGCCTTCCTCAAAGCGCTTGATGCTTTCCTCGTACATCTCCAGCAGAGACGCCATGCTCTGATCGGAAGAGTCCTCGGCCGCATCCATACCGGATACGTCACCCATTTCCGTTACATCTGTGTCTTCTGTGTTTTCTTGAAAATTTTCCATTTACAACAATACCCCCTTTGGCCTTATTAATATACTCCTGTAATCAACGGAGTATAAGTGGGTTTCATTAACAGAGGCGGAATAAAAATACAATAATTAATTTCAGCCCGGAGGGCCGGAGTTCATCCTCACGCCTTGCTTTGCCCGGTGTTTTCCCGGATGCGCGCCAGCATCTCATCGATCACGCTGTCAATCGGCTTTTCCGTGGAATCAATCGTGACCGCATCGGGCGCCGGCTTCAGCGGCGCGGTATCCCGACCGGAATCATTGGCATCACGCTGCTGCATGTCGTTTTCCACTTCCGCCAGGCTCTGATCGCTTTTTCCCCTGAGTTCCTCGTAGCGACGCCGGGCCCGGACTTTTAAATCCGCGGTGAGAAAAAATTTCACGTCCGCATCCGGGAAAACCACCGTTCCCATATCCCGCCCCTCGAATACGACGGCTTTCTGCTTGCCCAGCCCGCGCTGTAGATCCAGCAGGGCCTGCCGGACAATCGGCTTGGCCGAAGCCGCGGAAGCCAGCATGGTAATCTCCGGGGTTCGGATATAATCGGTAATGTCGGTGCCTGAAGAATACAGTCGCATGCCGTCTGCCCCGCGTTCAAAACCCAGGTCCAGATCCCCCAGCAGCCGGGCCATCCCGTCTTCGTCTGCCGGGTCCACGCCCCGGGCCAGGATTTCATAGGCAACCCCCCTGTACAGGGCGCCGGTATCAATGTATTTGTATTCCAGACGCTCGGCCAGGGTCTTGCTCACCGTGGTCTTGCCCGCCCCGGCCGGCCCGTCAATGACAATGAGAAGCGGTTTCACGGCCTATCCTTTCACCTGCCTAAATTGAGTGTTTCATGACCCTTTCAAAAGCCGCCAGAAAACGCTGATTTTCCTCGCGGGTCCCGGCGTTGATCCGGATGTATTCCGGATACCCGTATGAAGCCATGGACCGCACGATCACGCCCTGGCGCAGCATTGCCTCAAAAAAGGCCTCTGCATCGCTTTGCACGTCTATGAGAAAAAAGTTGGCCTCAGAGGGAAAATAATTCACCCCCAGGTGCTCCAGGCCGGCATACAGAAACTCAAGCTCGGCTCGCACCAGGGATACGGTCTGCCCGAGAAAATCGTCATCATCCAGGGCCGCACACGCCCCGGCCTGGGCCAGGGCATTGGCGTTAAACGGCTGGCGGACCCGGTGGAGCAGTTCTGCGAGTTCCCCGGGCATGACCCCGTATCCGATGCGGATGCCGGCCAGGCCGTATGCCTTTGAAAATGTGCGCAGCACCGCCACGGCCCGGTCGCCGGCAGCCCAGGCCAGGCCGTCAAGACAGTCCGGGTCTGCTGCAAACTCGATATATGCCTCGTCAATGACCACGGCCACGTGTTCGGGCACTTGCTCCATGAAACGGGCGAACTCGTCTTTGGAGATAATCGTTCCCGTGGGATTGGCCGGGTTGTTTAAAAAAATGATCCGGGTCCTGTCGGTTATCCTGGCCGCCATATCGTCGAGATCCACGAAAAGCGATTTGAGCGGCACGAAAACCGGCTCCGCCCCAACGGAGCGAACCATGATTTCATACATGAGAAACGAGGGCTCTGTCATGATGGCCTCGTCTCCGGGCTGCATCAGGGCGCGGGTAAGCATGCCGATGATTTCATCCGATCCGTTGCCCAGCACGACGCACCCGGGATCCACCCCCAGTTTGCCCGCCAGCTTTTCAACCAGGTAATATCCGCTGCCGTCCGGGTACCGGTGCAGTTTATCCATGGCCGCCTGCATGGCGGAAATCGCCTTTGGCGAACTGCCCAGCGGGTTTTCATTGGAAGCCAGCTTGATGGAACCGTGGATTCCGTACTCGCGCTCCAGTTCCTCGATCGGCTTTCCCGGCTTGTATGGCTTAATGGATTTGATGTAATCCGGTATTCTTAGTTTCATAGGGTGTCCCCTGCTTTATGAGTTAGCCCATGTCATTTATGCATAACAAAAAATCCGAAACTCGAAATCCGAAATTCGCGCGAAGCATCCCACAGGGATAAACAATATCAAATTACCAAAATTCGAATTTCCAAAACCGGATTTTAATATCCCATTTTTGTTTTGAACATTAGGAATTTGAATTTCGAATTTGTTTCGGATTTCGATATTCGGATTTCGAATTTAAGAACCGATATTTAGGATTCATCACGCTCTGTGATTTGATCACCAGTCACAGGATTCCACCGCTTATATGGTTTTGTCTTCCACCTCCGATGCACCCAGAACCACTGCTCCGGATGCCTGCGGATGATATCCTCTAGCACCTTATTATAAAGGCTGGTGGCCGCCTCGATGTCCTTGGTCTTGTCCCGGGTCTTAATATGCGGCAGCTCTCGGCCGAATTCCACGCGGAAACAGTCCCTTTCACGCACCAGGAACAACGGCAGAACAGGGGCTCCGGTTTCCCGGGCCAGCAGCGCCAGGCCCTTGTTGGTGCACGCGGGCGCGCCGAAAAAATCGGCAAAAACGCCGTCAAGCACCCCTGTATTCTGATCCAGCAGCACGCCCACGATCTTGTTGCTTTTTAAGCTGCGCAAAACCTTCCGCATGGCCCGCTTCTTGGGAAAAAGCTCGGCGCCGTCCCGCGTGCGCATTTCGTTGAAAAACCGGTCCAGCGGCCGGAACTCCAAGGGACGATATATAGCGCTGATCGGCAGTCCGATCCGCCCGGCAGACGAAAGCAGCAGTTCCCAGTTGCCGATGTGCCCCGTAAGAATCAGCACTCCTTTTTTCCGGTCCATTGCGGCACGGAGATTTTCCATGCCGCAAAACCGGAAATACTTTCGGATATTCGCATCTTTTAAATGCATGGACCAGCCGATTTCAAATATGATGCCCACCAGGTTGCAAAACACCCGCCTGGCCAGGACCCGGATCTGCGCCGGGGTCATCTGATCGCCGAATGCCTGGTGCAGGTTGGCAATAGCCACCTCCCGGTGCCGCCGGTCGACTCCGAACCAGACCCGCCCCAGCGCGTTTGCCAGTCTGTAGGAGATCCGCAGCGGGATCAACCCCAGAAGGAAAAAGGCCCGGGAAATCAAATAATAATAAATCGTATCCATATCAAGCCCCGAACCGCGGGGCCCGGCTTCAGACATATTGGTCTCCGCAAAAAAAGATTTTGCATCCCTCCGGAAATGAAACATTTCAGCAGGAACACCATTTTCCCGGCTTATACAATTTTTCCGGGCTTTGTTCAAGACATGGTTCTGATTGCATATGGCTTGACTTGCCGCGCAATTCATTTTACGGACCTAAATTGAGCGATTTTCAAGTTTGCCGCAGATACAAGGAAGATGCAGACAAGCTATAGTGGTGGACTATGCGAGACTGCATCTGACGCAGTAGATGCGGCAAAATTGGAAATCCCGGAGGGTTTCAAATTTTAACACCTGAAAATGACTTAATTCCTTTAAAAAATACAAAATATTGATCCGTGTAAAAATTTGAAACGCTCAATTTAGGTACGGAAACTTTTCAGCACAAAAAGCGGAATTTAGGGCATGAAAGAAAAACGGCTGTCCAATGTGGCGGGATTTGACGATGCGCCGTTTGACCGGGGTCATCAGGGTGGTGTGCGCATTGTGGGCACCGTGTATGCGGACCTGCGTTTTGACGGGGTGCTGGTGGGAGAAATCGAGAAAGACGGTTCTGATGCGGCCCAAAAGCTCGGCGATTTGATTGCCGGCTCCCGGTTTGCCGAACACATTCAGCTTGTCATGCTGCAGGGAATTGCATTTGGCGGGTTTAACGTGGTGGACGTATTTGCCCTCCACCGGCGGCTGAGTGTGCCAGTTTTGGCGGTATCCCGCAAACCGCCGGACATGGAAGCCATAAAAAACGCGCTTCTCACCCGGGTGGACAAAGGAGCGGAAAAGTGGCAGATTATCGCGCAGCTCGGGGCAATGGAACCGGTTGAAAACGTTCATGTCCAGCGGGTGGGGCTCACGCTTGAGCAGGCCGCAGCAGCAATCAAGCGCTTTTCCATCCACGGCAACATCCCGGAACCCCTGCGCACGGCCCATCTTATCGCCACCGCCCTGGAATCCGGCCAAAGCAGGGGGCATCCATAGAAAGCTGTTATGAACGATAATCCGCCGCAGAAATATCATATCTGCGCATGATCTGCTGCAGAGCCTGTCGTTCCAGACCGCATTTTCTGGCCGCCTGGGTGACGTTGCCGCCGGTTTCCCGGAGCAGCCCGCCGATATAACTGGCATTAAAGGACTGCAGCACCGTCTCCTTGGCTTCCCGGTAGGGCAGGCCGCCGACATCTGCAAACCCGGGCGGACATGGTGCACCCTGTCCCCGGGGAAGCGAATCCAGATCTTCCGGGCGGATGCTTTCTTCTGCCGAAAACAGGATCGCCTGGATCACGGTGTTTTCCAGTTCCCGCACGTTTCCTTCCCAAGGCCGGGACTGCAGCCAGTTCATCAGATCGACGGAGAGGCGTTTTTCCGGTTTTTTCAGCCGGGTGCGATGCTTTTGCAGCAGATTCTCGGCAATCATCGGGATATCCGAGGGCCTCTCCCGAAGCGGCGGCAGGTGGACCGGCAACACGTTGATCCGGTAGAACAGGTCCTCGCGGAACACCCCCTCCCGGATCCTGGCTTTCAGGTCCTGGTTCGTGGAGGCGATGATGCGGACATCGACCCGGACGGAGCGGGTATCTCCCAGGGGCTTGATTTCCCGCTCCTGGAGCACCCGCAGGAGCTTGGTCTGGATGGCCGGGCTCACGTCCCCGATTTCATCCAGAAAAATCGTGCCGCCGTCTGCCTCCTGGAACAGGCCGGTCTTGTTCTGCGTGGCATGAGTGAACGCGCCTTTTTTGTATCCAAACAGCTCGCTTTCCAGGATCTGCTCGGGCACGGTCGGGCAGTTGACAGCCACGAAAGGCCCGCTGCTGCGGCTGGAAAGTTCGTGGACCGCCTTGGCCGCCAAATCCTTTCCCGTGCCCGACTCACCGGTAATCAGCACGGTCATATCCGTGGGCGCAACCATGCGCACGGTTTCAAAAACCCGCTGCATTTCCGTGGATCTGCCGGCCATGCCGTAAAACAAATCCAGG
>JAIPEJ010000147.1 GCA_021737225.1 Desulfobacteraceae bacterium
GTGAGAATCGCCTCGCCGCCCAGCCGGGGGGAAATATACGGGGAGGCGTTTTCAATCATTGTGCGGATGTCTGCCAGGTGGCCATCCACCAGCCCGGAGCGCGCCAGTGTACCGGAAATGCGTTTTTCATAGCGGTTCATGAACATCTGGCGGATCTTGAACTTGAGCTTCTGGCCCACCGACATCCGCCCCCAGTTCTTCTCATCTGTTTCCACGCAATAGTCCGAATACCGGATCCACTCGGAAACCGGGGAGCAGATCACGGCAAAACCCTTTTCGGCCAGCCGCTCGGTCAGAAACTGCCTGGACAGTGCGTCCCGGCGGACGAAAATTTCCCCGGTAATCAGGATGGTAGGTACATCGGCCGGGTTTTGCTGCATGGGGATGCGGGAAAGCACGTCCACGGTGTTTTCAAGCCGGGCTATGAGCTGCTTGTAATTTCCGTGAATCATGGTCTCCACGATCGGCTGCCACTGCTGTTCAAACGTTTCCATGGCCTGATCCGTGTCTGCTGCATTGGCCAGGATCATGGAGCGGATATCCTCCATGATATCCGAGATCACCAGCGCCCACCATGCCTTGTAGTAATTCAGGTGGCCCTCCAGGCCGAAATACGTATTATCCGAAGTCAGTGAAAAAATGGCCACATTGTCAAGCTCCAGGCGGGCAACCAGGTCTTCCATGAAAACGGAATACTGGCCGAACCTGCACGGACCCGAGGCCGAGGCCATGAAATAGACAAGGATTTCGTCGTCTCGCTTTCTGTTGTAGGCGTAATTAAGCAGGGTCCCGGTTGTCAGTATCAGCGGGAGGCACTCCTTGCACGACGTGTGGGCCCGGCCTAGTTTGAGCACATTTTCGTCCGCCGGGGGATGTGGGGCCACGTGCAGCCCCGAGGCTTCAAACGCGGCTGCCACCAGTTCGGTACCCAGCCGTCCCATGGAAGGAATCAGAAATGTGACCCGCGGGTCGGTCAGGGGAAGCTCCCGCCCGTCAGATGTCTTGACCATGGGCGTGCCGTTATTCAGAAAGGTTCGTGCAGGTAAAAACGCGCTCCGCTCTGCAGGCTTGCTGCCGGCAAGCAGGAGCTGGCGGTACTCGGCCACAATATCCAAAAACGCCTCGATCCGGGTTTCGATCCCGGCATCCGCGGTGTGGCTGTCAAGCTCCAGGGTCAGCGAAGGCTTTCTGCCCATGATGTCTCTGAAATACCCCACCACGAATGAATCCGGTCCGCAGGAAAAATTGGTGATATAAGTGGCAAAAAGCTGGGAATGGTTTTTAACATACCTGGCCGCCTTGAGAATCATCTGCCCCATGCCCCAGTACATATGCGGCTTGGAATCCTCTGCTTCGATTGGCAGAAAATCCAGCGGGATCACGTAAACCCCCCGCGAAGCCAGCTTGTGGGGTATGCCCATGTGGGCTTCCTCCACAAAACCGTTATACGGCCGGCCGAAAATCACCACCCCGATTTTCTCCGGATCGGCCTCAAGTTGTTCAAGCGCCCGGGCGCCGATCTGTTTCATTTCCGCAAAACATGCAAGTTGCTGCTGCTTGGCGGTTTCAAAGGCCTCTTCCGCTGTTTTCAGATCCACCCCCATGTCCACGGCAGTCCGGACCAGCGGGTCTTTTGCCGCATCCGGCCCCGAAGACATGTCAATAAAGGGAGAAAGCACCCGCGTTCCCCTTTTTTCCAGTTCCGACAGGGTTTGCCTGAAGGTTGTGCACAGGTAATAGGGCTCGCCCTGGACAAACGGGCAGACCTGGGAATTGGCATATCCGTTTTCCACATGCACGGATTTCACGTGCGGCAGAAAGATGAATTCCGGGGGGTCTTCCGAATGAATCAGGGAATAGAAATACCCGTGGGACAGTTCGGCCGGGTAGCAGAAGGCGGCATTGCGCATTTCAATGCCCTCCGGCGCGGGCCGCTCGGAGAGCACGGGATCAAAGCCCAGTGCTGAAAAAAAACGGGAATAGAGGGGATAGTAGCTGTTGGTCAAAAAGCTCTTGTTAATGCCCACGCGGCCCCGCCGGGCCGGACTTTGCGCCCGGGGCGAGGCGTATTTGTCAAATACGAGATGTTCCCGCTTTTTGACCATGTCCAGGGACTGGATATCATACTTGAGATTGTAGCGCAGATTGTAGTAGCGGTTGCAGGCTCCCCCGAACGGATAACGCTTGCCTTCGAGTTCGATCACGGCGATTTCGCATCCGCGGTCGCATTTTTCCTTGCCGCCCTTGCAGGTAAAGGATTTCCGGTAGACCACCTCGCGTTCGGCCAGGGTCTTGAGGTCAAAGGCATGGCTGTCAAGCAGTCCCATGGCAATTCGCTTTTTGATCTCCAGGGCCACGCCGAATGCGCCCATCAATCCGGGTTCCGGCGGCACGATAATGGGCTTGGACGACAGTGCCGCCATGGCCAGGGGCACGGCTCGGTTGTAGCAAACTCCGCCCTGCATAAACACCTTGCCGCCCACCGGCCGGTTTCCCTTGACCCGGTTGATGTAATTCATGCAGATGGAATAGACCAGCCCGGCAATGATATCCTCGTGAGCCACGCCCTCGTGCACCGCGGTCTTGATGTCAGATGAAATAAATGCCGCGCACTGGTCGTTGAAATTCGGGGGTTGCTTGGACTGGAGGGCCACTTCGGCTATGGATTCCACATCCACGCCCAGGGTTTCGTCCGCGGATTCCGCCAGAAAGGAGCCTGTGCCGGCCGAGCACGCCTCGTTCATGGCATAATCCGACGGGACCCCGCTGGTGATATAAGTATACTTGGCATCCTGGCCCCCGATTTCAAACAGGGTGTCCACCTCCGGGTCAAAATGCACCGCTGCGGCGGCATGAGCCACGATTTCATTGATCACGCCGTCGGTCAACGCGTGCAGGCCCGCAATCTGCCGGCCGGACCCGCATACACCGAGCCCGGTGATCGAAAGGCTGTCCGGATCCATGCGTTCCGCCACCTGGTCAAGCAGATTCCGGTAGCAGGCCCGGGAAGCGCCCACCGGGTCGCCGTGGGTATAGAGGTACACATCCGCCAGGATGGCATCATCATTGGTGCGCATCAAAACCGCCTTGGTGGTGGTGGAACCCACGTCCAGGCCCAGAATGCATTCATCGCCCGGGTGCATTTCCCCGCGGTTCACGCTTTTAAACGTTACCTGATCCGCATAATCCTGCAGTCTGGGAAGAATATCAAACGATGCCGCACCCTCGGCAAACATTCGGCTTTGGTCCGGCAGGGCGGCGGCCTCGTTTTCAAGGGCCCACAAGGCAGCGCCCATGGCCTCGAAATAGGGAGCCTCATCCGGAACGATCAGGCCGGGGATGGCCTGATCCAGGTAATCGATCATCATCTGGTTGCGGGCCGATCCCCCCACGACCATGATATTTCTTTTTTCCACATGCTTGAGCAGTTCCAGGATCTTGTTGGCCATCATCCGGCACAGGCCGGCGGTAACCCTGGCCTTGGGCACACCCTTGTTAATGGCATGCGTACAGTCTGACTTGCAGAATACCGAGCATCGACCCGAAACCTGGTACGGAGTCTCGGTAGCAGACCAGAGCGCGGCCTCCTCCAGTGTCACTCCCATGCGGTTTAACTGCTGCATGAAAAACTCGCCCGTGCCAGAAGCGCACTTGTTGCCGGTGAGCACGTTATTGATCCGTCCCTTGCCGTCGAGAACATAGACCATGAAGGTCTCGCCGCCCGCTGACACGATCGCCGGGCACTTCACGTCCGCGGGACGGACCTGCCGATAGGCATACTCAACGGCTTCAGGCTCGGGGATGGTCGTCAGGTTGACGAACTCCCGGAACCGCCTGCCGGTGGCCACGACCCGATGGCAGCGTCGCACATCGGAGTCCTCGAGCGCAGCCATCAGTGTCTTTCTGGGATTTCCGCCATGGGGATACGTGGCGGCACCAACAATCCGCGGCCGGGACGAATCCGCCGGATCGCTTGCGGTCTGCAGGTGCACGATGGAAACCGTGGAGGCGCCCAGACAAATGCCCATGGTTTCCAGGGTTTGGGTTTCGATCTCGCTGGAGTATTTAAAATCTGAGTTCGGCTCTTTCATCGGCTTGTTCCACCCGGCTTGGAGCGGGGATCAAGATCCGCTCATATCGTGATCGGTTCATATCAAATACGGCACACTCCGAATTTTCCCCGGCGCCGACAATAATAATATAGCGTTGATGGCAATGCAATACGGTGGATTGCTCATGCATCTGCTCCCGGGTCACGACCCGGTTCCGGCTCCTGAACAAAACCGGATCATGACTGTGTCCGCAGAATATAACATGATCGGCGACATGATCAAACACCTCGGCCGCCCGTTCGGTGCCGCCGGTATCAACAGGCTCGTAAAAGGCCCGGATCGAATCGTAAGGCAGGGAATGGCAGCAGCAGACATCACCCAGCCGCATTACAACGGGGGTCTGTTGCAGAAAAGCCAGCCACTGCTCCCGTTTATCCGGATATTGGCGCAATTCCTTGTGCTGCAGCATTTTCTCCACCTGGAAATCATTATTCCCTTTGACCGTACGAACCTGGTAACGATGCAACAATGAAAAAACCTGTTGCAAATCTCCGTGATTCTGGGAATCACAGAAATCCCCGAGATGGACAAGGCAGTCTGCGCCGTTGTACAACAAGGTTTCTATTGCCCTGCCAAGCAGATCCGAATTGCCGTGGGTGTCTGCGATCAGGCCTATGCGTTCCGGGGATTTTAACTTTTGCAGCTCCATCTTTTCCTGCCTTATGCATTTCGTGGATGCATCCTACCCCATAGGCACCGGACTGTCAATTCACGGCTTGGCAGATCTTCAATCGAAGTTTAGTGCGCAAACACAATCATTGACTTTTGATTTTGGATATCCGAATTTATGCGCAGCATTCCGGCTGCACGCCGGCCTGATTTCAAAACCCCGGACTGAAAGGAACGCGCTTATGAACGAGGAGCTGAAAAATGAATCCTGGGTCTATGTGGCTGTGACGGATCCGGGCGGCAGTGAAAAATTCATGGGGCTTTACGATGAACAAAGCGGAATTTCATACATCCCTGCATTTCACGAAAAAGAAGCCGCCATGGCCTGCCTGATCAACCTGCCCCGTACGCCCGGAGAAAAATATGAAGTCCAGGCGGTGATGTTTGAAGAACTGGCCAGGGATGCCAGCGATAACGGATTTCTGGTTTTCATGCTCGATGCCGAAGGCCGGATTCTCAAGCAGATCCGGCCCTGATTCGATCGCGGATCCGGCATCGCCGGATCACCCCCGTGGAGCGATCCCTTCAATAATGCCCGAATCATTGGGCCCGCAGAAATCCAGGCGTTTGATCTGCTCAGCGCCTGATTCCGAAAGCATTTCCGTGATCTCCTGCTCGGAATACGCCCGGCCGGAATCGGTGTTGACCAGCATGTTCAGGGAAAAAAGCGCCGGAAACAGCGGGTCGGCCCGGGTATTGTCCAGGATAAATTCGTGGACCAGAATTTTCCCGCCCGGGACAAGTGAAGACACGGCTTTTCCCAGGATTTCCCGGCAGTGTTCCGGGCCCTCCCCGTGCAGAATCTGCGAAAGCCACGCGGCATCGTACTGGCCGGGAATTTCCTCTGCCGTGTAGTCCACTGGTGTAAAGGCAATACGCCCGGACAAGCCGTACTCTGCGATATTTTCTTCGGCATACGGCCGGGTGGCGGGTAGGTCCGCCACAACGGCGTTCAGGTCGGGATTTTCCAGACAGAAGTAAATGGCATGCGTGCCCGGTCCGCCGCCCAGATCCAGCAGCCGGCGGCATCCGCTCAGGTCCACGTGCGCCGCCACCCGGGGGGCAACCAGCCGGGCCAGGTTGTGCATCCCCATTAAAAAGCTCCTGCGCTGCGTTTCATCCGCGTGCGGACCCTGCTTCCGAACCGGCGCCCCTTTGGCAACAGCCTGATCCAACTGCGCCCAGGCGGGTACCAAGTGATGGTGGTGCGAAATAATATGGCCCAGGTACTCCCCGGAATGCCGGCTCAGATACTTCTGTGCCGCATCGGTGTTGGCATACTTCTCTTCGTTCTTGTTTATCAGCCCCATAGCCGCCAGTGCATTGAGCAGGCGCTCCGTGCCGTCGGTGTCTGAACCGCATGCCTCGGCGGCTTCCCGGGCCGTGACCTGCCGACCGTCGAGCACGGAAAACAGGTCAAGATGCACTGCTGCATGAAGCGTGGCGGTTTTCCAGTGATACCCCGAGGTTTCGAGGATTTTTCCGGGAGTCCATGAATTGTCTGTCATCTGCCCTCCTGCTGCTTGAAATCCTTTTTCCTGCCTGCTTTTCCTGTTGACCTAAACACGATTCATTGATAGATAATAGCGGTTATGAGCGGGAACGCAACATCAAACATCGATCGACAAGGAGTCCGGTATGAAAAATGTCGGTGTCTTATTGTCCGGATGCGGTGTCTATGACGGAACGGAAATTCACGAAGCCGTAATCACGCTTCTGGCTCTGGATCGAAAAGGCGCCCGCGTGATCTGCATGGCCCCGGATACCTCCCAGCATCACGTTGTCAATCATCTTACCGGCCAGCCTACTGAAGAAAACCGCAATGTGCTGGTTGAATCAGCCCGCATCGCCAGGGGCGAAATTACTGACATCAAGGATATCCGTGCATCCCGGCTCGACGCCCTGATTATACCCGGGGGATTTGGTGCGGCCAAGAACCTCAGCGATTTTGCCATCAAGGGCAAGGAAGCCGAAGTCCATCCGGAGGTTCACCGATTGATTACCGAAATGGCGGATTCGGAAAAACCGGTCGGCGCCATGTGCATTTCACCGGCTGTCCTGGCCAAGGTGCTCGAAGCCCGCCACCCCCGGGTCACCATTGGAAACGACCTGGGCACGGCTGAAGCCATTGAGTCCATGGGATGCAGGCACACGGTATGCGAGGTGGGCGAAATACAAGTGGACAGCGCAAACAAGCTGGTTACCACCCCGGCCTACATGATCGGGCCGTCAATCAGCGATGTTGCAGAAGGAATCGAAAAACTTGTGGAAAAAATCCTGGAGATGGCCTGACGACACCCCGCCCGGGCACCCGAAGGCCGGCTCGCTCAATCCG
>JAIPEJ010000005.1 GCA_021737225.1 Desulfobacteraceae bacterium
TGAAATATTATTTCATGGACGTATTGCAGATCGCAAATCCGGGGCGCAATGCCGGGGCCGCAGCCCCCTCCGGACTGCTGCAGGCTATTCTGACGCTTTTTCCTTGCACGGGCAAGTGTTTTTATCTTCCCGGTGCCCCAGGCAAACCCGGCACCGGTCGTCTGTACACATCTGGCAGGAAAAACAGTCCGGGCACGGGTGTTTTTTCGGGGCGTCGGGCGGCTGTTCCGGGACGTAGACCTTGCCCTTTAAACCGGGCATCTTGACAAAAGGCATGGTTGATCACCTGTTCGAGGGTTTTGTAATTTTTAATGCTTGCTGAGACGGCTGTAATAAGGTGCGGTGTTTTTAAAGCATAAATTCGAAATCCGAATACCGAAATTCGCCGCGGAGCATCCCGTAAGGGATAAACAATGACAGAATAATAAAAGGTTTAATGACAAAAACCTGAGATCTTGAATAGAAGATGTTCAGGGCGTTCTAACTTTTCATATTGTCAAATCCCATCATCGGCCTGGGTAATCCTTTCGTCTCCGCAGAAAACCATGAAACGGTCGTCCTTTGCACAGGCCAGGGTGATGTTGACCGAGCGTGCCAGGTCCACGGCCAGGGCGGTGGGACGGGATATGCCCACCAGCATTTCCAGCCCGGCCCGGGCCGCTTTCTGGACCAGTTCATAGCTGAGCCGCGAAGACATGACTGCAAAGCGGGCCTCGTGGATATCCCCGTTCATGAATACTTTGCCGATGGCCTTGTCCAGGGCGTTATGCCGGCCCACGTCTTCGGCCGAGGCCATGGGCTGCCTGTTTTGATCAAAAATAATCGCCGCGTGCGCGCTTCGGGTCTTTTCATATATGGGCTGGCGGGTTGGCAGGCTGTTAATGCATGCCATGACGTGATCGACTCTGAATTCGGTTTCCCTGGGTACCGATGGCAACATCTGCTGCATGTCGCGCACGACCTCTTTTCCGCAGATGCCGCAGCTCGTCTGGCTGATAAAACCCTTGCGTTCCAGAAGTTCGGCAACCTGTCCCCGCCGCTGGTCTGTCAGGGTGAGGGTGGCCACGTTGGTTTCATTTTCCTCGCAGAATCCGAGTGTTACGATATCCTCGGGGTGATCCAAGATTCCTTCGGAAAGGCAGAAACCGGCCACGTGAGCGGTTTCATCACCCGGGGTGCGCATGACAACGGAATAGGCATTGCCCGCCACCCGGATGGACAGAGGTTCCTCCACGATCAGGGCCTGGTTTCGCACACTGCGCCTGCCGCCGAAGTATTCGATAAACTCACGGTCAATGATATCTGTCATGACTGTTTTTCAAAATCCTCCGCAGGTGTAATCGTCGCATTCCTTTTGCGAAAGCACTTCCATGGCAAACAGTATGCGTTTTTCCTTTTCCCGCCGGTTAGCTGCCAGGACGGGAAAATCCATGCCGTTAATCTGCTGCATCGCCCCGGATCTGGAAAATATACCTTGCAGCCCGCTGCTGATGACCTTTCCGGAGGATGTCTCCAGGATTTCTGCGTCTTCGGCATTTGTGATCGCGGCATACGGGATTATGCGCTCCTCGAGCAACCGGGCCGCGGCAATGGCAACCCGCCGCCGCGAGACAAGCGATCCCGGGCGAAACAGGATGACCATCAATGGTCTGCCTGCCGGCTTAAGGAGAAAATCAACAGGCACCGTCCCTTTTTGGCTGTCAAGCTCCAGGGAAAGCTGCAGGCGCGAATGGATCTCGGATTTTTCATATCCTTTTTCCGTGACCAGGAACTTTGCGATTTCCTGCCGCGCCCGCTCATCATGCGTGTCCGTCACGCTTTGCCCGGTGAGGTAATCTGTGGTTTCGCCCAGGATCAGGTGATGTGTGCCCATGTTTTTGTTATTCCCTGCTGATCAGGTAAATGCCGTAGGTGGCGCGCAGGTTGGGCAGCACCTGGACTATGCGGCCGCTTTTATCCTGCTTGTCCGTGTTGATGGTCACCTCCTTGAGAATCGAGAATCCCACTTGCTCGGCAAACGCGCGAAAATCCTTTATGGACAGTATCCGGATGTTGGGCGTGCCGTACCAGGTATAGGGGAGCTGGGGCGTAATCGGGGCATGGCCGGTGAACAGCACCTGGGCGCGCACGTGCCAGTGTCCGAAGTTGGGAAAACTGACAATGGCTTTCTTCCCAATGCGGAGCATGGACTCAATCAGGGCCAGCGGATCATAGACCTGCTGGAGTGTCTGGCTTAAAACCACGTAGTCAAAGGTGTCATCCGGGTAATCGTGGACTTCCTCGTTAATGTCGCCCTGAATGACCGACAACCCCTTTTCGATGCAGCGCACCACCCGCTGCTCGACAATTTCGATCCCGGTTTCGCGAACCTGCTTTTTTGCTTTCAGGTGTGCCAGCAGCTCGCCTTCGCCGCAGCCCAGCCCGATCACCCTGGACCCGGTCCGGATCCAGGAGGCGATTACCTGCAGGTCAAAACGCAGGGGGGTGTTATTTTGTATCCTGGTAGACACTGTCTATAAATCCCCTGACGACATTTGTTAGGCGTTGGTTGGGCAGAAGGAAGGCATCATGCCCCCATTCCGCCTCTACCTCGCAGAAACTCACATCCACCAGGCCGCCTTTTTTCATGGTCTGGACCATCTCCCGGGACTGGTAGGTGGGATAAAGCCAGTCGGAAGTAAAGGAGATCACCATAAACCGGGCCGCGGCCACGGAAAAGACCCGGACCGCGGAATTGGCGTTTTTAAACCGGGTCAGATCAAAATAGTCCGCGGCCTTGGTGATATAGAGAAACGAGTTGGCGTCAAAGCGCTCCACGAACTTGGCGCCCTGGTGGCGCAGGTAGCTTTCCACCTGGAAATCCACGTCAAACTGGTAGGAAAGATCAGTCCGGTCCTGGAGCTGCCGCCCGAATTTCCGGCGCATGGCCTCGTCTGAAAGATAGGTGATATGACCGATCATGCGCGCCACTGAAAGACCCAGGTCCGGCTTTTTCCCGCCGTAGTAATTTCCGTTGCGCCAGTTCGGATCTGCGATGATGGCCTGCCGGGCCACCTCGTTAAAGGCAATGGCCAGTGCGGAATGCCGCATGGTCGTGGCCATGGGTATGGCCGATTGTATCATTTCCGGATACTGGACGCACCACTGCAGCACCTGCATGCCGCCCATGGAGCCGCCGGTCATGGAAAGGATTTTTTTAATGCCCAGGTGATCCATCAGGGCTTTTTGCGCCCGGACCATGTCGCCGATGGTGACAAACGGAAAATCCATGCCCCAGGGGCTGCCGGTCTCCGGGTTCACCGAGGAAGGCCCGGTCGATCCCATGCAGCCGCCCAGCACGTTGGAGCAGATCACAAAATACTTGTCCGTATCGATTCCCTTGCCCGGGCCGATCATGTTGTCCCACCAGCCGGGCTTGTCATCTGCGTCCGAATAATAGCCGGCCGCGTGACTGTCGCCGGTCAGGGCATGGCATACCAGCACCACGTTGCTCTTGTCGCGGTTCATGTTGCCGTAGGTCTCATAGGCCAGGGTGATCGGCCCGAGACTGGCCCCGGAATCAAGCATCATCTCGTCGGGCGGCTGGGCAAAGGTGAAAAATTGCTTTTCCACTTTTCCCACCGATTTCCCGGCTTGGTCATGGGTAATGTATTCGCTCATATCTAAAAGAAATTCGAAGCACTCATTTCGAAATCCGCCGCGGAGCATCCCGCTAAGGGATAAACAATGATGGAAATATGAATAAGGTAATGACAAAAACAATGCAATGCGGTCAACGCGTTTGCGTGTTCTGTCATTTAGGAATTCGAATTTGTTTCGAATTTCGTTATTCGGATTTCGGATTTTTTGGTTGCCGTAAAAAAACCGTATTGCTCATTTCCCCTCGGCCTGCCAAAGGCAAAGGGGGGATCCATGGATCGATCCCCCCTTCCTTATACATTAGAATCCGTGCGGATTCAAATAAAACGTCTGTTTACGGTTTATGCCAGATCCCTTCGCTCGGCCATGTCCACCAGCTTGCGCTCCCGGGTCTTGTCGATGCCCAGTGCCTTGCGCTTGGAATCGATATGGGCGATCATTTTTTGCGCCATTTCATGGGGGTCAACGGAAAATCCCCACTTGCCCAGACCCTGTTTTTCGAGTCCGCTGAAAAGCAGATCGTGGAAGCGGGTGTTTTCAACCACCGGGAAGGTGACCCCGAAGATCGTGTACACGCCGGAAGCCACGAAATACTGACCGATGCATATGGCCTTTTCGCTCATGTATTCCGGGGCCGCTCCGGCCACGGGCAATTCCGCGATGGATTCACCGAGGCCGCCGACCCGGACCATTTCGCTGGCCGCGATCAGAATCCGGCTGTTGTCCACGCAGGAGCCCATGCCGAGCACCGGCGGCATGCCCACGGCATCGCATACTTCGCTCAATCCAGGGCCCGCCAGGTACGCAGCCTCGGGAGAACACAGTCCCGCCTTGGCCAGGGCGATCTGCGAACACCCGGTCTGCAGGACCAGCACGTCGTTTCTTATCAGTTCCTTGACCAGTTCCACGTGCACCCAGTCCTGCTTTACACGCGGGTTGGTGCATCCAACGACTCCGGCAACGCCGCGGATGCGGCCGTTGATGATGTTGTCGTTGAGCGGGGTGTAGCTGCCCCGGAAGCTTCCGCCCAGCATGTAGTTGATATATTCATAGGAAAACCCGTGGATTCCGGTGTTGCGAATGTTGGGAATCTGTACCGGGTACTTGCGCGACTTAAAGCGCGAAATCGCCTTGATGACGATGTCGTCTGTGCACTGGCTTGGATTATCTTCATGGAATTCTATGTGATCCGCGCCTTCGATGTGGCACCTGGGGTTCGTAGTGAACAGGTAGGTGCCGTAGCAGTCCGCCACCTTGGACAGGGCCTGCTGGATGCACTGCACGTCCACGGCCATGGCGTCCACTGCGCCGGTGACCATTATCGCCTCGGTGGAGGTGAAATTTCCGGCATGGGGAATTCCGTGCCGGGAAAGCATCTCAGCGCCGGAGCAGCACATGCCCACCAGATTGATTCCCTCGGCGCCCGCGTCCTTGGCCGCCTGGATCAGGGTCGGGGAGTTGACCGACTGCATCATGGACTCAAACAGGTTGGGTTCGTGACCATGGACGATGATGTTGACCTGGTTTTCCTTGAGTACGCCCATGTTGACCTCGGCAGCCACTGGAACCGGGGTGCCGAACAGGATATCGGAAATCTCTGTGGCCACCATGGAGCCGCCCCAGCCGTCTGACAGCGCGGTCCGGCTGCCCTGTTTCATAATGTTGTTATACTCCTGGTCCACGCCCATGTGCGTGCGGTGCATCATCTCCATGATTTCGCGCATGGCGCCCCGCGGCACGATTCCGAGTTTCCTCCAGGTCTCCAGGGTTTTCGGGGGGACGCGCTGGGCAAACGGGATCTCTCCTTCCACCTGGGTATAGGTCCTTTCGAGTTCCTCGTAAAGCGCCTTTGCCACTTCTTCGGTGGTTTTTTCCGCCGTTTCGATCCCGATGGATTCTGCCACGTCCACAAGCTTGATCGGGTCTTTTATGGTGTATTCCTTGATGTTTCCGTTTACCACCTCACGGAATAAATCAAGCATGGCCATGCCGTGATCCGTGTGCGCCGCACCCCCGGCAGCGATCATCCTGCCGAAGTTTCTGGCCTGGATGGTGTCGATAGTGGCGCCGCATACGCCCACTTTGCCGTAGGGGTCCTTGGCATTTAGCCTGCAGGGTCCCATTGAACAGTGCTTGCAGCATGCGGAGTTCTCTCCGATGGGGCAGGCCTTCATGGTGGCGGCCCGGTCAAAGCACAGTTCCACCCCCTCGTCCCTGGCCTTTTTCAGCATTTGGCCGGTTGCCTCACACGTAGTGATCTCTTTGATCTCCGGCAGAGTTTTTTCTTTGGTTTTTTTCTTTTCCATACGGCCTCCGTATCGGTCAGTTTAGCGTTTTCCAATCTTTGGCGCCGGTTCGTCCGACGCGTTGGAACTTCTCGTTTCCAAATAATAACGATTAAAAATTACCTTTCAAGAAACATGCCGGCGAATTTTGGCAAAAAAAACATCATCAGGTGCCGGGTCCGGCGGGCAGCAGGAAAAGCCGGGGGCTGGGGAATATTTTTTTAAAGGCATAATTTGTGCAGCTAATAAAGTTCAGAAGTCCGAAACAGAAAAAAGAACCCGCATCACGTTCAAAAAATAAAGGAGGCCGGCCATGCCTATGGATCTGGAACAATTAAAGACAAAAAAGGAAATCCTCGATCAGATTGACTGGGAGATGACGCCCGAGGAAGCCGTGCGGCTTTACCTGGAATGGGGAAACAACTGGGCGCATTCCAATTACGTTATTCGGTCGAAATCCGATGTTTCCTGCTATTTCATGGTTTATGCCTGGGAGGGACAGCCGGTTATTTATTTAATCCGGCGCAACTCCGAGCAGGCCGAGGAACTGGCCCTGATCCGCATGCCAGAATGGCTTGCCGCCCGCTTTCGGGAAGAAACCGCACATAACAAAGGCGTATACAGCCTGGACGGGGAAGTGCGCAATTGGCTGGAGCGGCAGCTAAATGCGGCCTGAGCCGGGGCATGTACGACCTGTTTCATTATGTTAAAACATGAAACAGTAGTGTTTCAGGATATATGAGACACGCCCGGATGAGTTTGCAGTGGCATACAGGATGAAAGTCGTTATGTTCGGGGAAGATACCACAGACCAAGGGGGCGCTTATGGATACTGCGGAAACGTCCGGATCCAACCGGCTGATTCACGAAAAAAGCCCCTATTTGCGCCAGCACGCCGACAATCCCGTGGACTGGTTTGCATGGGGGGAGGCGGCCTTTGACAAGGCCGCAAAAGAAAACAAGCCGATGCTGGTTTCCATTGGCTATGCCACGTGCCACTGGTGCCATGTCATGGCCGAAGAGTCGTTCTCAGACCCGGAAACCGCCCGGGTCATGAACGAAAACCTGGTCAATGTGAAGATCGACCGGGAGGAACGCCCGGATCTGGACCAGATTTACATCACCGCGGTTTCCGCACTGACCGGATCTGCCGGATGGCCCTTAAATGTGTTTTTGACCCCGGAGGGCAAACCCTTTTACGGAGGGACCTATTTCCCGCCCCGGCAGCGCGGGGGCATGCCTTCGTGGACCGAAGTGGTCCGGGCGATCGGCCGCGCATGGCAGGATCCGGAAGAACGGAAAAAACTCCTGGATTCAGCGGGCAACGTCACCGCCGTACTCAAGCAGCACCTCCACGATGCACAAGACGGAACCGCTGAACCGGGCCTGGATGAAACCACGCTGGAAAAGGCCCTGGATGGGTTTTCCGGCAGTTATGACCCGGTACGCGGCGGAATCGGAAAGGCGCCGAAGTTTCCCATGCCTCCGGTACTGCGGTTTCTGCTTTTTTATTCCCGGTACAGCCGATATCGATCCGGGCAAACGGAAAAAGGGCGCAAAGCCCTGGACATGGCCCTGCACACCTTGCGGGAAATGGCCAAAGGCGGTATTTTCGATCATATCGGCGGGGGCTTTCACCGGTATTCCACGGATGATAACTGGCACGTGCCCCATTTCGAGAAGATGCTTTATGATAATGCCCAGTTGATCGAAGTTTACCTGGAAGCCTTCGAGATCACCGGCGAAGAGAGCTTTGCGCGCACTGCCAGGCAATGTCTGGAATATGTGCGAAGGGACATGACCCATCCCAGGGGGGATTCTACTCGGCCGAGGATGCAGACAGCCGGGTGCTGGATCTGGCCGGCCCGGAAGATGCGGGGCAAAGCGAAAGCAAGGCCGAAGGCGCGTTCTACGTATGGCGCAAGGCCGAGCTCGAGCACGTACTGGATGCCCGGGCCGCGGAGATGATGGCTTACCACTACGGCGTTAAGGCACAGGGCAATGCCGAAACCGATCCCTTTGGCGAGTTTGCGGGCAAAAACATCCTGTTTGAAGCCCGCAGCATTGAAGACACTGCCCGTTACTTCGGGCAGAGCCCTGAAGAAACGGTATTCGCGCTCCAGTCCGCCCGGGAAAGACTGCTTGAAGCCAGAAATCAGCGCCCGCGGCCGCATCTTGATGACAAGATTCTTACCGAGTGGAACGCGCTGATGATTTCGGCCCTGGCCCGGGCCGGCCGGGTGCTGGAAGATCGGACATATACGGCTGAAGCTGAAAAGGGGATTGATTTTATCCGGCAGCACCTGTTTTCCGAAGACGGGCCCCTGTATCGGCGCTGGCGGGAAGGCCAGCGGGCCATACAGGCAATGGCCGGGGATTTCGCTTTTCTGGTTCAGGCCCTGCTAGATACCTATGACGCCTCCCTGGCTCCGGGATATCTCAAAGAGGCAATAGACCTTGGCGGGCAGATGCTGGATCAGTTTTACGATCCGGATCACGGCGGGTTTTTCATGACCGCCGCGGACCAGGATCGGTTTCTGCTGCTGCGGTCCCGGGATTTTACCGACGGGGTCGTGCCCGCGGCCGGTTCCGTAGCTGCCCTGAACTGCCTTCGTCTGTATCGGCTGACCGGCCGGGACCGATTTTATGATGCGGCCCGACGCACGTTTGACGCGGCCGCCGCCCGGATCCGGAAGAATCCGGCAATGGCACCGCAATTGCTGGTTGCCCTGGGAAGCGATTTGCTGGGATCGGCGGAAGTCGTTATTATTGGCCGCAGGGGGGAACAAGACACACAGTCCCTGCTGCGCCGGGTGCGGAAATATCCCCGGGAAGCGGTCCAGGCGGTCGTTGTGGAAAACGCGTCAGACCGGCTGCAACTGGCCGAACTTATGCCGCACGTGGAGGGAATGAAGGGCTTTGATCAGGGTGCGGCGGCATATGTGTGCTTTAATCGGGCCTGCCGGGATGCGGTGGGTGATGCCGACGCGCTGGACAAGCTGATGCGGGAAGCCATGAATACACAATGACACCCGGATATGTGAAAATGATACGCAAACAAAGGAGGAATTCATTATGGCAGAACAATATCGTATACAGGCAAGATGTCCCCAGTGCGGCTGCAGTGCGGTCATGCACCTGAGTCCCGAGGAGATTCAGGAACGCTTCGGCAACGTGCCCAATGCGGAACTGGAATGCTCCGAATGCATGGCCAAGTACGAGGTGGCCATGAAAGACGCTTGCCCGGAATGGGATAAGGCATGCCGGCAGATGAAGTAGCGGCACCGTATCTCACAAAGGGATCCCGGCATCCGCGTATATTTTGCATTGCATGAATTCGATGTTATGTTGTTCCGTAAACCGGGGTATAAATTAAAAATGACCCATCTCGCACGGGGGAAGATCACAATGGATTTCAGGCAAGTCGTGGAAAACCGGCGCTCGGTGAATTTTTTCGATCCGGACAAAGATGTTTCCGATGACCTGCTTCGGCAGATCATCGATATCGCAGCCCTGGCTCCGTCAAGTTTTAACCTGCAGCCCTGGAGTCTTGTGGTACTGCGCGGGCAGGAGGAAAAGATGCGGCTGCAAAAGCATGCATGGGGTCAGGCCAAGGTGAGTGAAGCACCTGTGACGCTGATCGTGCTGGCTGACATGAAAGGCTGGGAGCCGGGACACCATTTTGTGGAGAAAAACTTTGACTCCATGGTGGAAATCGGTATGTTTCCAGAAGACCGGCGCGATTGGTTCCACGATGCGTGCAGCAATCTTTACGGCGCCAGCCAGGCCCGGCAGGCGGCATTTGCGTGTAAAAACGCCGGCTTTTTTGCCATGAATCTGATGCTTGCAGCCAGGGACCTGGGTGTGGATACCCATCCCATGGACGGTTTTGATATTGCCGGCGTGCAAGAGGAGTTCCGGATTCCGGAAAATTACTGGATTCCCATGTTGATTGCCATGGGGCATTTCCGGTCTGATAAGACGCTGCTGCCGCCCAAGTGGCGAAAATCATTTGAGGAAATCCTTGTTCGGTTTGATTAGCAGAGCCGGCCTGAATCCGGCACGCGTCCCGGGTGGGAGAGGGTAGGGGCGAACTTGTGTGGTCGCCCTTTTCCAGTGCAAGACCGTTGATGTTTAACTGGTTTTGCAAATATTCGTATATGCTGGCGTATAAATGCAAAGGAGGAAAATATGGCGGATGAACCGGATGTGAAAGTATATGCGCTGAGCACTTGCGGCCATTGCAAGAACGCCAAGAAACTGCTTGATGAATGCGACGTTTCCTATGACGCTGTGGAAGTCGACCTGCTCAGCGGGGACCAGCGGCAGGCCATCCTGGAGGAGGTCAAGGAATTAAATCCCAGGTGCTCGTTTCCCACGATCCGGATCGGAGAAAAGGTGATCGTGGGCTATAAGGAAGACGAAATCAAGGAGGCGCTGGGAATCTCATGAATGTCGAAGATCTCTATGAAAAGCTCAGAAACATCCAGGAGCCCAGGGGCTATTATTTCAACAAGGACAAGGATTTTGTGCATGAACTGCTAAGGGGCCTGCTGGCAAACAAGGAGCGCTACGGATACATGGCCTGCCCCTGCCGGCTGGCTTCCGGCGACCGGGAAAATGATGCCGACATCATCTGCCCCTGTGCCTACCGGGAGCCCGATGTTCTGGAATACGGCGCCTGTTACTGTCACCTGTATGTATCCAAAGAGTGGAATGAGGACAAAACTCCCCACGTGGCCGTGCCGGAACGCCGCCCGCCCGAGAAGATCAAGTAGGAACCGGGCCTGGATGAACCTGCTGCAGTGTTTGGGACCATGAGTGATATTCAACCTGTTGAGCGACATGTCGATATCGGGGATGCGGTGGTCGGGTACCTGGACTATGAATCCGATGGGCCGCCGTTGTTGCTGCTGCATGCAACCGGCTTTCAGCCGCGGCTCTGGCATCCGGTTGCCAGGCATCTGACAGATACCTTCCACGTGGTAGCCCCGTATTTCTGTGATCATCGGGAAGCCGATCCGGAAAACGGCGGTTTCAGTTGGAAGCAGATTGCCGAGGACGTGGCGGCTTTCTGCCAAAAACTGAATTTCCACATGCCTTACGTTGTCGGCCATTCCATGGGCGGGGCGGTGCCGGTCATTGCAGCCGGCGCCCTGGACATGCCGGTGACGCAAATGATTTTAATCGAGCCCATATTTTTGCCGGAAGGGCTTTACCAGGTCAAAATCAATGTGGCGGACCATCCCCTGGCCGCCAAGTCGATCAAGCGCAGAAATGCCTGGCGCGATACCCAAGAGGCCCGCCAATATTTGAACTCCAAGCCTCTGTTTCAGCGATGGGACCCGGAGGTCCTTGAGCTTTACATCCGTTACGGCATGGTGGCCGCGGACACGGGCGAGTTGTGCCTGGCCTGCCATCCGCGCAGGGAAGCCGCACTGTTTATGGGAAGCATGAGTTATAATCCCTGGCCGGTGATACCGAATATCACCTGTCCCGTGCTGGTGGTTGAAGGCGAGCACACGGAAAATAAGGATTTTATTGATTATCCGGCGGTTGCAAGACGTTTTCCCCACGGGCATCATCAGGTGGTGCCGGATGCCGGACACCTGGTGCCCATGGAAAAACCCGAACAAACCGTTTCCATTATCCGGGAGTTTTTCACGACATGAGCAATACAAAAACATGCCGGGATGACGAACTTTCCGGCAAGCGGGTAAAAGACAGCCGGGTAGTTGTTTCCCAGGTCATGCAGCCGGAAGATGCCAACCCGGCCGGAAACGTCCACGGCGGGTCCATCATGAAGCTTATCGACAATGCCGCAGGCGTGGTCTCCATTCGTCATTCGAGATGCAACGCGGTTACCGCCTCGGTGGACCGGCTGGACTTTCATCACCCGGCTTTTGTGGGAGATTTGCTGATTTTGTTTGCCAGCATGAACATGACCGGGACCACCTCCATGGAGATCGGGGTGCGCGCGGAGGCCGAAGACCTGATGAGCGGTGAGCGGCGGCATATCGCCTCGGCTTATTTGACCTACGTCGGCCTGGACCCGGAAATGAAACCGCGCAAAATTCCGCCCCTGATACCGGAAACCGCGGAGGAAAAACGCCGGAACCGGGAGGCACGCGCGCGGCGGGAGGCCCGGCTGGCGGAAAAGAAATCCGAAAGCGAATCCGAAAAAGGCGCGACATGATGCGGGATGTGCAAGACCGGAGCCTTCCCTTCAGAAACGCCTACTGGGTGGAAGCCGGCCGGCTGATGGCAGGCGAATACCCGCTTGCATACAATTCCGGGGCTTCGGAAACCCGCCTGAAAGCCTTGTTTGACCACGGCATCCGCCGGATTATAGATCTGACTGAGCCGGAGGAAATCCGGCGCCTCGGCCCCCGGCATCCGGGTTACGCGGAGATCGTTGATAAAACTGCGCACCAGGCCGGCGTGGAGGCGACCTACACCTCCATGCCGATACGCGATTTTGACGCCCCGCACAGAAAGGATCTGGTCCATATTCTGGATATGATCGATACCTCCATTTCCGCCGGCAGCCCGGTGTATGTGCATTGCTGGGCCGGCATCGGCAGGACCGGCACCGTGGTCGGGGCCTACCTGGTCCGGCATGGCCATGACCCGGATATGACCCTTCTCGAAACGATCCGGCAAATGCGTGTCCACACGGATACAGCCCTCATGGACTCTCCACAAAGCTGGGAACAGCGCGATTTGATTCTTTCCTGGGTGGAAGGCGAATAAGGCGGCTGAACCGGTCTTCCGGATGCCCGAGAAAAGCCCTTGCATCCCCGGTAGGAAGTCTTCTATACTGTTTCATTCTAAGCTTATGCGCAATTCAGGTTTGTATACGGAATTACTTTCAAGCAGAATAAGGGGGTTTACATGAGTCAACGCGTGGTGGTTATCGGTGCGGTTGCAGCCGGTTCCAAGGCTGCGTGCAGGTTCAAGCGCCTGCGCCAGGATGCAGAGGTGCTGCTCATTGACGAGGATGAATACATTTCCTACGGCGGCTGCGGCATTCCTTATTATATTTCCGGAGATGTCAGCGACGAAAAGGAGCTGCGTTCCACGAGCTTTCACATGGTTCGAGACGAGCAGTTTTTCCGACAGGACAAGGGCGTGGAAGCCATGCCCGGCACCCGGGCCCTGTCCATTGACCGGAAAAACAAGACCGTGCGGATTCAAAAGCGCGACGGCGGTCAAACCGATCTTTCCTATGACAAGCTCATGCTCGCCACCGGGGCCCGGGCCAAGAAACTGCCCATTGCCGGCATGGACCTGGACAATGTATTCAGCGTGGCCAGTCTGCAGCAGGCCATGGCCATCAAGGAGCAGATCACAACCGGGCAGATTGAAAAGGCGGTGATCATCGGCGCGGGGTTTATCGGCCTGGAGATGGCAGAAGCCCTGTCAGACATGTGGGAAATCGAAACTGCCGTGGTGGAGTACTGCGATCAGATCATGCCCGGCTTTGTCAGCAAAAAACTCTCGCAGATGGCACAGCACCGGATGGAGGAAAACGGGGTCACCTTCTACCTGGGCGAATCCGTGGAAGCCATAGAAGGGGAGGGCGCGGTCTCGGCGGTGAAAACCGGCAAGCGCACCCTGGAGGCCGACCTTGTGATTTCGGCTGTAGGCATTGCGCCCAACGGGGATCTGGCCGAGGCCGCGGGCCTGGACGTGGCGCCCGGCGGTTTTATCGTGGTCAATGACCGGATGCAGACCTCGGACCCGGACATTTATGCGGGCGGCGACTGCATTCAGGTGACCAACCTGGTAACCGGAAAACCGGGATATTATCCGCTGGGCTCACTTGCCAACCGCCAGGGCCGGGTGATCGGCACGAACATGGCAGGCGGAAATGCTCGGTTTAAGGGAGCTGTGGGCAGTTTTGCGGTCAAGCTCTTTGACGGCGCTTTGGCCGGCGCGGGTCTGACCCCGGAGACAGCGGCGCGCCAGGGTTATGATGCGGTGGGCATCCAGGCGGGCCAGTTTGACCGGGCCCATTTTTACCCGGAAAAAGAAATCATTTTCCTGGAGTTGGTGGTGGATCGCCAGTCCCGCAGGGTCCTGGGCATCCAGGGGTTCGGCGGCGAGGCCAGCGGCATGTATGCCCGGGTCAATGCCGTGGCCACAACCCTGCAATATCAACCCTCGGTTGCTGATATCAGCAACCTGGAACTGGCCTATTCCCCGCCTTTTGCCTCTGCCATGGATATCGTCAACGCAGTGGCCAATGCAGCGGAAAACTATCTGGACGGCAGTTACCAGCCCGCGCACCTGGAGGATTTTCTCGAGTGCTGGAACAATCGTGACTGCGGAGAGTTCTTTTTCCTGGACTGCCGTGCCGAAGCAGACGCCAAACCGTTTGAGGAAAAATACCCGGATGTGTGGAAAAGCATCCCCCATGATCAGCTCCAGGCCCGGATAAACGAGGTGCCCAGGGACAAAAAGCTCGTCCTGGTCTGCAATACCGGAGTGCGGTCTTACGAGGCGCAGATCAACCTGGCCGCAGAAGGGATTACGCAGACCCACAGCGTGGAATCCGGGATTGCCGGGCTGAAGGAATGCGGCATGCGGTTTTAATCCAATTTTTTGACATGGCCGGGTAGCGGGATTAATTATTTAGGTTATACGAATCACCCGTTTTTTCGTATTTTGATATTCGGATTTCCGGTTTTTCAGGATTGATGGTTTCGTAAAAAGTAAGTTTTTAGATGGCGGCGTAAAAAGTTCAAGATCAAGGCTTGCGCGATTCCGAAGAATGCAGCGTACTTATCCGTACGTGAAATTCTGAGGAATCGCGCGTAACGCAGATATTGGACTTTTTACGGTGCCATCAGGATTATAACTGCAGAAAGCGCAAAGGGGAGTCATGGATACAGGCTCAAGAGTCGGCGCATTTGCCGTAGACCACCCCCGGCTGATCGCCGCGGTCATGGTGGGCATTACACTTATCCTGGTCATTCTGGCCGGACTGCCCAGCATCTGGCCCCACCGGTTTGAACCGCTTCATTCCCTGACCATTGACACGGACCCGGAAAACATGCTGCCCGAAGACGAGCCGGTCCGGGTCTTTCACGACCGCATGAAAGAGATCATGTCATTAAATGACATGATCGTGGTGGGCATCGTCAATGAAGCCGATAAACAACACGGCGTGTTTAACCCGGACTCCCTGGAAAAGATCTATGCCCTGACCCGCTTTGCCCGGGGGCTTCGCTGGCGGGATCCGGACAATCCCGCCCGGCGGCAGGGGGTGGTGGAAGCCGATATTATCGCCCCCTCCATGATGGACAACGTGGAGTCCGGCGGCGCCGGAATGGTGCGTTTTGAGTGGCTGATGCCGCAGCCGCCTGAAACTCTGGAGCAGGCGCTTGAAGTCCGGCGCAAGGCAATGGACCTGCCGTTTTTAAAAGGGACCCTGGTTTCCGAGGACGGCAAGGCAATTGCCCTGTATCTGCCGATTACGGCAAAGGATGTCAGCCACCGCATTTATACCGCAATTGAGCAGAAGATTGAAAATCCTTCCAGGCTGTTTGCCTCTGAGATCGGAAATTTCAATGACACCTTAGACCTGCTGGCAGCGGCATCAAACGGGCAGGGCGACCGGCTGGTGGGCATGCTGTGGACAGAGCTTTCGGCAAAAACGCAAAAGCAGCTGCTTGATGCCCACAAGCAGATCGAGCAATGGCAGCGCGCGATTTCGCAATACGAGTCCGCCGTGGAAAACAACCGGTCCGCACCGGAACTACGGGAGCGGGTGCGATTGATGCTAAAGTCGCGCAATGCGGCACTGGGTTCTTTTGTGGCCGATGTCAACGCCTGGATGCAGGAGGCGGCCTCGGATAAATGGCGCAACCCGGATCCGGCGGTGAAAAAACGCCTGAATGAAGAGGGGCAAAACCTGCTATCCGTCGATTCCGGCACGCTTTCAACCGATCAGCAAAAGCGTTTGAAACGGCTCTGGCTGGAAGCCGCATTCGGTGGCAATATTACCGAAACCCGGGTGGCTTCCCTGCAGGGCGATGAGCAGTACCATGTCACCGGTCTGCCGGTGGCGGAAGACACCTTCGGCGTGCAGATGTTCAAGCAGATGGCCATTTCCGCTCCCCTGGCCATGGTGATCATCTTCCTGCTGCTCTGGTTTTTCTTCCGTTCCCCCCTGGTGATCCTGCCGGCCATGTTCGATGCGATGATTGCCAGTGCGGCGACCATGGCGCTGCTGGTGATCACCGGCAACACCGTACACATCATGAGTTCCATGATCCCCATATTCATCGTCCCGATCGCGGTGTTAGACGATGTGCACGTGCTTTCCGAGTTCTTTGACCGCTACCAGGAAACCCGCGACCGCAAAAAAACTGTCAAACACCTGATGAGCGGGCTTTTCAAGCCCATGCTCTATACCACCCTGACCACGGCCGTGGGGTTTGCCTCCCTGGCGCTTGCGCCCATTCCGCCGGTGCAGGTGTTCGGGCTGTTCGTGGCATTCGGCGTGATCGTGGCCTGGCTGTGCTCGATCCTTATGGTTCCCGCCTTTATTACCGCGCTGCCCGACCGGGTGCTGGACAGGTTCGGGGCGCGGCATGATCCGGGTGAGTCCGGGACCGTGCAATTGACCTTGCTGGGCCGGGTCCTGCGGGCCACCGGCAGGTGGACATTCCGCTGGGCCAAGCCGATTATCGCGGTCTCCGTGATTGCCCTGGTGGTATCTGCCTACGGCATCAGCCTGATCCGGGTCAACGACAATCCCACCAAGTGGTTCGAACCCGCACATCCCATACGGATTGCAGACAAGGTGCTAAACGAACACTTCGGCGGCACTTACATGGCATACCTGGCTTTCCGGCCCAAGGATGCTCCCCGTATTCCGCCGCGCGAAACAGCCGGGGAAACACCCGGCCCCCAGGCGTCCCAGCAGGAATCCGGGGGGAACGGACCCGCCCTTCCCGGCGGCATGGACGGCGGCAGTGAAAAAAACGGCAGCAGCCCGGCGCTTCCTTCCGGCATGGAGGGCAATTCGGGTGAAAACGAAAAATCCGGCCCGGCGCTCCCGGGCGGGCTGGGCGGCAAACCCGAGACAGCGCCGGAATCCGAACCCGCAGCACAAGCCGAAACCCCGGAAAACCAGCAAAAAGCGCAGATTTTCAAGGATCCGGCCACGCTCCGCTGGATCGGGGCGCTGGAAAATTATATGCACAGCGAGCTGGGTGGCCTGGTGGGCAAATCCAACTCGGTAACCGATATCGTGGAAACCGTCCACCGGGAGTTGATGGTCGGCGTGGAGCGTGACGGCCGCGTGATCACCCGCGAGGAGGCCATGCGGGTTCCGGACAGCCCGAATGCCGTGGCACAGACCCTGCTCCAATTCCAGAACAGCCATCGGCCCCAGGACCTTTGGCATTTTGTCACGCCGGACTACCGTACGGGCGTGGTCTGGCTGCAGCTAACCAGCGGGGACAACCGGGATATGAGCGCAGTGGCCCGGGGGGTTAATGACTGGCTCAAATTCTGGGACGCCGAGCCTGCCGAAGCCCGGGCCATGGTGGCGCAAAATCCCGAACGCTTTGGCGGCGTGCTGCGGTCCGTGGCTCGGTATATCGAACAAAGCGGCGGCGATGCGGCCGGCATTGACAACATGATTGCCCAATCCCCGGCAGAGGCGGTGACCCCGCTGAAAAAATCCATGGCGGACCTGGCACCGTCTTTCGAGCTGAAACACGACTGGTTCGGCCTGACCTACATTAACGTGGTGTGGCAGGAAAAGATGGTCACGGGCATGGTCAAGGCCCTGCTGGGCAGTTTTCTGGCTGTTTTTCTGATGATGACCCTGCTGTACCGGTCCGCGCTCTGGGGCCTGCTCTGCATGGCGCCGCTGACCGTGACGATTGCCATGATTTACGGGCTGATCGGGTTTATCGGCAAGGACTACGACATGCCGGTGGCCATACTCTCGGCGCTCAGCCTCGGGCTGGCGGTGGACTATGCCATTCACTTTTTGACCCGGAGCCGGATGATGTACGAGGACTACGGCTCCTGGGAAAAAACCGCGGGGCCGGTCTTTGGCGAGCCTGCGCGCGCCATTGCCAGAAATGCCATCGTGGTGGGTATTGGATTTCTGCCGCTGCTGCTCGCACCGCTGGTGCCTTACCAGACCGTGGGGATTTTTATCGCCGCCATCCTTTTTCTGGCCGGCGTGAGCAGCATGCTGATCCTGCCGGGTGCCATGACGCTGCTGGAGGGCAAGCTGTTTCCGCGCACCCTGCGGGAGTGCACCATGTGCAACCGTACCACGTGTATCATCGTCATAATTGCCGCTGCGGCACTGATATATATCAACGTGCAGCAGTACCTCCAGCTGAAATGGACCGTATATACCTGGATCGCCCTGCCGATCATGGTCGTGCTGGCGGGCATCTGCGCCTGGCGGTCCAGGGGTGAAAAGGCCGTAACCGAAAGTTTTGCCGAAAAAGAAGATCAATCCTGAAAGGAGTGCAAGTCCCATGAAATTTAAACTTTTACCGATTATCCTGGCTGCGGCGGGCCTGATTGCCGGTGCCGGCTGGCACGCAGATGCCCGGGCACAGGAAGACAAGAAAAAAACGCCTTCTGTGGAAACCATCGTCAATCGCGCCAACCGGGCTGCCTATTACCAGGGGGAAGACGGCCGGGCGGATGTACGAATGCGGATCATCGACTCCCAGGGCCGGGAGCGCAACCGGGAGCTGACAATACTGCGCCGGGACAACGCGCCGCCCGAAGATCAGGCCGATCAATACGGTGAGGACGAATATACCGGGGATCAGCGATATTACGTATATTTCAAGGCGCCATCGGATGTGCGCAATACCGTGTTCCTGGTATGGAAACACGTGAATGTGGATCAGAACGACGATCGGTGGCTCTATCTGCCGGACCTGGACCTGGTCAAGCGGATTTCGGCCTCGGATAAGCGTACCAGCTTCGTGGGCTCGCATTTTTTCTACGAGGACATCTCCGGCAGAAATACCAACCTGGACGAACACGAGTTGGCCGATGTCACGGACACGTACTACATTCTCGACAACACCCCGAAAAATCCGGATAACGTGGAATTTTCCCGCTACCGGATGTGGATTCACAAGGACACCTTCCTGCCGATCCAGATCGAGTACTATGACGCGCGTGGAGAGGCCTATCGCAGGTACACGGTGGAAAACGTCTCCCGGCCGCAGGATTATATCACCGTGACAAAAGCAAAAATGGCGGATCTGCAAAGCGGCGGCCACACCATTGTTGAATACACGGATGTGGAATATGACGTGGGCCTGCCAAAAAACATTTTTGCCGAGCGGTATCTGCGCAAGCCGCCCATGGAATACATCAAGTAGAAAAACGGGAGAAACGCGGTGTCCACGGCACTTTACCGGTTCGGAAAGAGGGTTTTGACCCTCGGCGTATTTGCCATATTTGTCCTGGGCGCATCGGTCTGCCTGGCACAGGAACCGGCACTGCCCGAGGGGATGGAAACCGATAAAGAGCAGACTTCCGGGTCTGGACCGGCCCTGCCTTCGGGATTGAGCGATAAGAAGGAAAAACCGGACTCTGACGCACCCGGCCTGCCTTCGGGCCTGGGCGGCGGCTCTGAAGCAACGGAACAACCCCCGTCAAACAAAACCCGGAAATGGCAGATGCCCGAGGAAATCAATGGTTTTGTCGAAGCCCGGGGCGGGCTGCGCATTCATGATGATCCCGTCCACGATGACGTATCCCTGGCGGAGACCCGTCTCCAGCTTTCCTATGACAAATCCGTTTCCGCCTATATCCCCCGGGGCCGTTTCCGGACCACTGCTGACCTGCTCTTTGACGCCACTGTCAGCGACCATGATAACGCGGACCTGGAAGAAGGCACCGGGTTTCTGGATCTGCGGGAGTTCTGGCTTTCCTTTACCCCGGTGGATTTTGTCGATATCCGGGCCGGCCGCCAGATCCTCACCTGGGGCACGGGCAACCTGGTGTTTTTAAATGATCTGTTTCCCAAGGATTACCAATCGTTTTTCCTGGGCCGGGACCTGGAATATCTCAAGGCGCCTTCGGATGCGGTCAAGGCATCGATTTACGGCAATATCGCAAACGTGGACATCGTATATACCCCGCGGTTTGATTCGGACCGGTTTCCCGACGGCTCCCGCCTGTCCTTTTACGATCCCTCCATTGGCGGCTGGCGCGGCGAGGACAACCCCATGGATACCCGGCGGCCCGATGACTGGTTTGCAGACGATGAGGTGGCGGTGCGCGTATACCGCAATATCGGGGCCTACGAGCTGGCCGCATACGGGTATCACGGGTTCTGGAAGGGGCCATCCGGGACAGACCGGGCCACCGGCGAGCGTATTTTCCCGGAGCTCAATGTGCTGGGCGCCAGCCTGCGGGGTACGCTGGGGCCGGGTATTGCCAATACCGAGTTTGCCTGGTATCACAGCGAAGACGATGAGGACGGCAGCAACCCGTTTGTTGAAAACAGCCAGATGCGCTATCTGGTCGGCTATGAACAGGAGGTGGCAACAGACCTGACCATGGGCGTGCAGTATTACGTGGAATACATGATGGATTACCAGGCCTACGAGGACAGCCTTTTGCCGGGATTTCCCAAGCGCGATCAGGCCCGGCAGTGGCTGACCCTGGATCTGACACAGGAGTTAATGGCCCAGAACCAGCTTGTGCTCAGCCTGTTTACCTTTTATTCGCTTTCTGCAAACGAATTCTATTTCCGGCCCAAGGCCACCTATGACTATACAGACAACTGGAAGCTCCAGGCCGGGGCCAATATTTTCATTGGTGAGCGCACGGACTTTTTCGGAAGGTTCGAGGAAAGCAGCAACGTGTATGCAGCCGTTCGCTACGGCTTCTGATTACAGCGGGTAGCGCGCGATAAAAGTGGTGCCGTGATCCGCAGAGCTGATAAATTCGATGCGGCCGTTGAGATACCGCACTCCCCGAAAACGTGAGCATGTTTAAAAAAATATATCGCAGCATCCCGGAGTTGTGTCAAGTTCGAAGCAGAGTTCAAAAGGCATGCATCATGTGCGGGGATTTGTTCCGGCATGCTTATCCGGGCCCCAGCAGATGAAAAAAGCGCTGCACGAATTTTCCGGAAACCACGTCGCACAGTTCAAATTCCGGCGGTTTTTCCCGCGTTTGCCCGCCCAAAAAAGCCCGCAGGATGTCTGAGGAGAGCGTGCGGAGTTCTTTTTCCAGTTCAGCCGGAACCTGGTGATCCGCACGGTCAAACACCCGGCACTGGGCCGGTCTGAACTCATAAAGCTGGCACTGGTTGTCTTTGAGCAGCGGGCAGGCCGCGCTTTCTGGTTGCAGGGCGCAGTCGATGCACTCCCGGCGGAGGGCCTGGCTGAATTCCGTGTTTACGGCGAACTGCAGGTACGCGGCTTCTGCCAGGGACATCCGGACTGTGTCATAGCAGCATTGTGCGTGGTCTTTGCCGCATTTCGGCGTGGATGCCTCCGGGATGCCGGCTTCAACCTGGTCGAGAAGGATTGCGGCCTGGTCCAGGTAAGGCCGCATGTCGACCTTGAAACCGGGGATCAGCGAGGGTTCAGAGATCTGCAGGGGCGTTTCCTTTTTTTCGTACTGGTGCAAAAAGCGTTTCTGTGAGTGTTCCGTGGGCTGGGAGCGCAGGCCGCGCATTTTTCTGCTGGCGCTTTTCCGGTCCAGTCCCTTGCGCAGCAGGTAAGAGAAAATCACCGTGCCGGTCCTGCCGATGCCGTGCCGGCAGTGCACAAGCACCTTCTTGCCCAGGTAGATGGACTCGTCGAGCCAGTCCAGCGCTTTTTCCAGTTCGCCGACATCCGGAAATCCTTCATCCATAATGGGCAGGAAGTAGACCTCAAAGCCCTTTTCCTCCTCGAACCGGGCCAGCGCCTCGATCTCCATGCACAGGTTCATGATCGCCTTGATCCCCTGTTTTTTGATGCTGTCCAGTTCGTCATGGCTCATGGGGGCATGGCCCACAGCCAGTTGCGGGGTGACCCAGGTCAGGGGATAGACCGGTTTTTTTTTATTCTTGAACAGGGAAAACATCACTGACTTCCTGGATAATGGATTCTGCCAGGGGCTCTACCTGCTTTTGCTCCTTGAGACGCATGTCCAGCAGCACGGTTTTGCCCAGCACGATGCCGAGCCGGCCCAGGTTGGTGCCTGTATCAGCCGGCGAGCGGCGGTCAAAGGATGCCTCCAGCATATCCGCAGTGGTGCTCACGGAAAACCGGAAATGCGCAAGAACCGTCCGGATCAGTTCAATCCGGAAAAACCGCTGCTCCGGGTTTCCGCCGCCGCCCTTGAAGCTGAAGTGGATGTAGTTTTGCTCGGTCTGCGGGCTGACAAGCGCGTCGAGCACGGCAAAATGGTACCCGAACCGGAGCAGGGCATGCAGGTATTGCCTGTCCACAATGGCGTAGCTGCTGAAAAGCGTGGATTTCTCCACGTTGACAAAGTTCGCAGAACTCTTTGCATATGCGTCCCAGTCATAGTGAAGGATGTCCTGATCCCACTGAACCGCCGAAGATCCCAGTCCGGCAAAAAGCTGCTGCATGGGTTGGCTTTGGACCTGCTCCAGGCGAACCGTTTTCATGGTCCCGGCATCCGGTGCCAGCCCCTTGTGCACGTCCAGCACGTGCATGACAAGGGGAATTCCGGAAATCAGGCGTTTTGCCCCGTAGCTGTCCAGGCCCCGGCGGCCCACCAGGGAAAACATTTCCCTGACCCCGGCTTCATGAACGTAGCGTACTATATCATGCAGGCTTTTGCAGGCCTGGATGGAAAAATCCGCACCGCCCGGGTCCTGCAGATTCAGCGGGGAAATATAGGCAAGTGCTGCTGACAGCATCCTGAGCGCCGGGGTGTCTTTGGGTTTTTGCGCCCCGTCTTCGGGCGGCTTTGACGCAAATCGGCGGCCGGACAGGACCACGCCTTGGTCGCCGTCCAGGCTGACGGCTTGTCCGTCTTCGAGTTTTCCGGCATCCGGGGCGTTGCAGATTACTGGTATTCCGGCTTCCCGGGCCACGGAGGCAAAATGGCAGGCAGGGCTGCCTTTTTCCGCGATCACGGCCCGGACCCGGGAAAGGGCCAGGGTTAGTTCCGGGGGGAGCTCCCCGGTCACGAGCACCGCATCTGCTGGAATCTGTGCAGGCAGGCTGGGATCCTGCAGGTGATGCACCCGGCCGGATGCCTGCCCGGAGCTGACCCATTGTCCCCGGGCAAGGATTTCCGCATCCGGATAATCGGTCTCCTCTGATTCCGGTGGTTCGGCAGACATTCGCAGGGGCCTGGATTGAACAATGTGGATTCGGTGGTGCTTGTCCACGAGCCATTCCACGTCCTGGGGCGCGCCGAAAATATCTTCCAGTGTCTGCCCGAAGCGAAACAATTCCGCCAGGGTTTGCCGGGGCAGGGGACAGGACGGCCCTGGATCATATAGCCGGTCGTGCCGGGTGTCAAATCCGGCCGTTGCCTGGCAGGTTTCCCCGTCCGCCAGTTTTTCCCCGCTGCCGGAAACCATGTACAAGGCGGCCTGTTCCGGGCGGTTCTGGTCCCGGGTGTAGAGAATGCCGCTGACTTCCGCTTCGATGGTGGGCATGATGAGCACCGCCATCGGGGTCATCAGGTCTGTAAACCCCTGGCTCATGCGGTAGTACAGGGCATGCGGGCTGTATTTGCTTGCCAGTACTTCTTTGTAGGCGTCAACCCAGTTTTCCGGGGGCACGTTTAACCGGCTTTCAAACTGCCCGGCAAATGAAGCCTGCAGGTCTTCTCCCACGGCGCTGCTGCGCAGGGCCAGGGCGGTATCAGCCATGCCGTGCTGTTTCAGGGCTTCTGATACTTCGGTTTCCAGGGCTTTCGGCATTTCTGCCTGCATGATCCAATCCCGGATGGTCCGGCTGACTTCCGGGATGACCTCATGGTTATCCGGGCCGAGCCGGGCCAGTTCCTTCTGGATGGCGGGCAGAAGCCGATTTTTTTCCAGCAGCAGGCCAAAGGCGCGGGTGGTGACCGCCATGCCGTGCGGAATCGGCAGGCTGTGTTCGGTGCCAAGCACGGACAGGGTGGCCGCCTTGCCCCCGGCCAGGTCCTCGGACAATTCGGATGCCAGGGAAAGGACATGGGGCGGCGCGGTGCCGGGCGGGTCTTCCGTTAAAGCGAGATTGACGTAAAAGGCGTATTTTCGGTGGTAGTTGCGCAGTAATGCGTATTCTATGGGATTAAAGGCGATCAGCGAATCAACCAGGCCCTGGATTTCAAGGTCCAGCAGGCCGCAGAGGTGCTTTATGTGCTCGCAATCACAGACCAGGCGTTTCTGCTTGATCTCCTCGAGCCGGGAGATGAGCTCCAGCGCGCTTCTGTCTCCCTGTCGGAGCCGCTGGAAAGCGGCGTACTTCTTCCGGATCAGCAGTCCGGGAAAAGCGGTTTGGAAAAACCAGTTTTCCAGGGTGTGCTTGATATGCGAGCGGATCTGCTGGCCCCGGGTCAGCGGAAGCTGACCGGCCGCGGATTCTCTGGGTTTTGCCGGCATCAGGCCGAACTCCGGTTTTCCAGGATGCTGTGGACCTTTTGTTCAAGCTCGTTTTTGTCGATGGGCTTGACCAGATATTCCCGGGCGCCCAGGTCCATTGCTTCCCGGGCGGTTTCCAGGGTGGGATAGCCGGTGAGCATCAGCACTTCAATATCCGGGCTAGCCTCCTTGAGTTGTTTTAAAACTTCCACGCCGCTCATTTTCTTGAGCTTGATGTCCAGGATGGCGATGTCCACGCGCTGCTGTTTTGCATATTCCAGGGCCTGGTGTTCTTCGGTGAATACGGCCACGGAATGCCCCTTGCGCTCCAGGATCCGCTTGATCATTGCGCCTGCGTCCTCGACATCGTCAAGGACCATGATTTGGCTCATAATATACCTCCGGATCGAATCATGTTTGCTGTTCCTGCCGGGACAATCCCAGTTCTTCGCATTCCTCTTCGGGTAGTTTCATGTACCAGAGCGGCAGCTCCACCAGGAACACGGTTCCCGGGCCCAGGGACGTGTTCCGGTCTGTCACGGCCTGCAGGTATTCCTTGGGCGCGGGACTCAGTACATTGATCCTGCCGCCGTGATCCTTGATGATCCCGAAGGTTACCGACAGCCCCAGGCCGGTGCCCCGGCCCACGGCCTTGGTGGAGAAAAACGGATCAAAGATCTTGTTGATGTTTTCCTGCTTGATGCCCGGGCCGGTATCGGTCACGGTAATGGCCACGCGCCTTCGATGGGCGCACAGCTTGGTTGTGATCCGGATGTATCCGTCCTGCTCGATGGCATCAAATGCGTTGTTTAAGAGATTTAACCACACCTGTTTTAATTTGTCCTTGTCCCCGTCGATATCCGGGATATTGGGGTCAAAGTCGGAAAGCACCTGTACCCGGTTCAGGCCGAAGGTGTGCTCGACAAGAGAGATCACCTCCTGGATGGACTCATTGATGTTCACCTCTGTCTTGGTGGTCTGGCTCTGCCTGGAAAAGCCCAGAAGGTCGGACACGATATTGCTGCAGATCTTGGTCTGCTTTTCAATAATGCGCAAATCCCCGGCCATCTGGCCGTCTTCGTCGACATCCTCGAGCAGCATCTGGACGTATCCGAGTATGATGCCAAGCGGCGTGTTGATTTCATGGGCCACGCCTCCGGATATCCGGCCGAGATCCTCCATTTTCTGGGACTGGACCAGCCGTTCCTGGTATTGCTTGATCACGGTAATGTCCCGGGCGGTAAGCAGAAGTCCGGAGATGCGGCCCTCGGTGTATACCGGCACCTTCAGGATGTGAAACCAGATCGCGGTTTCCCCGTGGCTCACGCTGATCTCCTTGGACAGCGGCTTGCCGGTCTGCAGGACCTGCATGTCCTCGTGATAGTTCTGATCGGCCTGGGATTCGGTGAAAATGTCAAAATCGGTCCTGCCCAGGATATCTGCCTCGCTGAGCTTGAAATAAGCGCAAAACGCCTTGTTGACCGCCTGGTAAACCAGGTTTTCGTCCTGCAGGGCCACCAGGTCCGGGGTGACATCCAGGGTGGTGCGCAGCACCTCCTTTTGATGCGACAGTTCCTTTTCCGTGTTCTGGAGCTGCCGGATCCGATCGTCCAGGGTCATGGCCATGTAGTCAAACGCCTCGGCCAGTTCCTGGATTTCATCTCCGGCATTTTTCCGATATACTGAGCAGTTCAGGCAGCTGAACCGGCCTTTTTCGTCCAGGTCCGCTTCATCTCGGGGCAAATGATATGACGGGCACATTGTTCCGGCAATGTACCAGCATCTGCGCCGGGTATCGCCGTAGGCCGGACACGAGGTGGCCCGGCATTTGTTGATTTCCCAGCACTGCCGCCTGAGTTCGGGTGCGGAGTTTACGCTGAGGTTGCCTCTGACCATTTCATTGGCTGAATCGGTCAGGGTCCGGATGCGTTTGGTAAATCTCGAGGAAAACCAGGAGGCCGCGATCAGGGCCAGAATGGTGATTCCGCCGGTGAGCCCGAAAATCCAGAGGCTCAGCCGCTGAATCATCGCCTCGAGCCGCTGCCGGTGCATGCCGATGCGAACCGTGCCCCGTTGATTTTCCTTGATCCGGATGGGCCGGGCAAAATCATAAATCTTGCCCTTTTCCGTTTGCAGCAGCATGTTCTTGGAGCGGTTTGCAGGCGGGTCCCCGTCATATGCATCCAGAAGCGCCACCGGAAAGCCCTGGTCAAAAGTGTGCACCAGCACCCGTCCGGCCCGGTCCAGGATAAAGGCATAGGCAAGATCCGAATTGGCCTGATGCATCTCGTCGACCAGGTTTTTCAGGCGCAAAAAATCCCTTGCCAGCAGGGGTTCTTCAGCCCTGTAGGCCAGGCTGGCGGCAAGCACCCGGCCCCGGTCCTTGCTTTCCTTTACCAGTTCCGTGGAGGCGATATGCGTGCTGATTGCGCCCAGGATCAGGCCTAGACAGACAATCACGGCGGAAAGCCCCAGGTGGAACCTGGTCTTGATCTTCATCCGCTTTATGGAAAACAGTCTCTTAATCACGCGGCTTCACCTCGACCTTGCGGGTCAGTTCGCGGATTGGATCGAAATCCGCCCATTTGCACGTGTTCTTCAAAGGTGTACGGGAAGATCTGGCGGATGGGCAGTTCGGTTTTTTCAGAAAGATATGCCACCAGCCGATGGTGCCTGGCATAGGAGACCCTGTGGGAGTACTGTGGCAGGCACGCATAGGTCAGGGAATCGAGATCCCTTTGGGTCTGGATCTGCTTGCGCTGGCTCAGATCGACCTTCCGGGCGGCCTCGTCCTGATCGCAGGCGGACAGGAAAAGCGCGGCGCACAACAGGACCGGAAAAAGGAATCTGGCCATGAATGGAAAATACGATTTCATTTACATATAGGTAACAATGCGCATGCCGAAAGTCAAGGCGGGGCAGGGCCGCCGCGCCCGCGCGGCAAAAAGATACGATCTGCCGCCGGCGCGCTGTACCAAAAAGCGGTTGGATAAAAGGGGTTTTACGGCTTGATTCGAATCGGCGTGTTAACCTCCACAGCCCGCCAGATTTCGTCCATCTCAGAATTTGTCACGGCGATGCAGCCGTCGGTCCAGTTAAAAAGCTGGATAATTTCTGCAGACAGCCGATCGGCACCGTTTTTCTGGCCGTGGATCATGATCGCCCCGCCGGGGTTTACGCCCGATTTTCTGGCGGCTTTCCGGTCATCCGCGTTCGGATAGGAGATGTGGATGGATTTGTAAAACTCGCTGTCCGGATTTTTATAATCCAGGACATATAGTCCCTCGGGGGTTCGCCCATCGCCTTGCTGCCGCTTGTGCCCCTTGGGACTGCCGCCCAGGGCCACGCGATATTCCTTTATGACCTTGCCGTCTTTTCTTAAAAGAAGCTTTGACTCTGATTTGACAACCACGACAATCTCCGCTTTCTGCATTCCAAGGCAGAGAGCTGGCGTCACAAGCAAAACAATGATGGCAAGTATTCTAATGGATCGGTACATAATTTCTCGTTTCATCGGTTTTCAGCAGCGGCAGCGGTCCCCACCTGAACCGCCGGATCCCCTCGGGGCATGATAACCGCTTTTTCGTTTAAATATACTTGATCGCGATGGCATGGGCATTTTCGGGGCGCAGCGTCCCAATGTTTTCTGGTAATTTAAACAATATGACGATAAAACTCCGGGCGCCTGTCCACGAACAAATCGTTGTTTTCAGTCATTAGTTTTTTCCGCGCCGCAGATACGTCAATGTCACGGACAGCAACAGCCTCCTCCCCGGAGCCGGAACTCGCCATAATCTTCCCCTTTGGTCCAACGATCCGGCTTTGCCCCGTAAACGAAAGCGCTCCCCGCGGGCGCGTTTCTTTGCCGGTTCTGTTTGCTGTTATTGCATACACGGAATTTTCAAGGCAGCGCGTTACCATCGCATTCTGGCAATAATCCAATACCAGGTTCGAGGGATGGCAAATCAGGTCGGCGCCCTGCAGTGCAAGCGATCGGGCCACCTCCGGGAACACCCAGTCAAAGCAAATCATAACACCCACGTGTATGCCTCGGATCTCTATTGTTTTCAGCGGCGTATCCCCGGGGTCAAAGTACTCTTTTTCGGTATTAAAAAGATGCAGCTTGCGATATCGATGCAACAGCCCGGATGGGCCGATTACAAGTGCGGCATTATACACTCGTCCCCGGCATCGTTCCGCAAACCCGGCAACCAGGTAAAAATCGTTGTTTTTACAAAGCCTTGTCAGGCCTTGAACGGTAGGGGATGCAGATACATCCTCGGCAAGTTCATTTAACTCCCCGCGGTCCTCGAAGAAGTATCCCGTAAATGCAAGCTCGGGCAGAACTATAATATCTGCATCCACGCCGGCAAGCGCATTTTCCGCTTTCTCCAGGTTTCGTCCGGGGGCGCCGAATTCGGGATGAAATTGATAATATCCGACTTTCATATATTTTCCTCGATTGCAGCGGCATAAAGCTACGCATCAGCGCCCAACAAAGCGTGCAGCGGTTTGTTGGGCCGGCTGTATGAGGTGTTATGCCAAGTCCTTGGTTTGACCCGACGACCGGTCATCGGCTCCTGTTTTCATCGATAAAAGAGATCAATAGCCGGCTTATCTCTTCGGGTTGATCCTCCATAGCGAAGTGACCGCACTCCGGTATCAGGCGGAGTACCGATCCCGGAATTGCCGTATGGAGTTTGTGAGCCCACTCAACAACCTGCCACGCGTCGTTCTCGCCCCAGAGGATCTGCACCGGCATGGCCGAAAGTTCCCATAGCCGGTGTGCGATCTCTGAGGTGTGTTTGGGATCGTAGTGCGACACTTGGTGTTGAAAGAAACTGCTCTGGCCGATAGGCCCTGAAATCAGTTCGAGAAATATATCGAGCGCGCCGGATGCGAATTGTTCTTTGTAATGCACGGCACTCAGGAGCCATTCCCGAAAATGAGCGCGATGTTGGGCGTCAGGGGCCTTGATAAGGACTTCAAGGCCATCCTCCATCTGTTTCCTGGTTCTGCTGGACGGCCAACTGTCAAAGCTTACAGAGTCTACCAAGGTCAGCGACTTCGCCATCGCCGAATGAAAGATGCAGAAGCGTTGGGCGACGGCTCCACCGATGTCGTGGGCCACGATGTGGGCTCTTTCTATCCCCCAATGCGCCATCAATTGCTTCAATATCGGGACCTGGGCAGAGACAGACGTGTCCACGGCTTGATCATATGGTCGTTCCGAACGCCCATATCCCAACAAGTCGTAGACATGCACGGAGAATCCTTCATCTGCCAGCCTCGGGGCAACATTGCGCCAGATGTACGAAGATGACGGCGTTCCATGGATCAGCACCACGGATTCGCCCGAACCCATAGAGCCATAAGCAACTCGAGATCCGTGCACAATGACATTCTGGTCGGCGATACTAGCCAAAAGATTCCCCCACTTGCGATCTATGGCTCCATGTCGGTGGTTTGTTGGAGAACCCGGAGTTTTCATCCGGTGCTTGCCACATAACACTACTCTTGCAGCGGGCATCGTATTTTGCGATCGCCTGCAATAACGATGTTATGCCGGCACAGAGCATCGCTGGGCGCCGCCGTGCTTTTCATTTTTGCTCCCGGGACTTCCTCCTGGCTGGCCAATGAACCCTAAAGGCCTGATGGGAGCTTGGAGGCCATCATCTTCTTCCGGTCAATCTTTCGCCCGTCGACGATGAACGTTCCGTCACCAACCGCGTGAACCGTGCGTTTCTCCTCGCGTGCGGTATCGATGTATGCGGCAACCGCCTCTAACACAACAATGTTGTGCTTTTTAACGATGTCGATGACCTTGCACTCAATGTTGGCGAGGCACTCCTTGATCAAGGGCGGCCTGACGAGCTTGGCCGGTACCGGTGTGAGCTTGAATTTGGCAAACTTGTCTGTGTCTGCCCCGGAGCACGTCCCTATGCCAACCACCTTATCCAATAGGTCGACGGTGGGAATTGCAATGACGCACTCCCGATTCTTCCGCAGCGCCGCGAAGGAGTGATTCCATTCACCCGTGGTGATAGCAAATACCGGAGTGAAATCCATCACCATGGTCCAGGAGATCGTCATGATGTTGTCTTTCTTTCCATCATGGGTTGTCACGAGGACCACAGGCCCAGATTCCATCAGGGTGAAAGCCTTGCTCAGTTTCAACTGATTCATGCGGGCTTCTCCGATAGTCATGCCAGGCTTGCGCGCTAGATGTTAAGGCGCCCAACAAATGGCGTTTTATCCATCTCCTCTTGCTCTTGCCATGCCTAAAAGGCCTTTTTTGACGCCAAAAAGTGTCAAACAGGGCCAAAATGGGTTTTGATTTGCGTTTATTTCATATATTTTTTAATAATTTAATTTGGCCCGACCCGTCGACCCTGGCAACAGGATCGGCCCGATTATTTCGAAAACTGGTATACGATCACCCGAGTCTCGACAGTTAAACGGAGGACTCGGAGGACTCGTTCACGATCCTGATCCCATCTGCCCTTGATCAGGCCTCGCTCCGCATCTGCCAGGCCTGCCACAGCAGCCATCCGCCCCAGGCCATTGCCAGAACCATGATCAGGCGGCCGCCGTTGAGTGTGATGGCCGCGAAGGTGCGGTCCCAGGCGAGCAACCCGGTCTCGCCCAGCAGATACTCCCAGTCATGGAAACCGTAGGGAGAAGATCGACCATAGTTGCCACCAAGCAGTAGTAACTGCCCAGCACGGGCATCAGCCATATAGGGCGCGATATCGAGGAAATTCTGGCCGACCCAGCCGAGGCAGAGACTGGCGCCGAAGGTGTCGCCGCGTTGATACAGTAGCGTACCCCCCGCGATGATGGGCATCAGCAGTTGGCCGAGAGTGCCCCCAAGCGACCCGATAAAATCACCGAACACGCCGAAGACAACATGACCGGCTTCATGGAAAGCGAGGTTGGCCCGTGCCAGCAATCCGCCGGCGCGCGCGAGCCCATCAAGGTCAAGCACCATCCAACTCATTCCGTAAACGACCAATACTCCCCAGAGAACCAGCAGAGGCAACCAGTACCGCAGCAACTCATCCCCCGGGCGAAGCAGCGACGCCTTCCAGGTGCCGGACGATTGATCCTCATCGGGTTCGTCGGCCTCCAACGCCTCCAGCTTCTCCTGGTAAATTTCATACTTGTGGAATACGATGCCACAATGGCCACACTCCGTGTCGTCGGCGCCCGCTGTTTGGCTGCATTTGGGACATTCCATAAGCTACATCCAATAGCCCTATTTAAAAGGATAGCTGTTACCACCACTTAAAACAAGCGGTAAGTGTCAGATTTGATCGAAACTAATGCACCAGACCCTACTCGTCATTTGTCTTTTGTAGCAGGTGGAGGAATTTTTACGCCCGACCCCATCTTGCCCATCTTGCTCTTGCATCTTGCCATCTTGTCAGAAAAGCAGAGACTGGAGACTGGTAAACTGTCCCCGGAATACCGGAGTACCGGAATACCATCGAGGAATGCCCGCAGCGGCGTCTTCTTCTACTGGAGGAATGCGATATACGCCATCGCGGACACGAGAGCGACGTGCAGAACCACGCTGCCCCAGTAGAGTCCGGTCTCCTCGTCTCGAAAGACCCATCGGGTGTTGAGGAGGAATACATTCGGGTGGTCGCGATTGCTCCAAATGAGGGTGCGACCGGCGATGACCATCCACATGACGTAGCCAATGACGGCGATCGTAATAACCTTTTCTACCAACGGGCTCATTGTTCCCCATGACTGTTGTTCCGGGTCGTTGTTCCGGGTCGGTTGTTCCGTTGTTCCGGGTCGGGCCAGATTAACATGCTGGATTTTATTATATTCAATACCGGAAAAAGGCATTTTCGGGGCTTATTTCGTTTTTTTTACCGCCAAAATGAAGATTATGGAAAGATTATGTTTCTATCGGCTTTTTGCAAACTTGAATAAAAACTCTCCCCCAATGGCATTCGGTGGGTGATGTGCCATATTTTCCAGCGTATGTAGCGCTGTTTGCTCTTGCCATGCCTAAAATGCCTTTTTTGGGGCCAAAAAGTGGCAAATAGGGCCGGAAACGGGTTTTGATTTTAGTTTATCCCGTATGATTCTAACTGGTTAATTTGGCCCGACCCCAGCTAACTACCCCAGCTAACCCTAACCCCAGCTAACCCCAGCTACCGCAATGTCGTGGGCGTCCTCTCTTCCAAACGACCAATACGAAATTTCCGAGCAGCACGCCCCCGGATTTAAAATACAAAAGCCCGGCTTCCGGTTGTATTGTTTCATCAGGAAGGGCACAGATGCAAATAAGGGCAAGAATGATCCCATTTATGACGAAATAGAACAGATAGGCGCCCACTGTCCACTCCAGAATTTTGTCGGAGACTGGTTTTTTGACCGGGATCTTTTTTGACCCTCTGTTTACGGTTGAAAAGGCCGGCCCCGTTACTTTTCGCCGCCACAAAAAAAGCGATTCGTTGTGACAACCCAAAATTGACCAAGTGTGATAACGCAAAATTTGACCACCCCCGGGTTAAGTTTTTAAGATCCGGCAGGCGTTCCCGGAATTCGGAATATAATTTTTATTGACCGGTTACTGTAACGCTGTTACTGTAACAGTGTTTTTAATCTTTCGAAAGACCCTAACAATGCCGAAAGTCCAGCGCAAACCCGAGGAAATCGACGCGATCCGGGCGGAAATTCTGGATCAGGCATTAGAGCTTATCGCCGAGGCCGGATATAAAGGCTTCAGCATGCGAAAGCTGGGAACCCGCCTGGGGATTGCCGCCAAAACCATTTACAACTACTTTCACAACAAGGATGAAATCTATCTGTCCATCCTGACCAGGGGGTTCGAAGCCTTGTACGCGCAATGCGCCGCCGCCAATGGCAATCACCCCGACCCAACAGGCAAAATTGCGGCCATGTGCCGAAAATATGTGGATTTCGGCCTGGAACACGCCAATTTATACAACCTGATGTTTACCTGGCATGTGCCCAAATTCCGGGATTACGTGGGTACTGAAATGGAGCCGGCGGCCCGGCTGGAACTGGAGACTGGACTGAAGGTCTCCCGGCTCTTTATTGACACCATCCGGGCATATCCAGGCGGCGGCCAAACCGTTCCGGAAGATGACGCCCGCTTCCTGATGATACAGTTCTGGAGCCAGGCCCACGGCTATATTGCTGGCATCAACAACACCCTGCTTGACTACATGCACGAAACGCCGCTGGCCATTAAAAACCGGCTGATTGACAGCATGCTGGACAATTTCCGCGCAGCCGTTGTTGCCTGCGAAAGGACGTCTTCATGAAACAGCCCTTGATACTTGAAATTAAGGGGAATTCCCTGGACGACGGACCGGGTATCCGCTCGGTGGTTTTTTTCAAAGGCTGCCCCCTGGCCTGCACCTGGTGCCATAATCCGGAAAGCAAGCGCATGGGGGTGGAAATCGGATTTGAAGCCCGAACCTGTGCGGGATGTGATACCTGCATGGGCGTTTGCCCTGAAAAAGCCATTTCCCGGAACAATCCCTTCTTTATCGATCGATCCACCTGCACCCTGTGCTTTCAATGCGTGGACACCTGCCCCTCAGGGGCCCTTTCCCGCATCGGCTCGTCAATGTCCGTTGCGGAAATTGTCTCCCAGGTGATCCGGGACAAGCCGTTCTACGACACCTCCGGCGGCGGCGTAACCCTGTCCGGCGGGGAACCCGCCATGTTCATGGATTTTGCCGGGGAATTGCTCAAAGCGCTAAAGGCGGCAGGCATTCATACCCTGATCGAGACCTGCGGGCTGTTTGACCCGGACCGATTCAATAATTGCATTTATCCTTGGGTAGACGTGATTTACTATGACATCAAGCTTATCGACCAAGACGCCCATGTCCGTCATTGCGGCGTTTCCAATGAAAGGATTTTAAACAATTTCAAGGCACTTAATACCTGCGCCCGAGACGATGAAATATCCATTATCCCGCGCACGCCCCTGATCCCCGGAATTACGGATACCCCGGAGAATATTAAGTCGATTGCGGAATTTCTGTCATCATGCGGTGTTTCCGAGGCCCGCCTGCTGCCCTATCATCCGCTGTGGCAGGAAAAAAACTGCAAAATCGGAATTTCGCCGAACACCGGAAATTCGCCGGAAATGGATCAGTGGCTGGATAACCGGGTCCTTGAAAACTGCCGGGCGATCTTTGAAGCGGCCGGCATCTCAATTTAGCATTTAACCCAAACCGGGAAGGAAAGTATTCCATGCTGCTTAAAACCGATGCTGCCGGTGGTACCGCCACCGGGGCCAAAACCGGCAAAACACTCACCCATTTGCTGGTCAAAACCCTGCTGCACACCGTGGCCGCCAGCTTCAATTTCCGGCCCGGGCTTAAAAAATACCTGAAAACCGATCAGGGATGGCTTGATTTCACCGTGGGCATTCGCACCGAATCCGGATCCGTGGAAACCGCCATCTGCTTTAAAAACGGCCGGGTCTCGGTGCACAAGGCAATACCGGCGGATTGCGAGGTTACCCTGATTTTTGCCTCGGATGCGGCGGTTCGCAAACTCCTGGGCGCCACCCCGACGGAGCAGATTTTCATGCTCATGAAAAGCCATTTGCGAACCGTGGGAAACCAGTCCTATATGAACCTGTTTTTCTTTTTTTTGTCGCTGCTGACGCACAAAAAACAGAAAAAACTGATGGCCGGGGAACAGACCGCATCCTTAAAAGCATTGCAGAAAACCGCGCCTGAGCCGAAAACTGCTTTGAGCGACGAACTCAGGCAGCGCAACACTTACCGGATGCAGGCCGACGCCATTGATCCCGGGGTGAAATACCTGGCCGACCCCTACCTGTCCGACTGCAGTCTTTCCGATTTCCCGCGGATCAAGGAGTTTCTGGAAGTTCATTTTACAAAGACCGCAGAAGTCTGTACGGAGCGGCCCAAGCTCGTGACAGACTGGTACAAAAAACACGGCTTTGAAACCGATGCCGGGGGCAATTCCTGGATTCCCGAACTGCGGCAGGCCCATGCATTCAAATACCTCATGGAAAACCGCGCGCCCCTTATCCGGAAAAACGACCTGATCGCCGGCACCACGACCTCAAAGGAAATCGGCGTCGTGGTCTACCCGGACAGCCACGGCACCATGATCTGGGGCGAACTGCTGACCGTACCGCACCGCTCGTTGAACCCGTATCATATTTCCCGGCAGACAGTTGACCTGCTGCACACAGAGGTATTCCCGTACTGGGCCCGCCGTAATTTTAAGGAATGGGTCCGGGATCAATACGGCAGCCCGCTATGCCAAGCCATTGACGAGCGATTTGCCGTGTATTTTATATGGAAACAGGCGGCCCTTTCCCATACGATCCCGGATTTCCCCAAGATCATGAGCCGCGGGGCCGCCGGTATTATCGAGGAGATCCGGGAGCAGCTGGTTTCCGGCAATATTTCCGATACCCGGCAAGCCACGCTGGAAGCCATGATTCTGTGCCTGGAAGGCCTGATTGCCTATGGGAATAACCTGGCCCGGCAGGCAGGGGCTGAGGCCGCCGCCGAGACGGATCCCAACCGGAAGGCAGAGCTTGAGCACCTGGCGGAAATCTGCCGCCAGGTGCCGGCTTATCCGGCCCGCAACCTGGACGAGGCAGTCAACGCCATGTGGGTCACCTGGGTGGGCCTGCACATGGAAAACACCAATGCCGGCCTCTCCCTGGGACGCCTGGACCATTGGCTGCAGCCCTATTTCGAGGCGGACATGGCATCCCTTGAATCAACGGATGCGCGCCAAAACTATATCCGGCATGCCATCGAGATGGTGGCTTGTTTCTATATGCGCTGCACCGATCACCTCCCGCTGACCCCGGATCTGACTAACTGGTATTTCGGTGGCAGCTCTTCGGACCAGGCCATCACCCTGGGCGGGGTCACGCCGGATGGCCAGGACGCGGTCTGCGATATGACCTACATTTTTTTAAAAGTAACCGAAATGCTGTCCATCCGGGACCCCAACGTCAACGCCCGGTTCCATCCCGGCATCAACAGCGACGCCTACCTGAAACGCCTCTGCGAAGTCAACTTCATCACCGCGGCCACCCCCTCCATGCACAACGACGTCGCCGTGATGACCTCACTGGAAGAATTCAATTACGCGCCGGAAGATCTTCGCAACTGGTCGGCCACCGGATGCGTGGAACCCACATTATCCGGCCGTCATATCGGCCACACCAACTTCCAGATGATGAACATGGTGGCAGCCCTTGAAATGGCCTTAAACAACGGCCGCCATCCCCTGATGGACTGGAAGCTGGGACCGGATACCGGCCTTGTGGCACAGGAAGACTTCAAGCACTTTGACCAGTTTTTCAACGCTTTCTGCCGGCAATTCCGATTCCTCATCGAGCAGTCCATTGAATACAACAATATGCTGGGACGCGCGCATCAGTATATCCGGCCGACGCCGCTGCTTTCATCCCTGATCGGGGACTGCATTGAAAAAGGCAAGGACGTCACGCACGGGGGCGCACGATACAACAGCTCCGGCGCGGCCTGCATCGGGTTGGCCGATGTCACCGATTCCCTGATGGTGATCAAGAAGCTGGTTTTTGACGAAAAGCAGATCAGCTTTGCCGAATTGAAAAAAGCCGTGGATGAGAATTTTGAAAACCACCCGGCCCTTTACGCCATGGCAACGAAAAAGGTCCCCCTGTTCGGCTCCGGCAGTGACGAGGCAGTGGAAATGGCTGAGCGCATTGCCAAATTCGCCCACGACACCTACGGAAGCCATACCAACTACCGCGGCGGCAAATACACAGCGGGCTTCTGGTCCATGTCCAACCACGTCATCTACGGCACTTTAAGCGGTGCACTGCCCTCCGGCAAACTCGCCGGAAAAGCATTCACCCCGGGGCTCACCCCGGAGCCCAACGCTTCAGCCAGCCTGCTTGACAACATTCGTGACGTGGCGCGCCTGAATCCGCGAAACATGAACAACAATATCGCGTTTAACGTCAAGGTGGTTCCCGGCGGCGGCGACAAGCGCGAAGCAATTATTGACCGGATGTTTTCCTATGTTAAAACCTATTTTGACCTGGGCGGGATGCAGATGCAGATGAACGTGGTCACCTCCGAGACCCTGAAGGATGCCATGGCCCACCCGGAAAATTACCGCAACCTCCTGGTGCGGATTTCCGGCTACAACGCCTATTTCGTAACCTTAAACTCAGATCTGCAAAAGGAACTGATTGAGCGGGCGGAATACGGGGTATAAGATGCATCGGGTTAATTCGGCCCGACCCCAGCTAACCATAGATCTGTCGGCCTACAAGCAAAATGTGACGAAATCCGAGCGATCATTTTTTTCTTTTTAGCGCCTGGCTGTGCGCTGCCCGGGCTACGCCCACCCTCTGAGTTTGGCCGCAAGATATGGCGCAATCGCCGTGACAATAAGAACGGCCGGCCAGATGTTGCCCCCCTTGAACGTGTATGCCTCAAGCATGACCTGCCAGGATTTGCCTTGCAACAGGCCGAACGAGAACTCGAAGACGAGCGTAAGGGCAAGCCAGCCGATGCCGATTCCCAAGAGCTCAATAGTCCGGCGGGCACCAAGCCAAGGCAATGCAAGGTAGGCCACGACAATAATGAGTGCAGATAGGAGTACACCGCTTACTACAAGGCCGGCTGCCATGCCGAGCTTCGGAACGAGGATGGCCTCCCGCAGCGCGCCGTTAAGCACGGCCAGCACCAAAATGCCTGTCCATATCGCCAACGCTTTAAGTGCAATCCAAAGATGCATTGATCTCTCCTGCAGCGCCCAATAACGATTGAGCTAAATTGCGCGGCCGAGAGCCTTTAAGAAAAAGCCATGCAGTTCCCCGCGTCAATTTGAGCGAAAGGTTGAACGAAGCCGCTATCGCGGCAGAAAAAACAGAAATAGTATATACTCCGATTATGTGCTCAATTCCGGGCACTTATAAAAAAGGAGTATACCATGGAGAAACCAGAAGTAAATCGATTTAACAAACTGTATCAACG
>JAIPEJ010000148.1 GCA_021737225.1 Desulfobacteraceae bacterium
GCGCGTCCTCCTTTCGGATCTGCAAATGGGCGAACCCGTATTCCCGTTTTTCCGCCCCGGAAACCGTGCCGCCCAGGGCCTCAACCATGAACTGCATGCCGTAGCAGATGCCCAGCACCGGCACGCCCAGGTCAAAAATCTCCGGCGCCGCCCTGGGGCTGTCTTCTTCGTATATGCTGGCCGGACCGCCTGACAGGATAATCCCTTCGGGGTGAAGGAATTTGAGACGTTCGATGTCGATATCCGGGGGTTCGATCTGGCAGTAGACATTCTGTTCCCGCACGCGCCGGGCAATCAGCTGATTGTACTGGGAGCCGAAATCAATTACGACGATCATGTTTTCCTCGGATCTGGCGGAGGTTTGGGAGCCCGTCTGGCAATGGGTGCAGGCCCGTGCAAATCATTTGATTAAACAAAATGAATATGTTAAAGCAGGCCGAAAATGTCAACGGGAATTTTGCAAAACCTGCAGAAAACGGAGATTTTTGCGTGATCGTCCAGGTATATGAAATCCAGGAACCCCGCGAAGCTGAAAAAATGGTCTCTCTGGGCGTGGATCACATCGGCAGCGTGATCACGGAATCCGGCGGCAGCCGGCAGCTAAGAGACACTATTCGGCTGGTGGCAGAATCCGGGGCCAAAAGCAGCCTGATTCCATTGTTTTCGGATATGGATCAAATCAGCGCGGTCCTGGATGCATACCGGCCGGATATCGTTCATTTCTGTCAGGGCATTTTTGATGAGACCGAGGACTGGGCCACGCGCTGCGGGCGGCTGATATCCATGCAGGCCACGGTAAAGGAGCGGTTTCCGGAAATTGCCGTGATGCGCTCCATTCCCGTGCCGCCGCCGGGCCCGGCAGATCATCTGCCGATTACGGAAGTGGCGGGGCATTTTGAGCTGCTGACAGATTACTTTCTTATTGACACCCTGTTAATGGCGGGGGACGCGATTGCCGGTCAGCCGGAAAGCGGGTATGTGGGAATCACAGGAAAAACCTGCGACTGGCGCGTGGCCGCCCAGCTGGTGCAGCAGAGCAACATCCCGGTGATTCTTGCCGGCGGGCTTTCGCCGGACAATGTCCATGACGCGGTGCTCGCGGTTCGTCCGGCCGGCGTGGACTCCTGCACCCTGACCAACGCAGTGGATGAAACCGGGGCGTTTGTCCGGTTTCAAAAGGATCCGGATAAAGTGGACAGGTTTGTCCGGCAAGCGCGAAAAGCAGAGCAGGAGATTTGCGCTTAGCTTACCTTTGAGGCTTTGCTTGAGTATTGTGTAAATTCGAAGCACGAAATCCGAAATCCGAAACAAATTCGAAATCCGAATGACCAAATGACATAAACCTTTCATGTTTTGAGTATTTGAATTTTGGTAATTCGATATTGTTTCGAATTTCGATATTCGGATTTCGGATTTATGAGTCCAAGGTAACCGAATGTTTTTTAATACCAGATACTGTGTAAAATCCCTTATAGGAGAATATTTGTTATGTACGAAAGCGGTGATCTGAAAAAGGGGCTGAAGATCGAAATCGACGGCGACCCTTACGAAATCGTGGGCTTTGAATTTGTCAAGCCCGGCAAGGGGCAGGCCCTGTACAAGTGCAAGCTCAAAAACATGATTACCGGGGCGCAGTTTGACAAGACCTACCGGTCCGGGGAAAAGATCAACAAGGCCGACCTTGAAGAGCAGGAAATGGAATACCTGTATACCGACGGGCAGCATTATTACTTTATGAACACCTCCACCTATGAACAGGAATCCATGTCCGCCGGGCAACTCGGCGAATCCGTGAAGTATCTCAAGGAAAATACGGTCTGCGACGTGCTGCTTTTTCAGGGAAGACCCATCGGCATTTCCCTGCCCAACTTTATTGAGATGAAGGTGGTGCGCGCCGATCCGTGGGTCAAGGGCGATACCGCCTCGGGCAGCTACAAGCCCGTCGAGCTGGAAACCGGCCTGGAAATCCAGGTGCCCCCGTTTATCGAGGAGGGCCAGAAAATCCGGATTGACACCCGCACCGGGCAATACGTGGAGCGCATTAAAGAGTAACTCCCCTGACTCCCCTGTTGGATTTTTTCTTGACAGGACAAATTTTGTTCTGGTAGTGAGTGAGGCTTCATTCATTGAATGAACATTCATTCAATTTTTTTACACGATCCTAAATTGAAAATCATTGATCTGTGTAAAAATTTGAAACGCTCATTTTCGGACGATTTAAAACAACGAGGCGGGTTATCAGCCGGCAAAACAAAATAAATATGGATCAAACCAGCGTTAAATACAACCAGATCCTTAATGCCGCGATCAAGGTGTTTGCAGACCAGGGTTTCCACCAGGCGACCATCTCCCAGGTTGCCCGGGAGGCCGGGGTGGCTGACGGGACGATTTATTTGTATTTCAAAAACAAGGCCGATATCCTGTCCAATTTTTTCAGCTACAAGACCCGCCTGGTGTTTGATCGGTTCCGGCATGCGGTGGACCAGGCCGAAAACGCAGAGGCCAAGTTAAAGAGCTTAATCGCGCTGCATCTGGGGGAGTTCCAGCGCGACCGGAACATGGCCGTGGTCTTTCAGCGGGAAACCCTGCTGGCCCGGTACATGGATGAGCAAAGCATCCGGGAGATCACCAAGACCTATATGGATCTGCTCGAAGAGATTCTCCTGCAGGGTCAGGCAGAAGGCAGCATTCGCGGCCAGCTTCCCATCGGGCTGGCCAAGCGTTTTATCCTGGGCGCGGTCAACGAGGTGATCAATACGTGGATTGTCACGGGTGAGGACAAGGATCTGGCCGCAATGGCCGCCCCGCTGGTGGATCTTTATTTTCACGGCATCGGCGAAAAGAATGATATAAACTTATAAACATCATTGCATCGCAGTTTGAGCAAAGAAAGGGAGAAAGACTTATGGCACAGCAAATTTCGGATCGCCGGGACATTGATTTTGTCCTGCATGAACAGTTGCAAGTCGGGGACTTCAGTAAGCATGAAAAGTATGCGGAGTTTAACAGGAAAACCGTTGACCTGATTGTCAACGAAGCGCGGAATCTGGCTGTCAAGGAAATTCTGCCCACCCGCAAGGAAGGCGACCGGGAGGGCTGCAAGTTCGATAAGGGAACGGTCACCACGCCGGAGATATTCAAGCGTCCCTTTAAGCTGCTCAAGGAGGGCGAATGGGTGGCCATGCCCGAAGATCCTGACTGGGGCGGCCAGGGCATGCCCAGAAGCGTTTCCATGGCAGCGGCTGAATACTTCAACGGCGCCAACTATGCATTTATGATGTATTCGGGGCTGACCCACGGCGCAGGTCGACTGGTGGAGACTTTCGGAACGGACCGTCAGAAGAATCTTTTCCTGAAAAACATGTATACCGGAAAATGGACCGGCACCATGCTGCTGACCGAGCCGGTGGCCGGATCCGACGTGGGCCGGCTGGAAACCAAGGCCGTGCCCCAGGGCGACGGCACATACAAGATTACCGGCCAGAAGATCTTTATCTCCAGCGGGGAACACGATCTTGCCGAAAACATCGTCCATCCCGTGCTTGCCCGCATCGAAGGCGCCCCTGAAGGGACCAAGGGGATTTCGCTGTTTCTGGTGCCCAAGCACCGGGTCAATGAAGACGGAAGCCTCGGGGAGTTCAATGATGTCAATTGCGTGGGCATCGAAGAGAAAATGGGAATCCACGGCAATGCCACTGCCACGCTGAGCCTCGGTGACAAGGACAACTGCATCGGCGAACTGCTCGGCGAGGAAAACAAGGGCATGCGCGCCATGTTCCTGATGATGAACGAAGCCCGCCTGCTGGTGGGTATGCAGGGATTTGCCACTGCAACGGCATCCTATATCGAGGCGGTCAATTACGCCAAGGAGCGCATCCAGGGCCGGCATTTGACCAAGATGCTTGAAAAGGACGCCCCTGCGGTTCCCATTATCCAGCACCCGGACGTGCGCCGCATGCTTATGAACATGAAGGCATACGTCGAAGGCATGCGCAGTTTGCTCTATTACACCGCGTGGCTCGAGGACAGGGCCGAGACCATCGACGACGAAGAAGAAAAAGAAAAATGCCACGGTCTCATCGACCTGCTTATCCCGATTGCCAAGGGATATGTCACGGACCGGGCCTTTGACGTCTGCAATTACGGCATGCAGGTTTTCGGCGGATATGGTTATACCAATGAATACCCCCAGGAACAGCTGATGCGCGACTGCCGCATTACCCAGATCTATGAAGGCACCAACGGCATTCAGGCCATGGACCTGATGGGGCGCAAGCTGGGGATGAAAAAGGGCAAGCTGGTCATGGACCTCATGGGCGAGGTCAATGCCACCATCAGCAATGCCAAGGCCCAGGAAAAGGTCAAACCTTATGCCGAGCGCCTGGAAGAGTCATTGAACAAGTTGGGCGAGGCGGCCATGCACCTGGGCAAATCCGCCATGTCCGACAAGCTCATGGAAGCATTTGGATACGCCTATCCGTTCATGGAAGTGTGCGGTGATGTGGTTATGGCATGGATGCTCGTATGGCGTGCATCCATTGCAGAGCAGGCACTGGAGAAGGCCAAGAAGAAGGATGTGCCCTTCTATGAAGGCCAGATCAAGAGCGCACAGTTTTTCTGCAATACCGTGCTGCCCACCACCCTGGGCAAGCTCAATGCCATTCTGGCCACTGACGGAGCAGCCGTGGAAATCGAGGAAGCCTCCTTTATCGGGTAAAGACGCGACCGGGAAGATGCGGGGCGGATACTCCGCGCCGGAAATAAAAGGGGGGCTTCAATCTGCAAGCCCCCCGTTTTTTGGGACGGGAAATTTTTCTTGACTCAGGATGTTTTCTTAACTAAAGATATTTGTTCTTCCATCCACAATATATCAAGTGGTTTATCGAGCAGGCGGCTTGGGACCGGAAATAATAAGCAAATGCTCGAAATTACAAGACGAAAGGAGCGAGGCACGATATCATGGAACACGCGCTGATCTCACCTGCGGCATATACAATATTCGGCATTCCCACGGTCATTTTTTCCGTGTTGATCCCGATTGTTGCAGTTGCCCTTTTTGCCTATATCATCGCCAAGAGACTCGCCCCGCTGGTCAAGGCAAGGCCGGATGAACGTTTTGACCGGCCCGGTAAGCGGATTTTTGATGTCCTCAAGATATGGCTGGCCCAGTGGCGGCATCCGCGTTACATGACGGCCGGCGTGATTCACATTGTCATATTTTTCGGGTTTCTCATTCTCAGCATCCGGTCCACCGAAATGGTGATCAAGGGGATCTCCGAAGGTTTCGTTTTTCCGGGGTTAAACACCTGGCTCGGCGACGTCTATTACACCCTGAAGGATTATGCGGCAACCGCGGTCTTTATTGCCGTGGTGGTCGCATTTGTCCGCCGCGTCTGGTTTAAGCCGGAGCGCTACGCCTACCCGGAGTCCTACGGCGAGGATCATACATGGGAAGCCCTGCTGGTGCTCGGATTTATTGCCATCCTGATGGTTACAGAAAGCCTTTACGAGGGGGCGGCCGTGGCCGCTCAGCTCCAGGCCGGCCTCGAGCCGGATTTTCTGGCACCGCTTACGCTGGGCTGGCTTTTTAAGCTGATGCTTGCAGATTCCGCCCGGGCAACGATGCAAAGCCTTCATATCTGGTCTTATTATATTCATGATATCATCTTTTTCACGTTTTTGTGCTTCCTGCCGATCGGCAAGCACTTCCATGTGATCACCTCGATTTTCAACGTCTATTTCATGCGCCTGGACAAGGGCAATATCCGGCCGATTCCCTACGGCGTGGACGAAGAATCCCTGGACGATCTGGAATCATTCGGCGTGAAGCGGTTTGAGGATTTTACCTGGAAGGACATCCTGGATTTTTATACCTGTGCGGACTGCGGGCGCTGTTCGGACAACTGCCCGGCCAACACCGTGGGCCGGCCGCTGTCTCCCCGGTTTATTTCGCTTAAGGGCAGGGACTACGCATTTGCGCATTATCCGATTTTCGGGCCGTTTATTAAGACCGATGACAACATTATGGGTAAGATCTATTCCGAGGATGAGATCTGGTCCTGTACCACCTGCGGGGCCTGCGAACAGGAGTGCCCGATCGGAATTGAGTATATCAACAAGATCGTGGATATGCGCCGGGGGATGGTTGATGCGGGCAATGTGCCCCAGTCCCTGCAAAAGCCCCTGCAGTCCCTGGAAAAACGGGGCAATCCCTACGGCAAGATGGAAAAGAAACGCGCGGAATGGTCCAAGGAACTTGCCGAGGAATTCGAGATCAAGGTGCTCGAAAAGAAGGGAACCACGGCCGATACCCTGTATTTTGTCGACAGCGTGACCTCGTATGATGAGCGGATGCAGTCTGTGGCCCAGGCCACGGCCCGGATTTTCAAAGCCACGGGCGTAGATTTCGGCGTACTGGGCAAAAATGAAAAGGACAGCGGCAACGAGGTCCGGCGATTCGGCGAGGAGATGCTGTATCAGGAGCTGAAGAACAATAATATCGAGGCCATTGTCAATTCCGGGGCAAAGCGGCTTGTCACAGCCGATCCGCACGCGTATAACGTAATTAAAAATGACTACAACAGTCCGGATCTGCCGCAGGTGGAGCACATTTCCCAGTTTCTGCAGAACAATATCAGCAGCGGCAAGCTCCAGCTAAACGGCCTTGACGAGGAGGGTCGCCAGAAGGTATTTACCTATCACGATCCCTGTTATCTCGGCCGGCATAATGATATATATGATGCCCCCCGGGCGGTGATTGACGCCATTGCCGGTGTTAACCGGATTGAAATGACCAGAAGCCGTGATCGTTCCTTTTGCTGCGGCGGCGGCGGCCTGATGCTGTTTTACGAGCCCGAGGAAGACGAACGCATGGGCGTGCGCCGTGTGAAAATGGCCCGGGAGGCCGGCGCAACCGTGATCGTCACGGCCTGCCCCTTCTGCCTGACCAATATTGAAGACGGCATTAAGGTGGCCGGCCTGGAAGGCCAGATGGAAGTAATTGATCTGTGTGAACTTGTCGCACAGCAGATGAGACGTTAACAAACAG
>JAIPEJ010000149.1 GCA_021737225.1 Desulfobacteraceae bacterium
CCGCGTGCGCGGGCCGGCCGAAGACTTCTGCCTGGTGGTGGTCCAGCGCAGGCACGTGGATGACACCCATCTCGAAGTAACCGGCGATGTTGCCCGGGACTGGATGGAAAAGGCCCAGTGTTTTGCCGGACCGCCCGTGGACGGACCCAAACCGGGCCAGCGGGTGATCAGTTGATCTCCGCCTGTTGACGATCAAGTCTTAATGGCTTCGTAAAAAGCTGTTTATCCCGCCAGGGCGGTTTTTTTGCAGCAAAGGAAATCCGTAAGCGCCTTGGCTGATCGGCGGCGCGAAAAAGGTGCGGCCTTTTGTCCAGAAAATCTTCTCCATAAAGAAACTGACCGCCAAAGTCCGGGAAGTGCTGGACCGGGAAACGGATCAGGGCGCGGATGCATGATCCAGCACTTGCCGGATGGTCCTTGCCATTTCCGCCCTGTCCACCGGCTTCATCAGCACGCTGTTTACTTCCTCTCCGGCGCTGTCGGCTGTGAGTTTCTGACTGTATCCGGTACACAGAATCACCGGCAGATCCGGACGAATTTTCTTGACCGCCAGGGCCAGTTGGTCCCCGGTCATGTTCGGCATGGCCATGTCTGTGATCAAAAGATCAAACTTTGCGGGATTGGCCTCAAACGCGGCCAGCGCCTCAATGCTGCTGGTTCGCGGTGTCACCAGATATCCGAGCCGTTCCAGGTGGTGCTGCTGGATTGCCACAATCGGCTGCTCATCATCCACCAGAAGAATGCGCTCCGTGCCGGTGGGCAACGGTCCGCTTTGCTCCTGCGCCGGCTTGCCGCTTTGCTTCTGTTGGCATAGCGGCAAGTAGATGTAAAACGTGCTTCCGGAGCCCGGCTCACTGTCTACGACGATATGGCCCTTATGGCCGGCGACGATGCCGTGGACCACGGAAAGTCCCAGGCCCGTGCCTGTTCCCTCTTTCCGGGTCGTAAAGTACGGCTCGAAAATTTTATCCAGATATGGCTCCGGAATGCCCGCCCCGGTATCGCTGATCGAGATGCAGACATAATCGCCCGGGTCCAGCTCCGGAAATTTTCTTTGAACGTCTTCATTAAAACGGACCGGTTCCACGGAGACTTCCAGTACCCCGCTTTCCTCGGGCATGGCATGCCTGGCGTTGGTTACCAGGTTGACAATCACCTGATGAAGCTGGGTGGGGTCCGCGTGCACGATCAGCTCCTGGCTGCAAATGGCCTCCCGAACCTCGATGGAGGCGGGGATGGTGGCCCGAAGCATCTTCAGCGCCTCCTTGACCAGCGGGGCGATCGGGATTACGTCAAAGCCCTGCTCTTCCTGCCTGCTGACAGCCAGAATCCGCTTGACCAGCTCCCTGGCCCGGTTTCCGGCTGCCAGAACCTGGGAAAGGTTCTTGTGCACCAAGCTTCCTTCAGGCACCTCCTCAATGGAAAGCTCGGCAAACCCGAGAACAGAGGAAAGAATATTGTTGAAATCATGTGCTATGCCGCCTGCCAGCGTACCAATCGCCTCCATTTTCTGCGCGTGACGCAGCTGAGCCTGCAACTGCTCTCTTTCCTGTTCGGCTTTTTTCCGCTCGGTAATATCCCGGGACACGCCTGAAAAGGATACAGGCTGACGATCCTCATCCCGGTGCAGCACCGCGTTGATCTCCATCCACACCGAACCGTCGTCTTTTCGGCGGTGTTCAATGGCGATAAAAACACGGTCCGTATTACTCTTGCCGGCGATCACGCTGCCAAAAGCCGCCGTCACGTGTTTTTTCCCCTCCGGGAAAAAAATATCATCCAGCCGGGCGCCGATTGCTTCCTCCGGGGTATACCCCAGAAGCCGCTCGATTGATTGTGAACAATACGAAAAGGTCATTGTCCTGAGATCAAAAGTCCATATCAGATCATTGGAAGTTTCGACCAACAACCGGTATCGCTGCTCGCTTTCCAGGAGCTTTTTTTCCGCCTCTTTTTTTTCCGTAATGTTTCTGGCGATGCAGACCAGTTCCAGAAAGCCGTTTTTATCTTCCACCACCGCATTGCTGGCAGACAGCCATTTCCACGCCCCGGAGCTGGTCTTTGCCCGGAATTCCACGGTTAAACGATGAACTTCGGATCCCGGGGACTGTTGGAATTGCTGGAAAATCTCGACTATGGCGGCGACAATGCCGCTTACATCATCCGGATGAACAAACGATTCAAAGTGGTTCCCCTCCAAAACTTCCCGGGGATAACCCAGAATGGTTTCGCAGTTCGGAGACATATAGACAAAATTGCCGCTTACATCCACGGAGAAAATCAGGTCTCCGGCGGCTTCGAGCACCAGGCGATAACGGTGCTCCGAATGCCGGATCGCCGCCTCGGCCTGTTTGCACTCGGAGAGTTGCTGTTCCAGTGCTTTTATTCTTTGTTCCAGGGTTTCATAGGAAGGCTTGGAATTCATTGGCGCCCCGATAAAATTTGATTTCAAGCCCAAAAACAATGGTTGTCATTTTTCAGAATGATCTAAAACAACCCGAAGCGTCTCGGCCATTTTTTGCCTTAAAACCGGCTTCATGAGAAAAGCTCGGATTCCCTTGCTTTTGGCTTTTTCCTCCGTGATTTTTTCAGAAAACCCCGTACAGAGGATGACCGGGATATCTGTGTGCAGCCTCAGGGCTTCTTCGGCCAAATCCTCCCCGGTCATGTGCGGCATGGTCTGGTCGGTAATAATGAGATCAAACGCCTCGGGCCGGGCAGCAAAGTCTTCCAGGGCTTGCCGGCTGTCTGTAAAAAGTGTCACGCAATAGCCCAGGTGCTCAAGCATCTGCTTTAACATCTGCGCGACCTGGACTTCGTCGTCAACGAGCAGGATATGTTCGTGCCCGCTCGGCGTCAGGGGCGATTCCACATATTGGTCTGGATCGGTATCACTTTCCGCCCGCGGAAAATAAATTTGAAACAGGGTTCCTTTTCCGGGTTTGCTTCGCACCCGGATATCGGCGCTGCAGCCTTTGACAATTCCGTGAACCATGGCCAGGCCCATGCCTGTGCCTTCTCCCAGCGGCTTGGTGGTAAAGTACGGATCAAAGATCCGCTGCAGGGTCTCGTCATCCATTCCGCTTCCCGTGTCGCTCATGGTGAGTTTTACGTATCTTCCCGGGACAAGATCCAGGGACAGCCTGGAGATATCCGCCCCCGTGAGCGTTTCTTCGCCCAGGGCCACCTTCAGCTCTCCGCCCTGGGCCTGCATGGCATGATAGGCGTTGGTGGCCAGGTTCATAACGATCCGGTGAATATTGGTCGGATCCGCAAAAACGGGACCGCAGCTCTCGTCGATTTCCTCGGTGATTGCAATGGTGCTCGGCAAAGAGGCCCGCAGCAGCTTTAACGCCTCTTTGATCACCACCTGCACATGCAAAGGTCTTCTCCGGGATTCGCCCTGCCGGCTGAAGGCCAGGATCTGGCGGACCAGTTCCCTGGCCCGTTCCGCTGCCTGGAGCACCTGCTGGAGGTTGTTATAAAGTCGGTCATTTTCCGGGATCTCTTCCAGGGCCATCTCGGTATAACCGAAAATCGGGGAGAGCACATTATTGAAATCATGGGCAATGCCGCCCGACAATGTACCCAGTGCCTCGAGTTTCTGTGCCTGCCGCAGCTGCATTTCCAGTTGAAAATTCTCCGCTCTTCTTTTGCGCAGGGATCCGGACAGCTCGTTAAAAGCAATGGCCAGCCTGCCGATTTCGTCTTCCGTGTCCACCGGGATGGTTTCAGCCGCATCCTCTTCCCCGAGCGCCTTGATCGCCCGTCCCAAACGGTTTAGCGGCTGCATGAGATTGTTGATGACCAGAAAAATCAGACCGGATGCCACAGCCGTGGCCAAAACCGCAATCAGCCCGGATTTGAACAGAAATCCGTAAACCTGGCTGTTGAGCTTTTCCTTGCGGATTTTCAAATGAATAAACCCGATGACCTTTTTGGCCTCCGGCGGTTTGTTTTCCTCGAAAAACAGGGCCTCGGTCCCGGCATAATCCGGGACGGAAAACACCCCGGACCAGACCTGCAAGGCATCCGGGGAAGAAAAACAAACCGTGGAATCAGAAGCGGACAATTTTTCATACAACTGTTCACCGATATCTGCATTCTGCGAAGAATTCGCATCAGAAGGCCCGGATGCACCTTGCCGGTCCGCCGATGCATATATCAGGTCCCCGTTGGCGTTATACACCATTACCCGCGCGACTTCTTTCTGCCTGGCAATACCGTCGACCGGATTTTCCAAAAGTTCCGGGTTTTCCGCAAAAATCCCCACCCTGGCGCTGTGGGCAAGCACCCGGACAAGCAGCCCGCCCCGCTCGACAAGGGACGCGTTTAAGGAAGCACTCTGGTGATACACAAAAAATCCGGTCAGGGACAAACACGTGATCAGCATAAAAAAAATACTGATCAGGATCACCTTTGCCCGGAAACTGCGCCTGAGGGCATCTATCGGATGAAACGCCAATTTTGGATGCCTATTCAATGATACGGGCCTGCTTTGCGATTTTCTCGTCCACCGAAATTCCCAGTTTTTCGGAAACCTTCATATTAATTGCAATGTCTGCTTTCTCAGCGTCTTCACAGGGAATTGCCCCCGGGTCCGTACCGGCCAGGATCTTTTCCGCCATTTTGCCCGCCTGCCGCCCCATGCCGTATGGATCCACGCCGATGGACATCAGGGCGCCCTGTTTGGCATACTTGTCTGCAAACGTGACAATCGGCCGGCCGGATTCCATGGTCCACAAAATCAGAAAATTAACGGTATCCGGCGTAACAACGGTAAGATCCGGCAGCATCCAGAAGACATCGATTTCGGACTTCATCACCATGACCGCGGATGACACGTTTTCCGCCCGAAACACCGGCCGGGCGCGCAATTCAACCCCTTTCCGGGCCGCAGCCGCCCGGATTTCCGCGGCGATTCGCCCACTTTGCTCAGGGTCGTACACCAGTCCGATCCGCTGGCTGCCGGGAAGCGCATCCAGAATGATTGCCAATTGCTTTTCCGGTTTTACGATCATGTTGACCCCGGTTATATGACCCTGTCCGGAAAAAGCAGCTGCCGAATCCAGAACCATGACATACACCACCGGGACATCCGTCCTGTTTTTTACCCGGGAAAGCGCATCCGTGCCGATGGCAAGCACCAGATCCGGACCCGTCATGTCAATGCGCTCGGCAACAATGTCTTCAGGCAGCTCAGAGAGAATCATCCTGCGGGTTTGGACTTGAGATCCCAACAACGCCGCAAATCCTTCAAAAGCAGCGTTATACGGTTTTGCCCGGAGGCTCTGGATAGCCAGGATCGTCGCGCTTTCTTCGGCGTGACCGGGCGCTGTCAACACCGGGACAGAAAGCAATATCAGCAGTAAAGTGAAAATCCGCAGCAAAACACTTCCTTACACGATGTTTCGGAGATGGCGAGCCCAAACCCCGGTACTCGTATGTCTCGGATAGGTCTACAGTTAAACGGGCATCAATTCCGCTTCCGGTCCGGATCTGCACATTCTTCGCACTTGATTCGCCTTACTATAAATGATAAAGGTAACTATAATCAAATTATAGAGGCTAACAGGGCGGGCATGCAATGAACAAAAACATTTTTTTCCGCTGGGTTCCTTCGAAAAACAGCGTGATTCATCCTTTGCAGGCATGGGCAGGGTTTTTTTTCCTACTTTTTTTCAGCATCCCTTTTTTAAGCGGGATCTGCGCGGCCCAGTCCGAAAAAGAGATGAAGGTCCTGCAGATGTTTTTTGAAGAAAAGGACCTTTTTGCCTCCGTCACCCGAAACCCCAAACCGGTTTCCCAGATACCAGAAAACGTTACCATTGTCACGGCAAAAGAAATCGAAGCCATGAACGCCCACTCCGTGGCAGAGGTCCTGAATCGGGTCACCGGCCTGTTCGTCAACTTCAGCCAGGGCAAGGGCACTGCCGGTTCCACCTCGCTTTTGCACGTGCAGGGCTCGGAGGATCGCCACGTTCTGGTGCTTGTGGACGGAATCCCCTGGAATTCCATGGCAGGCGGTCCAGCAGAAACCAATACCATTCCTGTAGGCATTATCGAGCGCATTGAAATCATCAAGGGGCCGGCCTCCTCCTCGTGGGGTTCTTCCCTGGGCGGGGCGGTGCACATTATCACCAAGTCGCCCGGATACACTTCCGGTCCTGCCGGCAGCGTGCGCACTTCCTACGGGGAAATGAAAACCACGGACCACCGGGCCCAGATATCCGGCCGGGCCGGCAGGCTCGGATATTACCTGTTCGGCGGGCGGCAGGACTCGGACGGCCCCGAGGATGCCAGGGATTACGAAAACACCGCCCTTTTTTCCCGGTTCTCCTACACCGCGTCAAACCGGGTGGAAATGGAATTGAGCTTCGGCTACACCCGGCCGGAAACCGGGCTGGGAGATTACGAAAGCATTGATCTCAGATCTACCGGTGATATCCGGAGCTTCTGGGCCAATGCCCGGTTTGATGCGACCTTTACCCGGGACCTTTCCTTTAAACTGCGCCTGTTCCGCTTTGAACAGGAAACCGGGATCGCCAACCGGGCCCTGGGCCTGGGGATTACAGGCTCTGCCGGAGATCTCTACCGGGCGGATAATTACGAAGAGGCCACCACCGGCGGAAGAGCCAAGCTAATATGGGAAAAGGGCATCCATACGGTGGTCACTGGCATGGATTTCAACCGCGGGGATCTGGACCAGACCATCAACTCCGGGCAGTTTCTCCAGGCTCAAGGCGCGCCGGCATATTTTCACACCCGCCCGGACGTGAGAAAAACCGGTGTTTTCGTAAATGACACCATTGTGCTCGAGCGCCTGTCGGTCACCCCGGGGCTTCGGTATGATCATCACAGCGAGAGCGGTTCTTTCCTGAGCCCGAGCCTGGGATTGGCCTACACGTTGGGCAATGAAACCATTTTAAGGGGCTCTGTGGCCAGGGGGTTTACAGCCCCGCCGCTTTCCTGGACATCCGGAGGCGCTCTGGGTCTTGCCCCAAACCCGTCCCTTGAAGAGGAAACCGTATGGT
>JAIPEJ010000150.1 GCA_021737225.1 Desulfobacteraceae bacterium
CGGATCTGGCGGGCAATCAATTCGCGCTTCCGCCCCGGCCGGATCTGCCCTTTGCCCCGCCCGGCATACACATCGATTTAAGCCGTTGGTTTGAAAGCATGTGGAAAACCGTATCCGCCGCGCAAAGCCGCTCCCTGGTTATTCCGGGCCACGAGCCGACGCTGGACGGGCAGACGTTCGGGTAGCAGGAAAACCTTATGATTTGAAACAAACACACGCAGACAAGCGAGGAGCATTCAGATGCGAACCAAACAGGAATATATCGACGGCCTCAAAAAAATGCGGCGCAACCTGTACTTCAACGGCGACAAGATCGACCGGGACAATGAAGTGCAGATGAATGCCTTAAACGTCATGGGCGTGACCTTTGATGAAGCCGCCAGCCCCGAAGGCGAGGAACTCTGCACGGCCACCTCCCATCTGACCGGAGAAAAAATCAACCGGTTCTGCCACGTGCACCAGTCTCCTGCGGATCTGCATAAAAAGCAGGACATGACCCGGTATCTGTGCAAAAAAGTCGGCGGCTGCATCCAGCGCTGCATGGGCGTGGACGCGGTCAATGCCATTAATGCGGTTTCCTTTGAGGCAGACAAGCTCAACAAAGGCAACACCGCGTACCACAAAAACTTTTTGAAATGGCTGGAAAATTTTCAGAAAAACGATCTGGTGGGATGCTGTGCCCAGACCGACATGAAAGGCGAACGCTTAAAGCGCCCGGCCGACCAGGCGGATCCGGACATGTATCTGCGCGTCACGGAAAAAAACAAGGACGGCATCATTGTAAAAGGCTGCAAGCTGCATATCTCCGAGGCATCCATTGCCGATGAAATCCTGGTGGTGCCGACCCGGGCACTGGGGCCCGGTGAAAAGGACTATGCCGTGGCCTTTGCCGTTCCCGCAGACCACGAGGGCGTCATCCAGGTGGTCCATCCCCACAGCTCCCGTCCCAGGGAGCATTACAAGAGAGGGTTTGACGGCGGATACACGGATTCCTACCTGCTGTTTGAAGACACCTTCATTCCCTGGGAGCGGGTGTTTCTTTGCGGGGAAAACGATCACGGCGGCATCTGCGCCCTGCTGTTTGCCCTGTTCCATCGCCACAGCTACTCGGGCTGCAAGCCAGCCCTGGGCGATGTCCTGCTGGGCCTGGCTGCAACGGCAGCGGAATACAACGGGATTGAAAAAACATCCCATGTCCGGGAAATGTTTGCCGAGATCATCAAGGTCACAGAACTGGGCTATGCAGCCGGCTACACCGCCTCTGACTTCGGCAAACCAGAGGTCTACATCCCGGGCATGGGCCGGGCTTCCTACGGACCCGGCAGCTGTATTCCGGACTCCATCTACGCCAATGTAGGACGCTGCCTGACCGGGGAGGCGGTTTTTCACGAGCAGGAAATGCTGTGCAACATTGCCGGCGGTTTTCCGGCCACATTCCCGTATGAAAAAGACATCACCAACCCTGAATTAAAGCCGCTGCTGGAAAAATACCTCAAGCGAAATCCCGATATTCCGGTGGATGACCAGATCAAGTTCTGGCTGTATTTCATCGAAAACACCTGCACGGGAGCCGCAGGCACCACCAATTACGGTAACTACCACGGCGGCGGATCCCCGATCATGGAACAGATCGCCATTACCTCCCAGTACGATATCAAGGCGCGCAAACGCCTGGTACAAGAACTGGCGGGGATTAAAACCAAGTAACAAAAAAAGCCGCGGCACTTCATTCGGCATACCGTGCGCACTCCGGTCCGATACCGCCGGAGTGCCGCGGTATCCGGATGAAGACTTCGAAATACCCGCCTTTATAATGCTGCCAGCAGCCTTTCATGGATGTTGTCAAACCCGCCGTTGGACATGACCAGGATCACATCTCCTTGTGCTGCCGCCCCGGCCGCAAATGATACGATATCACCGGTGTCCGTGAAATAATGGGCATCCATGCCCTTTGCCCGAAGGTCTGTGACCAGCTGCTCGGATGAAAACCGATGGTCTTGGGGCACCTTGTGCAGCAGCGGGGGCTTGCGCACGCACACGATATCCGCGCCGTCAAAAACCGTTGGATATACCGCCTGGAACACCTTTCGCATGCTGGTGTTGGTCCGGGGCTCAAATACCGCGATCAGGCGGTTTTCCGGATAAAAGGAGCGAATCGCGGCAATGGTTTCGCGCACCGCGGTGGGATGGTGGGCAAAATCGTCAATCACGGTCACGCCGTTTTTAACCCCCCGCACCTCCTGGCGCCGGCGGATCCCGGCAAATGTTTCCAGGCCTTGTGCGATGGCCTCCGGGGCCAGGCCCAGGCCTGCTGCGGCAGCCACGGCAGACAGGGCGTTTAAACGGTTATGCGCCCCTGCGGCTTTCATCCGGAAGCGGCCGAATAAATGCGAATCCCGAAAGACCGAAAACCGGTTCCATCCCGGCTGCCGAGCTTCCGCCTCCAGGCGCCAGTAATCAGCAGATCGGGTGCCATAGGTTTCCACCCGGCAGGATCTGCCGGCCAAAAGCGTTTCCGCCCCGTCATCTTCCCCGTGGGCGATCAAGGTGCTGTCGCCGGGGATCTGTGCGAAAAACGCGTCAAAGGCCGCGCGCACGTGGTCCAGATCCCTGAATATGTCTGCGTGATCGAATTCCGCGCCGGTCCAGATGGCGATATCCGGCCGGTAATGCAGAAACTTCGGCTCCTTGTCAAAAAAGGCAGTATCATACTCATCGCCCTCGATGACCATGTATCCGCCGTTTCCGACCCGGTAATTGGCCTGGAAATTGTTCAGGATGCCGCCGATCATAAACGAGGGGTCGCAGCCGGCCGCATGCAGCAGCCACGCCACCATGGAGGCGGTGGTGGTTTTGCCGTGGGTGCCGGTGACCACAACGGTGCGCCGGTTTTGGGCCATGAATCGGTTAATCGCCTGGGGCATGGAACAATACGGCAGGCCCATTTCAAGCATGCGCACGGCTTCGGGGTTGTCCCTTTTTACGGCGTTGCCCACGACCACCAGATCAGGTCCGTGGGCCAGGTTGTTTTCCGAAAACCCGTCGCTTACGGCAATGCCCCGCTTTTCCAGGAAAGTGCTCATGGGCGGATACACCCCGGCATCCGAGCCGGTAACCGCAAGCCCCATTTCTTTTAAAGCGGCCGCAAGTGCCCCCATGCCCGTGCCGCACACCGCGATCAGGTGAACGGAATTGACGCGCTGCGGGATCTGATTTTGATTCACTGGCGCGGCTTTCCTTACGTAACCCGGGTGTGATCCTGGAGCCCGGCCATGACCGTTTCCGCGGCAGACAGGGTGGCGTCGATATCCGCGGTCTCATGGGCCGAGGACACGAACACGGCTTCAAACTGCGCCGGCGGCAGATAGATCCCCTGCTCCAGCATGCCCCGGTAATACCGGGCGAATTGCTCGGTATCCGAACCCTTGGCCTGCTCAAAATTGGTCACCGGCCCGGGGGTAAAAAACAGGCCCAGCATGGAACCCACCCGGTTTACCGTGGCGGGCATGCCCAGGCGGTCAATCAGACGGACCAGCCCCTCTTCGAGCCGGGCCGCGGTTTTCTCCAGGGCATCGTAAAACCCGGGCTGCTGGATCTGTTTTAAGGTGGCGATCCCGGCGGCCATGGCCAGGGGGTTTCCCGCCAGGGTGCCTGCCTGGTAGACCGGCCCTTGCGGGGCGATCTGCTCCATGATTTCCTTTTTGCCGCCATAGGCGCCCACCGGCATACCGCCGCCCACGATCTTGCCAAAACAGCTCATGTCCGGAATCACTCCGAAACGATGCTGGGCGCCGCCGTAAGCCACCCGGAACCCGGACATGACCTCGTCGAATATCAGAACGCATCCGTGTTTTTCCGTTTCCTCGCGCAGGGCATGCAGAAATTCCGGATCCGGCGGCACCAGCCCCATGTTGCCGGCCACCGGCTCCACGATGACCGCGGCCATGTCATCGCCCTTTTCCCGCATCATCGCGCGGAATGCTTCAGCGTCATTGTAGGGCAGCGACAGGGTATGGCCCACGAACGAATCCGGCACCCCGGGGCTGCCCGGGATGTTCAGCGTGGCCACGCCCGATCCGGCCGCCACCAGGAGGCTGTCCACGTGGCCGTGATAGCACCCGTCAAACTTCACGATCCCGTCTCGGCCGGTGTAGGCCCGGGCCGCCCGGATGGCGCTCATGGTGGCCTCCGTGCCGGAATTGACCATCCGCACCATTTCCACCGAGTCCACGGCCGCAATGATCATTTCCGCAAGTTCCACCTCCAGGTCCACGGGCGCCCCGAAGCTCAATCCGCGCGCCATGGCCTGCTCGACCGCCTCGATTACGGCCGGATGCCGGTGTCCAAGAATCAGGGGGCCCCATGAGCACACGTAATCGATGTACTCGCGTCCCTCCACGTCATAGATCCGGCAGCCCTGCCCTTTATCGATAAACAGCGGGTCCTGTCCAACGGACTTGGCCGCGCGCACCGGGCTGTTCACCCCGCCCGGGGTGGCCTCCTTGGCCCTTTGAAACAGCAGATAAGATTTCGGATCCGATTTCATTGATCCTCCTTTTATGGTTAAATCCTGTTGACACAACTACCCGTGAAAGTTACAAACAATAGCAGACTCAGAATACCGGGTCAAGGCGGGCATTGCCGAGATCCGCCCGGACAAACACGCGCTTGCATCATTGGTGTATGAACCATAAAAAACAGATGCAGCAGCTTTCCAAGCTGCTGTCCTATATTCTGGAAAGACAGCCCGACGAATTCGGACTGATCCCGGACGCAGAAGGATTTGTCGGAATCAAGGAACTGCTCAAGGCCCTTGGCGAAACCGAACAATGGCGCCACATCCGGCACAGCCACTTAAACGAATTGATGCTGGCAGACGCCGACCCGCCCATTGAAATCCAAGACAACCGCATCCGGGGCAGATCCCGCGAAAATCTGCCCGCTGTCAGGCCATGCGAAGAACCGCCAAGGTTTCTTTATACATTTATCCGCAAAAAAGCCTATCCTGCGGTATTGGAAAAAGGCGTGCGCCCGGCGGGCCATGATCGCGTGATCTGCACCCCTGACCGGGAAACCGCAGAGCAGTTGGGCAAAAGAAAGGACAATCACCCGGTTGTCCTCACCGTGCATACGGCCAAGGCCGCGGCCCGGGGCATTGCATTTCAACAGATGGGCACCCGGCTGTATTTGGCCGAATACCTGCCGGCAGACACCTTTACCGGCCCGCCCCTGCCCAAAATGCCCGAGCAGACAAAAGACGGCAAAGACGCCAAAAAATCCGGGGACCTGGAGGAATACAAGAAAAAGGCCAAAGGCGGCACCTATTCGGTCCAGCCCGAAGATCTCGGCCCGACCCGCGACGAGACCAAGTCCAAAAAGGGCAAGGGCAAAAAAAAGGACCCTTCCTGGAAACAGCAGCAGCGAAAAAACCGCCGCCGGTAATCCCGGCCAGATACATTCACCCATTCTTCTCAGTTAGGAAACGCCCCTGATGACCCGAAAACAAAAAATCCTGTTTTTGTGCGATGCCAGTGACATCGAGGAAGTCGAACACAGCTTTGCCGACCAGTCCACCTATGACGTGACCATTGAAACCACGGAAAAGATCCTGAGCTTCGGGGTCCGGGAATACCTGTACCAGACCGTGGAGCGCATCAACCATCACCCGGAAATCTACGACGGCGTTGTGGGCACGCACGACTCCTCGGCCGTGTTTGCCGCCATTATCGCAGAGGAAACCGGAAAGCGTTTTGCCTCGGTGCAAAGTATCATCTGCTGCCAGAACAAATACCTCTGCCGAAGAATCCAGCGCACCTGCATTCCGGAATACACGCCGAACTTCTGCCTGGCCCTGGACTACCTGCGAAATCCCGAACGGCTGCAGACCCCGTTTTTCATCAAGCCGGTGCGGGCCAATATCTCCTTTGGCACCCACCGTATCGAGACCCCGGAGCAGCTGGAATACCACATCGGGGCCGAAAGCATGGACATCGCCCGGTTCAACCAGTATTATCTCGAAGCCATCGGCAGTTATGCCAGGCATTACAACGCCATTAACATGGCCACATGCAACAGCTTTCTCTGCGAAGACTTAATCGACGGCGACCAGGTGACGGTGGACGGCTATATCTTCGAGGGTGAAGTCACCTGCTTCGGCGTGACCAAGGCCGTTTATCATCCCCGCACCAACTGCTTCAGCCATCACGAATTTCCCTATCCACTGTCTGCCGAGCTGCACGCGGCCGTCACCGCGGCATTGGACCGCCTGATTCCCGCCACCGGGATCAACAACAGCTTTTTCAACGTGGAAATGAGAATCGACGAGGCAGCCGAAACCTTTAAAATCATCGAGGTCAACTCCCGCATCGCCTTCCAGTTCGCCCGGACCATCGAGGCGGTAACCGGAATTTCGCCTCTTCACATGCTCTGTGACGCGGCGGTGGGCAGACGCCCGGCCCTGACCCCCATGGCCGAAGACCAGTTGTTTAATTACTGCTACAACTTCGAACTTCATCGCTTCTCTGATGCAAAAATCCTGCAGACGCCCACCAAGAGCGTTTTTGATGAAATCGAGATGAAATACCCGGAAGTCCGCATCCGCAACCTGATCCACGAGAACGTCAATCTCTCGGATTTCAAGCACAACCCGGAAAGCTTCCGCTACTGCGTACTCGACGTGCCCGGAAACAGCCGCGAGGAAATCATGTCCAAATACGATGACGTGGTGGCCATGCTGGCCTATAAATTCGATGTGCCCGATGAGCACGCCCGCACCTGCGAACCCGCCGGCCCGCCCCCGGAACAAAGCGCGGGCCGGGGCCATGAAATCGAATTTCAGCCCGAGCCAAGAACCCCGGACAGATAAGCCACGCCCCATTCCGGGCCGATTGCCAAAAATTCATTGACAACCAAAAACAATTTGGGTACATGATGATTTTTACTTTCCAACGGGCCGTTAGCTCAATTGGCAGAGCAACTGACTCTTAATCAGTAGGTTCAAGGTTCGATTCCTTGACGGCCCACCAAAGAT
>JAIPEJ010000151.1 GCA_021737225.1 Desulfobacteraceae bacterium
TCGTAAAAAGTCTGATTTTAGATGGCGCCGTAAAAAGTTCAAGATCAAGGCTTGCGCAATTTCGAAGAATGCAGTCACGCCGTTGGCGTGATGAAATTCTGAGAAATTGCGCGTAACGCAGATATTGGACTTTTTACGGTGCCATCAAAACTTAACACTGCCTGTAAAAAGTCTTTTTACAGGCTTATCAAGTCTCGGACATAGAAAAATTATGGATTTTGAAACCGAATTGCTCCGGGCAATAATGAAGGCCCTGCCGGATCCGGTATTTGTAATCACCGAGAGCGGATATTATCTTGAAATCGCCGGGGGGCGGGATCCTGCCTATTACCATGACGGGTCATATCTCAAAGGCCTGTCCCTTCATGATGTGCTGCCGGAGGAGAAGGCGGACTGGTTTCTGGAGCAGATCCGCAAGACCTTGAAGCAGGACGGGCTGCGAACGGTTAAATATTCACTTGCCGGCAATGACGTAAAGGGGCTGGAGACAGCGCCGGGGCCGGATGGCGACATTCGTTTTGAGGGCCGCATTCAGCCGCTGCCGCTGACCCTCTGGGGCGAACGCGCGGTGGTCTGGGCGGCACGAAACATCACCCCGCAGCACGAACTCGAGACAAAGCTTCAGCAGCTAAGTGAAACCGACGATCTGACAGGAATTTTCAATCGGCGCAAATTCCTACAGCAGCTTGGCAGGTGCTTTCGCAGATTCAAACGGTATGACCGTCCTGCGGCCCTGGTGATATTTGATATTGATTATTTCAAGCGGATTAATGATGGTTTCGGGCACAGTGTGGGCGACGACGTGCTGTGCCGGCTTACCGCAAATTGTGCCGCACAGCTTCGACAGGTTGATTCTCTGTACCGGATCGGCGGCGAGGAGTTTGCCGTACTGCTCCCGGAAACCGATGCCGGAGATGCATCCCGGCAGGCAGAGCGGCTGCGTCAGGTATCAGCGCAGCTGCGGGTGGAGCCCGGCGGCGAAGCCGGCAGGGTTACCATAAGTGTCGGTGTAAGTGAATTCATCGGTATGGATGCCAGCATAGAGGATTTGATGAAGCGGGCGGATGCCGCGCTGTATGACGCCAAGCGAAACGGCCGCAATTGTGTTATGATTACCTCTGAAAACCCGATCCGGTAAGTGCGGGGCTGACAATTATCTCCGCATATTGCCTGCCGCCTTCATACATATTCTGCAGGCAAGTACACGCCGCGTTTTTTCCGCCTGATCCGGCCCTGCTTGCTTAACCGCTGCAGGATGTTTCTTACCTTTTTGTCGTCATAGCCCGTCTGTGCCTTGATATCCGTTACAGTCGCCCCGTCTGCCATGTCTTTGATAACATTGCGCACAACCTCTCCGGCGGATTGTTCCTTTTTTGTCCCGGGCACCGGCCTTGCCGCATCGGCCGGTTTTGACACGCGCTTTTCCAGATCTTCGATCTTGCGGGCAAGGCGGTTGATCTCCTTTTTCGTGGCGATATCGTATTTTTGGATAAAAAGCCGGATCATTGCGTCAAAACTGGGCTTGTGTTTTCTTTGTGTCATGGCGCTCTCCTTTTTTCCTTGTTTCTGCTCACCCGGCAGAAAACGCGTAAACAATTCGCCGGGAAATAAGGGGCGCGTTGCCCCCGGCCCGGTTATTGATAATAATGCTGGTTTCAGTGTCCTCCTTTATCGCTTTTTCCCGGAATTGAAGAATCTGCCGTCAGCTTTTGCCAGTTGTTTTTTCAATGACGGCAGCCATGTCCAATGAGACAGCACCTGGCCCACGCCATGCTTTTCCAGGACTGCAAACACAGGTTCTTTAACTTTTAAACCAGATGATAATTAATTTTTTTTAAAGAGACAAGGAATCGGTGAAGAACGAAAAGGGGGGAGCAAAGGCAAGGATGACAGATGGCGGAAAAATCAATTATTACAGCACCACTTGAACCGGCAAGAGGCAATTAAATGGCTTTATAACAAAAATGCACGGATCGCCGTAGCGCGCGTTTTAGATTCACACCGGAGCCAAGCACTCATGGTCGAAACTTGCATTTCCACCGTTGGCGTGCAATACATATTTTGGAAGGTCTCAATTGGCCGAACCCAAAAAACCCGGGAGAGAATATGACCCAACATCGCCAACTGGCCGAGGAACTGATTGCCGAGGCAGAAAAATGGGACGGTATTCGAGCGGGGATTGCCGCTATCGATGAAGTGTTGGGCGGCCCTTCCTACAAGGCTGTAGCTGTGGGAAGTTGGCAGACCAACCATTCAGAAAAGACGACTCCGTGGCTGCCAAACGCCCGCTCTCTTCTGGTGCTGGCCATGCATCATCCAGAAGATGACCCGCGGCTGGACTGGTTTGACCGCGGCAATACCGCGGGAAACCGTCGAATGACGAAAATATCTGAGGAGTTGGGAACCTGGCTATTTAAGACTCATAATGTTCGTGCACAGCCGCTGCCTTACCACGTGGAAAAGGGAGGGGTGTATCTGAAAGATGCCGCCGTGTTCGCAGGACTGGGAGTAGTGGGGAAAAACAACCTGCTGCTGGACCGAAAATGGGGCCCCAGAGTCCGACTTCGTGCGGTATTGATCGAAGGTCGTCTTCCGTCCGGCCGTCCGCCGGAAGATTTCCAGCCCCGCCAAGGCTGTGCCATGCCTTGCCGAAAAGCCTGTCCTGAAAATGCGTTCGGCCCTGGACAATATGACCGTCCGACTTGTATCCAACGCCTCAATTCCGATCGTGACGATCCTATTGAAAGCGGCCAAAAAGATTCTGAAGGCTCTCCGATCCTTGTAACCGACTGGTGCCGGAGGTGCGAATTTGCCTGTCCCGTGGGAGAAAAATAGCCCCGTTTTTCTCAGCAACCAACACCCGCCTGCAGCTATTGAAGGGCAATCTTGTTGTGTGCCGGCAGACAGTTCCGAAAGTGTCTGCCGGCACATCCCGGACACGATTCACCCGCCCGGTTTCTGGGTGAGCAAACTTGCCAATATGGCTCGGTTGATATTGTTTTCTTACTCTTTGATTGACGTTTGAACCCTGCCTGCTGCAAATTTGTCAGACCGCAAACGGGCGCATTACAAGTCATGATCCAAAAAGGCCTGTAATGCGTTTTATTTTTTGTAAAAGTATCCGAAAAGCATATAAGCTCATTTTAAAACAGGATACAAGAAACTATGGCCAATACCGCAGGTTTTCCCATACCCCGGAGAAAGCATGAGAAACAAAAAGGATAACACCGGTTATAATGCCCTTTTTTTGTTTCAGGCATATTCCGGCTGCCCGCGTGTTTGGCGCGTGTTTTTACCCCTGGCGGTTTTTATCATGGCAAAACCGGGCAGGGTGTTGAAAAGTCAATCCCGTTTATTCCATGTCTGCGAGGGAAACGAGGTCCCGGAGGCGGCAACCAGGTCTTTGATGGGCTTTCTTTCGTTTTCCAGGGCCTCTGCAAAAGTGGCCCGGTTGCGGTACTCTATCAGGTCCTTTACGGTGAGGGCTGTCTCATTGTCGGTTTCGCAGATCATGCGGGCAATGGCCTCGGCCCGGGGCATAAGTTCTTCCGGGGCCAGCACCTCGTTTACCACTCCGCAGGCAAGGGCCTGTTCGGCGGATATCCACTGGCAGGTAAGGGAAAACTGCTTGGCCAGCCTCTGCCCGACAGCTTGCTGCAGAAGCTGGGTCATGCCCCACCCGGGCCGGATGCCGACCCGGGCGTGGGTGTCTGCAAAAGCCGCTTTTTCAGAGGCAATCAGGAAATCGCAGTTCAGGGCGAGTTCAAATCCCCCGGTGACTGCGGGTCCGTTAACCGCGCCGATTATGGGTTTTCTGCAGTCTGCGGCAATATCGACCAGGTCCCTGCCGTCGCCCCGGGGATCAACAAGGTTTTCGGTTTCCAGGCAGCCCAGATCCAGCCCGGCGCAAAAGGCCCGGCCTTTTCCGGTGATAATGATCACCCTGATGGCATCATCATTGGGTTGACTGAAAAAAACGGCTGAAATGAGCGGATCCGCCGAATCCGGGCGCAATACCGGAAAGGCCCGGATAAGCGTTTGCCTCGAGATAAACGCAACCGGATCGTGTGAGCCAGTCACCAGTATACCTTTTTTCGACCATATGCTTATCCTTTTGTGTCGTTCAAGGCCTTTTTGACCTGAAGTTCATGCCAGGGGAAACATTGATGCGGAATCGCCGTAGGGATCAGGCCGAATGCGTACTGAACAATTTCCGGCAAAAAAATTTTTGCAGATCTGAACCCGTTTTTTGCGGAAATACGTATTTATAATTATAAGGTTAAAACCGGGGTTGGATCAATCATGATGGCGAAATCTTGAAAACCTGAAAAGGGTTTGATGATTGGATCATTTTTAAAAATTTTGCCAGCTCGAAACCAGAAAACTGGTTTTTTGCGTAAAAAGCCTTTGAATTTTTTCCTCGGGGCTTGATTTTAATCATAAATTTCAGGGAGGGGGATTATGAAAACCGTTAAATTGATTTTACTCGGGGTAATCAGTTTATGTCTGGCATTTGTTATCGGTTGTGATGGCAGCACCAGTTCCTCAAATGGAGATACCGGCACACTTTCCTTGTATATGACCGATGCTGCCACTGATGCTTTTGACGCAGTCTATGTAACGATCGATGAAGTTCAAGTGCACAAGGCCGAAGATGACCAAGCCGATGATAATGGAGAAGAAGCAAATCAGGGGGAAAATGGCAGTTGGAAAGTCGTTGCCTCCCCGCAAAAAACCTATAACCTTCTGGAATTGGTAAACGGGGCCATGGCCCAGCTTGGCACCACAGACCTTGAAACCGGGTATTACACCCAGATTCGCCTGATGCTTGGCGAAGCCCCGGATGATGGAATGAATATTAATAACCAGTTACATGACCACCCCAATTATGTAATCAAAAAAGACAGTGACACCCAAGAACCCTTGTTTGTGCCCAGCGGATATCAAACAGGCATTAAACTGGTACACGGATTTGACATGGTCGCGGGCCAGACCGCGGAGCTGGTACTGGATTTTGACGCCAACAGGTCTGTGGTGATCACGGGCAATGGGGGATATCTGCTGAAACCCACGATCAAGATTGTGGACACGTTGAATTATCCCTTGGTCGAGGGCGTGGTAAAGGATAGGGCGGAATTCCCCAATCCTCTGGCAGATGTTGTTGTGAGCGCCCAGACAGTGGACTCGGCAGGCAGACCGGAAGTGTTTACTTCCACGCTGAGCTCCGATCAGGAAGGGCAAATCGGTGCTTATCAAATGTATCTGCCGCCGGGCACGTACTATATTGTCGCCTACAAAGGTGGTGTTGAAAACCAGGAGGGTGACGCCGCGGCCTACGGGCCTGCATGTAAGCTTTTGGAAGATATCCAACTGGGTGATGGCTGGGGTTTGGAGGATTTCAACCTTGAGTTGACCGCGACAGGTGATATCGAGGTTAATGTAACCCTTCCGGTTGCTTCAGAAGAAGACACTCCCACGGCAACCATTCGTGTTTTAAAAACCGCCCCTTGTGGTGATTCTGCCGCCGGGAACATGATAGAGGTTGTATCCCAATCAGTCGGCGATAGCGGCACCTATTACCTCAGTGTTCCCGGAAGCGAAGAGGGGAAAGAGTATACCGTGGTTGCAACAACAAGTGACGGCCACACCTCTGAGGGTAAACCGGCTACCGTAATAGATGGTTCAACTACGGAAAGCATTGTGTTTGATTTTACCCAGGCCGAGTAACCATTAAACCACCGGGAACCGTCAGGTCGATGACATTGCAAAGCCGGAAGCGCAAAAGACCCCGGGCACTGCCATGCAGGGCTCACACGCCGGAGCGGTTTTTGACAAACCACGCGATCAATTGCCCGGCGATGCTTAAAGGCGGGGGGATCCGGGGAAGGCTGTCCCTGTCAAACCAGCCGGCATCGGATAGCTCTTCCGAGTCGATTCGGATCTCTCCTGCGGCGTATTCAGCGGTAAACCCGATCATCAGCGAATTGGGAAACGGCCAGGGCTGGCTGCCGAAATACCGGATATTTTCGACGAGAATGCCCACTTCTTCTTTGACCTCGCGTCGGACGCATTGCTCCAGGGTTTCGCTGGGCTCCACGAATCCGGCAAGCACGCTGTAGAAGGGAATGCGGGCCTGGTTGTTGCGGGCAAGAAGGATCTGGTCGTTTTTCATTACGGCCACAATTACCGCGGGGGTTACCCGGGGATAAATGACAAGTCCGCACTGCGGACATACTTTTGCCTGCTCATCGGCTTTGTCCTCGATCCGGCCGCCGCAGGCGCCGCAGTAATTATGCGTCTGCTCCCAGTGAATAAGCTGGTTGGCCCGGCCCGCCGCCCAGATCAGGCCCTCGTCCAGTTGGGTTAAAAGCGCGCGAAGCGGCTTTAAGGCAAACCCCGCGGGCGGGGTTTTATCCCCTTCGATTGCCGCGGCATAGCAGGGGCGCTTTCCCAGGGAACCGATAAACTGTTTGCGGGTCAAGGCGATTTTGCTTTTTTCAAGCTCCCTGCCCGCCGGGATGATCATGCCTTCTTCGCCGCCCCGGGTTTTGATCAGCAGGCGGCCGTTGTCAAAGACAAACCACAGGCCGGGTTCTTTGAGGCTTGCCTCCGGGGTGGTGCCGGGGATGAAATCCATGATTGCTATAACTCCGGCAAGGAACTATCGGGCAACGGGCTTTGTATCCGGTAAAAGTCTGGGTAAAGTTCCTCCGCCATGGCCTCCCTTCCTCGCTTTTCTGTATAACTTCAAACAAACAGACGCTCTTTTTAACAAAGTCTTTATACCATTAGTGTCCCAACGTTTAATTGAACAATTTTAGCTGTTTATAAATTTGCTCATTGGTGTTTTCGTAACTAGTGTTTTTAAATAGCTGATTTAATGGAATTTTTTCAAAAATGGTGATGCTCAAAATCTGTAACATTGTGTAGAGGCTCATATCCGTATTCAGCCGTTTCTTTATGATTGTCACCAGCACATAAACCGAGACGGCAATCCAGA
>JAIPEJ010000152.1 GCA_021737225.1 Desulfobacteraceae bacterium
TGCCGGTTGCATTCCTCCTGGGCCTTTTCCAGGGCCATTACCGCGTCAAACAGGGTGGCGTCCTGGTGGATGGTGGCATATTCATCAAGCGGCACCATCATGTCTTTTACGGTAAGTTTCTTCATTTCAAAACCCTCCCTGGGTTCGGATTTGCCTGCCGGATTTTGTCTGTATTTTCCTGTTTCCTGGGTTTGCTTTTAAAAATCTGAAACGCTCAATTTAGGTGTTTCAAAGATCCTGTACTTACTAGACTGCGTTTTTCATGTCCAGTGTTTTGTTTCAAATCGTTAGTGTTTCAAAATGTTTCTCACGGCAGTTCACTTGCTCGAAATCATTGCATATGTAAACCGGATTGCCCCCGGGTGCAAGATGCGATTATCGTTTTTTTCCGGCAGGGCCTCTGGGTGCACGTAGGGGCGAACCTGTGTGTTCGCCCGGGTCAAAGGCAAACACACAGGTTCGCCCCTGCTCTTTCACAAAATAATATATACATATTGGCCGCAGTTGTTGTATAAATGCTTTTTCAAAAAAGATGCGAGTGCATCGGCAAATGCGCCGAGGTGATGAATTCGAAAAACAAAAGGCGAATTTAAATGATTTTGCAGAATACCGGAACTGTTACGCCTGAACTGCGTGTGCTGGGCGCGGTCCAGTTGCCCGCCTTTTTAATTGATGCCGATTTCCCGGCGGTGATTGACGCCGGCATGAGCTGCATGGCTGATCGCTACGTACGCGAAATCCGCGAGGCCTTAAACGGAGGCCCGCCCGCCCGGCTGTTTTTGACCCACACCCATTACGATCATATCGGAGCGGCCGCAGGGATCAAAAAAGCATTTCCGGAAATGGAGATCTGCTGTTCTGAAGCTGGCTGCGAGGTCTTAAAGCGCCCCCGGGCCATTGAAACCATCCGGGAGTTAAACCGCGACGGGGCCGGGTACATGGAGAAAATGGGCGAGCCGGTTTCCGGGTCTTTGGAATTTGAGACCTTTACCGTGGACCACCCCATCTCAGATGGCGACACGTTCCCCCTTTCTGCAGGCATGCATTTGCACGCCATTGCCACCCCGGGCCATACCCGGGATGCAATGAGTTTTTACGTGCCTGAAAAAAAGATGCTTTTTACCGGGGAGGCCGCCGGGGTCATGTCTGATACCGGCTATATTTTTTCCGAATGGCTGGCCGATTACAATGATTATTACGCTTCCCTGCAAAAACTGGGCGCCCTGGAAATCGACATCCTGTGTTTGGGCCACGGGGGCGTGCTCACCGGCAGAGACGCAAAAAACCATATTGACCGGGCAATGGAATACTGCCGCTGGTTTCGCCAGCTCATCGAGTCGACCCTCGCGGAAACCGGGGGTGATGTGGAACAAGCCAAGCAGCACATCAAGGAAAAGGAATACGATCCCATCCCGGATCCCAAGCAGCCCGAGATGGCCTACCTGCTGAACCTGGATGCCAAGATCCGCGCAGTACAGCGTCTGGATCAGCAGAACTGACCTCAAATCCGCGCGCAAGCCGGCTATTTTTCCAGCACCCGGCGCACCTTTTCCCCCAGCTCCCGGATGGAAAAGGGTTTCTGGATAAACTCGGCTCCCTGGTCCGGGCTTACTTGGCCGGAGATGATGTTGTCGGTATAGCCGGACATGTATATGACCTTGATTCCCGGGTGATACCGGGCCACTTCCCGGCAGACCTCCGGGCCCTTCATTTCCGGCATGATCACGTCGGTGAGCACCAGGTGAAGCGGCCCCGGATTATTTTTTGCATGTGTCACCGCGGTTTGAGCATCCCCGGCGGATTTCACCCGGTATCCGTTTTTTTCCAGTACGCTGCAGGCCAAATTCAGTACGGACGGATCGTCCTCGACAACCAGGATATTCGCGGAATCCCCTGCAGGCGGCTCTTCGCCGGGATTTCCAGTGGGTTGTCTTTCAGGCTGTTGTGCCGGTGTGCAGGGCAGGTAGATCCGAAAACGCGCGCCCTGCCCGGGCTTGCTGTCAATCCGGATATCGCCCCCGTGCTGCTTGATAATGCCGTAGCAGGTGGCCAGCCCCAGGCCGGTGCCTTTTTCCTTTTCTTTGGTGGTAAAAAACGGTTCAAATGCGCGGCTGCGGGTATCCGCGTCCATGCCTGTGCCGGTGTCGCCAACCGTAACAACGGCGTGACAGCCGCCGGCGTCAATGGGCTTGTCCGCATCCGCCAATTCATCGAGATTCACGGCTGCGGTTTCAATGGTCAGCCGGCCGCCCCCGGGCATGGCATCCCTGGCATTGATCACCATGTTCATCAATACCTGCTCGAGCTGGGCGGCATCGGCCTCCACAAAAACGGGGGTATCTGACAGGTTCAGGTCCAGGTGAATGTCTTCGTCTATCACCCGGCCGATGAAATTTTCAAATCCGGTGATCACACGGTTGATGTCCAGGCTGCGGATTTCCAGGATCTGCTTGCGGCTGAAGGCAAGCAGTTGGCGGACCAGGTCTCTGGCGCGGTTCGAGGCGTTTTGGATTTGCTGCAGCGGCGGGTGTTGAGGCTGGTCTTCCCGGATTTCTTCCAGCAGGATTTCGCTGTAGCCGATAATCACGGAAAGCAGATTGTTGAAATCGTGGGCGATGCCGCCTGCCAGCCTGCCCACGGCCTCCATTTTCTGGGCCTGCTGCAGTTGTTCTTCGAGCTGCCGGTGTTTTTCTTCTGCCTCCTTTTGCTCGGAAATGTCCATGATGTTGCCGTAAACGCGCACCACCCGGCCGTCTTCGGCCTGTTCGGGCTTGCCGGTGGTGCGCACCCAGATGGTGCGGCCGCGTAAAACGATTCGTGGACCTCCACCTCGAAGACCTGTCCGCTGTAATCTTTGCCTTCCGGGTCGAACGGACAGCCCATTGCCTGGCAGGACGCCTCCAGGCCGAAGATCACCCGGTGGCAGGTCTCGCCCTCCCGGTTGCCGAATTTTTCGGCTGCCGCCCGGTTCATGCGCTCGATGACAAAATCGTCTCTTACGATGAACAGCATGTCCGGCAGAAGGTCAAAAAGCACCCGGCTGTTTCGAGACAGGCGTTGTATTTCCTCGCTGAAGCTGGAAATGGTTTGACCCAATTCATCCCCCCCGCCGGCGTTGCGGCAAAAGCGAACAATTCAGAGTTTCGGCTTGCCCCTTGCCACCATCCGGGAGGCTGAGCGGCGAAAAGAAAGGCATAAAGGAAAGTAAGCAGCAATATGTCATAAAAAAGGTGCCGGCAGCGATACGCAATCCGCAGAAAGATTTTTTGAGGTGCCGGGGGATCCGCCCCGGACTTATATTTATCGTGTAGCTCATACATAGCGTTTTTTCATTGGACTGTCAATATCTTATGACGGCAACGGCAGCAACACGGGATATGTCCGGTCCGCATTCCGCTCATGTGGATCGCGACGAAGCGCGGGCCTTTTCCCGGGGCGCTGAAAAAACGGCGCAGAAGCGGGAAAAGGGCAGGGCGGCACCTATCGCCGGATCATTTACAGGTTGACACCGGCGGGCAGGCATGGCTAAATTTAAAAATTATCCGTCAATTTCGAATCCATTCCAAGGAAAGGCGTTCCAATGGCTGCTCCAGTCCGTTCTTTGCTGTTTGCCACCAATCTTTCGGCAGAATGCGTGCCGGCCCTCGAGACCGCGGTATCCACGGCTGCCCGGTACCGGGCCGACCTGGTCTTGCTTCATGTTGTTGACAGGGAGGTGCCCACCGAGATCGAGGAGCACTTCAAGGGCGTGCTCGGCGAGGAAAAATGGGCGGCCCTGAAAAAGGAACATGAGCAGGACGCGCGCCAGGCCCTGATCGGAAAGATGTCCCCGGGCCAGATCGGCCAGAAGGTCTTGCGCCAGTACTGCGCGGATGCCGGCATTGACGCGGAAAGCTGCGATTTTAACTGGCAGGAGGTGGTGGCAGCGGACAAAAACATTGCCGGTGCCATCCTCGGCCAGGCAAAAAGGCACGGGTGCGACATGATCGTGCTGGGCGCGGGCAAGGGATTTCTGGGCGGCAACGCGGTGGGATCCACGATCAAGGGGGTGCTGAAAAAGGCACAGGTGCCGGTGCTTGTGGTCCCTTCAAAGTCTGAAGGCTAAAGGAGGATTCGGATTATGCCCGATCTGGAATTGACCGTGAAGTCGGTGAAAGGGTATTGCTCCGCCGGGTGCCGCCCGGGGCAGAAGTTTACGTTCAGTGATCCGGTGGTGATCCCGCAGGGCGATGCGCCCCTTTGCCTGTATGCATTGTCTGCCATGTTTCCCTACCTGACCGCCGCCTGCCGGCAGACCCCGACCGAGGACTGGATTAACAGCAAGCAGGAGCTGCAGTGCCCGGATAACGACAATGCCGTGGTGTTTACGATTACCCGGCTTGGATAGGCGGTTTTGGGAAGGGGACAGATTTGAAATCTGTCCCCGGGGTGTTGATCACCGCTGCCAGGCGGCGCGTTTCTGATACTCCCGGAGCTGTTTTTGCACGTACTTGACCGGAAAATCCGGATGGGTCAGGTACGGGCGCATGTGCGTGTTAAACTCCGCAAGCAGGCTCTCAAGCACTTCTGATCTTTCCCGGGCATCAATAAAATGGCGCTGCTTGACATGCTCCCAGGTCACCGGATCGCCCAGCAATGCCCTGAGCGGGTCTGCCGGGGGCAGTTCTTGGGCGGCGCGATGTTCATACAGGCTGTCCACCGGGATCTGCACCCGGGCGGTCAGGCTGACCAGCATGCGGTCTCCGATCATGGTGCGGGAGGTATCATAGAGTTCCAGAGTGGCTGCGTTTTTTAAAGGGGTCTGTTCAATCAATTGGTCTGGTGCCACGCTCATGTTGTAATCCCGGCGTTTCTGTCATTGTGTATTCGAATTTGCTTCGAAATTCGGATTTCGGATTTATTCACCAAACAGGCTTAACTGCACCTGCCTGGGTTTTTTGGGGTTCATGCCTGCTGTTGCTTGTTTTTTCAAGTCTTCTGCAACATCTGCAAGAAACGGCGAAGGCGCCTGGTCCTGGTTTTTGCCGAAAATCCGGCGCGTTTTTGCAGAACAAAGAAACAGCTCTTCCATGGCCCGGGTGACAGCCACGTAAAACAGCCGGCGCTCTTCTGCCGGGTCCGTATATTGGCGTGCGCTGCCGGCATATGGAATGATGCCGTCTTCGCACCCGGTCACAAATACCACCGGGAACTCCAGGCCCTTGGCCGCGTGCATGGTTAAAAGCGATACCGCCTCGGACTCGGGCCGGAAAAAATCCGGGTCCGCATACAGGGCCAGGGTCTCGATAAAGCCGGCCGTGTCTTTGCCAAAAGATGCGGCCGTGTTTTTGAGATCTTCCAGGGCCCCGGTATGTGCCGCACCGATCGGTGGCAGGGCCGGGCCAAGGGCGGCAAGCATACCTTCCAGCTTTTGGCAGACATCTGCGCCGGCTGTTTTTTCTCCCAGGGCAAAGACCTGTTCCAGCAAGTCATTGAGATGTTTTCTGCCGTCTGCAGAAATGCCTGCGGCCTCCAGGCGAAGGGCTTCGGCCATGAGGCCGTCTGCGGGCAATCGGTGCCGGCGGCCCCAGGACTTCAGGGCGGCCATGTCCCGGCCGGAAATCTGCGGGGCCAGGGTGGCGGCCAGGCGTTCGAGATCCTGGTACGTGCCCAGGCCTTCGGTGATTTTCAGGGCGGAAACGGGTTCTGCAATGCCGGGCCGGCCCCAGGCATCGGTTTTATTGGCCCGCTGGTAGGGGATCCCGGCGCTGTCAAAGACTTCTGCAAAAATATCGCCCTGGGCCCGGGTGCGGTAGAGCACGGCAAAATCGGCAAAGGACCGGCCGGTTTGCAGTCCGGATTCCGGGTTGGCCTTGTCGAAGTTGTCAAACTCAAAGCCTATGCCGCCCACCATCTGCTCGATCATTTTGCCCACGGCCACGGCTTCGGCCCGCTCGGATTCCGCGCGCATCACGTGGATGTGCGGGGTGCCGGAGATATCAGAGTATACCTGCTGTCTGTTGTTGTTTTCCTCCCGGCTGCCGATCACCTGGGCGGCGGCTGTGAGGATGGTTTGCGTGGAGCGGTAGCTCCGGGACAGCCGGACAAGTTCGGCACTCGGATAGTCGTCTAAAAAACGCTGGAAATATGCCGGATCCGATCCGCGGAAGCCGTAAATGGACTGGTCCGGGTCCCCGATGACGCATATCTGGCCGTCTGCCGGGCAGAGCTGGCGTACCAGGCGGTACTGGGCGTGGTTGAGGTCCTGGTACTCGTCGATAAAAATAAAGCGGAATTGTTTGCGCAGGTCTTCGCACCGGGCCGGGTCCGCCTCCAGGTGCATGACCGTGCGGCAGATGAGGTCCTCGTAGTCATACAGGTGCTCGATTTCCAACAGGTCCTGGTATGCGCCGTACACTGCGTCAAGCACGGGGGCATCATCCCCGGTGATTGCGGAGAGATCGTCTTCAGGAGAGAGGATCTGCTGTTTTGCGGCAATTACCATGTCCAGCAGGGCATCGGCGCGATGTCGGACATCCGTGCCCTGGTCCTTTGCCCGGGCCACGGCCTCCAAAAGCAGTGCCCGGCGGTCTTCTTCGTCGACAATGCCGTGATCCGGGGTGTTTTCGATTTGCTTTAAAAGAAAAAAGCAGAACGCGTGAAATGTCTGCGCCCTGGGCAGGGTCTTGCTGCTGCCCAGCATGGCGGCCAGGCGCTCGTGCATCTGCCGGGCGGCCTTGTTGGTAAAGGTCACGGCCAGGATCTGCTCGGCGGCGGCCGTGCCGGTGTGAATCAAATACGCGATTCTGCAGGTAAGGGTGCGGGTTTTGCCCGTGCCCGGGCCGGCAGAAATCAGAAGCGGGCCCCCGGCGTGGGTGACCGCATGGTGCTGGGCTTCGTTTAATCCGGCCAGCACCGGATCTTGATTGTCTTTTGGGGCATCTAATTCCGGGTCTAATTCCGGGGACACCTTACTGAATTCGGATGAATTCAGTAAGGTGTCCC
>JAIPEJ010000153.1 GCA_021737225.1 Desulfobacteraceae bacterium
CACGCAAGAATTCTATAAAATAACCTTTTGTTGTAGTCGTGCAAAAGGCAATTAGATATTTGGCAGATGTTTGCGGGCCTCGGAAGGATAAAAATGTGGCTTAATTTTAATGAAAGGGAGGTATGACAATGGCAAAGCACGAAACCCCCTTGCTCGATCAGCTGGAAGGCGGACCGTGGCCGAGTTTTGTATCGGACATGAAACAGGAAGCTGAAGCAAGGGCAAAGAATGTCAACAATGTCGAATTTCAGGTCCCAACGGATGTTGTGGATGACCTGATGGGCGTTCTTGAGCTTTCCTACAAGGACGGGGAAACCCATTGGAAGCACGGCGGCATCGTGGGTGTGTTCGGTTACGGCGGCGGCGTGATCGGCCGTTATTGTGATCAGCCGGAAAAATTCCCCGGCGTGGCGCATTTTCACACACTCCGGGTCAATCAGCCTTCGGGCAAGTTCTACACAACCGATTATCTCAAACAACTTTGCGACCTTTGGGAGTTCCGGGGCAGCGGGCTGACCAACATGCACGGCTCCACCGGTGACATCGTTTTTCTCGGCACCACCACCCCGCAGCTTGAAGAAATTTTCTATGAACTGACCCATAATCTCAACCAGGATCTGGGCGGTTCCGGATCCAACCTGCGGACCCCGGCAGACTGCATCGGCCAGGCCCGATGCGAGTACGCCTGTTACGATACCCAGGACCTGTGCCATCACCTGACCAATGAATATCAGGACGAACTGCACAGGCCGGCATTCCCCTACAAGTTCAAATTCAAGTTTGACGGCTGCCCCAATTGCTGCGTGGCCTCTATTGCGCGTGCTGACATGTCCTTTATCGGAACCTGGAAAGACGACATCCGTATTGACCAGGAAGCGGTCAAGGCATACGTGGGCGGCGAGCTCAAGCCCAACGCAGGTGCGCATGCGGGACGCGACTGGGGCAAGTTCGACATCCAGAAAGAAGTCATCGATCTGTGCCCGACCGAGTGCATGAGGTATGAAGACGGCAAGCTTGAAATCAACAACAAGGAGTGCACCCGCTGCATGCATTGCATCAATACCATGCCGCGCGCCCTGCGCCCCGGCAAGCAGACCGGATGCTCCATCCTGGTCGGCGCCAAGGCGCCTATTCTTGACGGCGCCCAGATGAGCTCTCTGCTGGTTCCGTTTGTGGAAGTCAACAAAGACAACGACTACCAGGAGGTCAAGGATTACATCGAGAAGATCTGGGACTGGTGGATGGAAGAAGGCAAGAACCGAGAGCGCCTCGGTGAACTCATGAAGCGCCAGGGCTTCCAGAAGCTGCTCGAGATGACAGAGGTTGATCCGATCCCGCAGCATGTCTCCGAACCGCGGCACAATCCCTACATCTTTTGGAAGGAAGAAGAAGTCGAAGGCGGCTGGGAGCGTGACGTAAACGAATTCCGCAAACATCACAAGAGATAGAAGGGGGTTGATCATGGCTTTTATTTCCTCAGGATACGATCCCGAAAATCCGATGCAGGATCGGATTACAGATATCGGTCCAAGAAATTACGAAGAGTTTTATCCGCCGGTTATCAAGAAAAACAAGGGCCAGTGGCTGTATCACGAGATTCTGCAGCCCGGCGTCCTGGTGCATGTTTCTGAAACCGGTGACGAGGTTTACACGGTGCGCGCTGCCGGCGCCCGCCTGATGAGTGTGAGCTTGATTCGCGAAATTTGTGAGGTCGCAGATAAGCACTGCGGCGGTTACGTCCGCTGGACCACCCGGAACAACGTGGAGTTCATGGTTGACAGCAAGGACAAGGTACAGCCGTTAGTCGATGATCTCCAGAGCCGCAAGTTTGCCGGCGGCAGCTACAAGTTTCCTGTCGGCGGCACCGGCGCGGGCATTACCAACATTGTGCACACCCAGGGATGGATTCACTGCCATACGCCGGCAACAGACGCATCCGGTCCGGTCAAAGGGGTCATGGACGAAGTGTTCAATGATTTCCAGGACATGCGGCTGCCGGCACATTTGCGGATTTCCCTGGCCTGCTGCCTGAACATGTGCGGCGCCGTGCATTGTTCGGATATTGCCATTCTGGGCTATCACCGCAAGCCGCCCATGGTTGACCATGAATACCTGGACAAGATGTGTGAGATTCCGCTGGCCATTGCGTCCTGCCCGACCGCGGCGATTAAGCCCAAGAAGGTCGAGATCGAGGGCAAGACGGTCAACAGTGTGGAGGTCAACCAGAGTCGCTGCATGTTCTGCGGCAACTGTTACACCATGTGTCCCGCGCTGCCGCTGGCGGACAAGGAAGGTGACGGCATTGTGCTGATGGTGGGCGGCAAGGTTTCCAACCGGATTTCCGCGCCCAAGTTCTCCAAGGTGGCCGTGGCCTTTATTCCCAACGAACCGCCGCGCTGGCCCAAAACGGCCGAGACAATCAAGAAGATCGTTGATGTTTACGCTGCAGACGCCAGGAAGTACGAGCGCCTGGGTGAGTGGGCCGAGCGTATCGGATGGGAACGGTTTTTCGAGAAATGTGATCTCGAATTCACGCATCATCTTATTGACGATTTTCGTGACCCGGCATACTACACGTGGCGCCAGACAACGCAGTTTAAATTCTAGACCTGATTCGGGTACCGGAGCGCCGGGCATAGAAAAGTGCGTTGCGGCGCGGTTTACACCGTGCCGCAACGCCCCATTTAACATTATAAGGACATCGCGCTATGGCACTGGACTACGAAGAATCCAAACAGAAAATCATTGAAGGTCTGCAGAAAAAATCCAAGTCCAAGTCCAAATTTTACTTCAGCGACCTGGCCAAGATTCTGGATGCCAAACCCCGGGAAGCCAAGAAGATCGTCACTCAGATGATCAATGAAGGGATCCTGGAGTTCTGGTCAAGCGGCAGTACCTCCATGTACGGCTTGAAAGGTACCGGCAAGCAGGCCGGCGCTGAGCACGAAAACGAATAATGCATTGTTGACAGCCCATGGTTTAGGCGGGCTGCACATGCCATTGGGCTTTACTTCTATTTTCACTACCGGGCCGGACTGTGCTTAATGAGGCCGAACCAATTGAGATCCCCCGGGTATTGATCGCCGGATTGCGCGGGGGGTCCGGCAAGACGGTCGTGTCGATTGGAATGATTTCGGCTCTCAGCCGACTCGGTAGATGTATCGCTCCCTTCAAAAAGGGCCCTGATTATATTGACGCAGGGTGGCTGGCCCTTGCGGCCGGCCGCCCATGCCATAACCTGGACCCCTTTCTTTTTTCCGCCGCGCGCCTGTGCGCCTCCTTTTTCCATGTTTCCCAAAAGTCCGATCTTGCCGTGGTTGAAGGTAATCGCGGCCTTTATGACGGACTCGATGCTGACGGCAGCACCAGCACCGCATCACTGGCAAAGATGCTTGGCGCTCCGGTGATTCTTTGCGTTGACTGCACCAAAACGACCCGGACCATGGCTGCGGTGGTGCTGGGTTGTCTGCATTTTGACCCGGAAGTCAATATTTGCGGTGTGATTTTGAACCGGGTTGCCGGCAGCCGGCACGAGCGGATTCTTCGGACAAGCATTGAAACCCATTGCGGGATTCCCGTGCTTGGCACGGTTCCCAAGCTCAGCCAGGAGGACTTCCCGGAACGGCACATGGGCCTGATCCCCACGGTCGAGCATGAACTGGCCGCCAATGCCATTGATTCCGCCGCGCAGATCGCCCGATCCCATATCGATTTGGAGCGGGTGATCCGGATTGCCGACCGGGCCGCTGTCAACCCGTTATGCCCGGAGTCTGCGCCTGCCGGCCTGCCCGAACACGGGTATGATCCCCCCGGCCACGGCAAGACAGGCGGGCGGGTGCGCATCGGCGTGGTCAGGGATTCGGCTTTCCAGTTTTATTATCCCGAAAACCTGGAGGCCCTGCAGGCTGAAGGGGCGGAACTGGTTTTTGTCAGTCCCCTTGCAGATGCGGTTTTGCCTGAAGTGAATGCGCTCTATATCGGCGGCGGGTTTCCGGAAACCCATGCCCGGCAACTGGCTGAAAATCTCAGGTTCCGCAACAGCATCAGCAATGCCGCTGACAACGGTCTGCCGATCTATGCTGAATGCGGCGGCCTGATGTATCTGGGCGAATCCCTGGTGCTGGATAATGCCTATCCCATGGTCGGCGTTCTGCCTGTGGTATTCGGGTTTTCCCGCCGCCCCCAGGGGCATGGTTACACGATTGTCTCGGTTGAAGGCGGAAATCCGTATTTCTCCCGGGGCAGGGAGCTGCGGGGACATGAATTTCATTACTCCCGGGTCCTGGAATGGAAAGGCCGGGATTCGGATCTGCTGTTTTCCATGAAAAAGGGGCGGGGCATCGTGAATCAAAGGGACGGCTTGTGCTACAAAAACGTGCTGGCGACCTATACGCACATCCATTCCCTGGGCGCGCCTGATTGGGCGGGGTCACTGGTGCAGGCGGCCAGGAGATACAGGGGAAATTCCGCTTAAGCGCCCTGTGGTCGTATGAAATCAAAAAAAGGCCGTGTGCAGATGGTGCTTTTGCACACGGCCTTTTTCGTTTTTTGCGTTATCCCCTGGGCTGGCGGAAAGTGCTTACAATATTTGTTATTCGCCTTTCTTGATGTGGCACTGATTGCAGGCAACCGGGCCTTTCTGCTTTTTGTGACAGCTTACGCAGTTGACGTGAACAGCGGCGTAGTAGGCGTTCAGCGTTTCTGCGTCCGGTTTGGGGCCCATGAAATCCTTGGGCGTTCCCGCACCTTTGCCGCTGTGGCATTCAAAGCAGCCCTGTACGTCATCGCCTGCCTGCAGATCTGTCAATGGCTCTCCGTTTTCGTCGTGATGGCACTCCCCGCAGCCGATTCCGTATCCGTCATCTGCGGCATGCTGCTGGTGGGAAAATTCGACGCTCGGCATCCGGTGCTGGTCAAATGCGTTTTCATTTTTCATCTTGATGGTATCCGGAACAGTGGTGCCCGCATAAAGCCCGGCTGCCAGAAATACCGCTAGGACACACGCGATTGCAGACAAGATTCCTAAACGCTTGCTCATTGCTTCCTCCTTCGGAAACGGGTTAGAATATATTCTTTATAAACGCCTTCTTATTTTATTGCCTGAAAGATTATGTATACCAATACGACCCGCAGATGTCAACTGTTTTTCCCGCCGGTTTTTCTCCCGGGCAGGGCATCTGCATTTGCAGGGCGCTGCACAATTTCTGAGCCTTGGGCTGAAATTCGATCTATTCCGGTTCCTCTTCCGTGTCCGGGACATCCCGCTGTTTTCCGAAGACCCGTGCGCCGATAATACTGATTTCGTAAAGTACCATCAGCGGCATTGACAGCATGATCTGGGTGACCACGTCCGGCGGCGTGAGCAGCGCAGAGCCCGCAAAGAATATCAACAGGGCGTATTTTCGGTTTTTCTTGAGAAACGGCACCGTCACCAGCCCCAGGCGCGCCAGAAACGTGATCACGATGGGCAGTTCAAAAACTACCCCAAAGGCCAGCAGCAGCTTTGAGGAAAAGCTCAGGTATTCCCGCATGGAAGGCAGCGCCTGGATGTTTTCCGTTGCAAAGCTGAGCAGGAACTTGAATCCGAAGGGAAACACGATGAAATAACCGAACAGGGCGCCGCCGATGAAAAAAAAGGCCGAGACGAAGACAATGGGAATCATCATCCGGCGTTCTTTTTTATACAGACCCGGGGCCACGAACATCCAGAACTGGTAAATGATCACCGGGGCTGCCAGCAGGAGCCCGGCCAGCAGCGAAACCTTCAGGTAGGTGAAAAACGCCTCCGGAATGCCGGTGAAAATCAGGGTTTCGCCCTCCTGCATCACGCGGATCAACGGCCGGGTTAGGATCTCAAAGAGGCGTTCCTTGAAGATATAAGCAATCACGAAGCCGACAAATACGGCGATAAAACACCGGATCAGCCGGTCTCGCAGCTCCGTGAGGTGTTCGGTCAGCGGGAGTTTTTCTTCTTCATCCATGGTTCGGATCGTTTTCCCCGGATTGCGCGTTGCGTTTCTGCTCGTCTGCCGCCGGATCCGATTGCGATGACGACTCATCTGCCGGGCCTGCCGGTTGCTTCTGCTCGGTGGAATCGCCGTTGTATATATCCTCGGGCCTTGTTGATTGCCGGTTTTCGACCCGGTTGACATTCCGGGCGGCATCATCAAAAGGTTTTTTCACATCTTCAAAGGGTTTTTTCACGTCCTTTACTTCGTCGTCCATGGACGCCTTGAAATCCTGAGTGGCATTTTTGAACTCGTTTATGGCCTTTCCCAGCGATCGGGCCAGGTCCGGCAGTTTCTTGGGGCCGAATACAATCAGGGCAACGGCCAGGATCAGGATCAGTTCAGGCATGCCGATACCGAACATAAATTGTTCTCCTTATGGAATCCGAATTTGCTGTCGCGCTCCGGCTATCCGAGATGCGCGGCAATATGGTTGATTTCAGGGAAGATCAATTCCATGCAGGCAAGTTTGCAGGCGTTGATGCTTCCCGGAATGCAAAAGACGGCCGTTTTGCCGATAATACCCGCGGCTGCCCGGGACAGCAGTGCCGCAGAGTCGATTTTTTCAAAGCTGAGCTGGGTAAACAATGTGGCAAACGCGCCCATTTCCTTGGAAAACATGGGCTGCAGGGCCTCTATGGTCACATCCGCAGAACTGATCCCGGTTCCGCCAGTTAAAATCATTGCATGCAGATCATGTTCGCCGATACTGTCTGCGACCGCCTTTGCGATGATACGGGAATTGTCTGCAATGACCCGGTAGACGGCCACCCGGTGCCCTTCCTTTTCCGCCTGTTTTTTGATCCACTGGCCGCTTTTGTCGTCTTTTTCGCTCCGGGAGGAGGAAACCGTGATAATGCCGGTGCGAATGGTTCCCGGCGCATTGTGCAGATGCTGTTTTTTCCCCATGGTCCAGTAAATCCGTATGTATGGAATAAACCGGTTTTTCAGACTGTCACCAGGTCCACCCGG
>JAIPEJ010000154.1 GCA_021737225.1 Desulfobacteraceae bacterium
CTTCCAACTTATTAATTTAAAACCATTTTCTTCTTTTTCTTCCCTTTTTCTTCAGTTTGGTTTTATTCCGTAATACATTGAGCCGGGAGGTGCCGGCCAATGACGCCAAGAAAACGACGCAAATGCAAGCACTGCAAACAACTGTTTTGGCCTGATTACCGTAATGCCAAGCGGCAGAGGCATTGCCAGAAACCAGAATGCCGGAAGGCTGCCAAGGCCGAAAGCCAGAAAAAATGGCTTAAAAAGCCCGAAAACACGGACTATTTCAAGGGTCCTGACCAGGTTGAGCGGGTTCGGCAGTGGCGCAAAGATCACCCGGGCTACTGGCGCAAGAGCCCCTTTTCGCAAAATGCGCTACAAGATCGCTGTCGTGAAAATGTAAATAAAAAACAGGGGGATACCTCCAATTTTGTGAGCGATGCGTTACAAGATTACTGCATGGAGCAACCTGCCGTTTTAATTGGACTTATTGCTCATTTTACCGGCCTTGCGTTACAAGATGACATCGCAAATGCCATTGGCCGCATGCAACAATTGGGCAACGATATTCTCTATCAACCCGATTGTGCACAAGGAGGCCAACATGCTGCAAAAACATCCTGTCAATCCCCACCGCATCCGACGGATCACCCGGTCGTTCGGCTGGGTGGATCATCGCCTGGTCCGTGAGGGTAAAATCTCGGCCTGCAGCCATCCGGCTGCGGCATTGTACCTGTTTCTGATCACGGTGGCCGATGCCCGGGGGCTGAGTTATTACTCGGATGCATCGCTGCAAAAACGTCTTTGCATGGATCATGACACACTCTGCCGGGCCCGCAATCAGCTAATCGGCAATGACCTTGTGGCTTTTAAAGCACCGATTTATCAGGTTCTGCCCCTGGATCCACCGGCGCCGGCGCCAAAGCAGAGAACCGGTGACGCACCCCAGGCCCTTGGCCATATTTTTAAAACCATAATGGAGAGGGCCAATGATTGACTATCAACAGTTTTTGCAAATCCGCTATCTCCATGACCAAAAGGGATTAAAGCCATCGCAGATCGCCGACAAGATGGGCATTGATCCCAGGACCGCGGCCCGATGGGCTGCTGCAAAACAATTTACACCCCGGCAGGGCCCTGTTCGGCAAAGCAAGCTCGACCCCTTTAAAAACGAGATCATCCGGATGCTCGATTTTCATCCCTATACCGCCGCCCAGGTCTTTGACCGGATCCGACAAAGAGGTTTTGATGGCGGATATACCATCGTCAAGGATTACCTCACCAAAATCCGGCCAGTGAAAAAGCCTGCATATCTCACACTATCGTTTGCCCCCGGAGAATGCGCCCAGGTTGACTGGGGATCTTACGGCTCGGTCAACGTGGGCACTGCCAGCCGCAGACTGAGCTTTTTTGTCATGGTACTGTGCTACAGCCGCATGATGTATGTTGAGTTCACGGTGTCTCAGACCATGGAGCATTTTTTGGGCTGCCATCAGCGCGCTTTTAGCTTTTTCGGCGGCTGTGTCCAAAAAGTCATGGTCGATAACCTGAAGTCAGCCGTGCTGCAGCGCATTGTGGGGCAAAGCCCGGTATTAAATCCCCGGTATCTTGATTTTGCCAATCATTACGGCTTCTCCATTGTCCCCTGCAACGTGGGCAAAGGAAACGAAAAGGGCCGGGTTGAAAATGCCGTGGGCTATGTTAAGAAAAACTTTTTGGCCGGCCTGGATATCCCGCATTTTGACGCCCTTAATCCGGCCGTGAGCCACTGGCTCGACACGGTGGCCAATGTGCGCAAGCACGGAACTACCCATCAACGGCCGGTTGATCAGCTTCCAAAGGAAATACTGACCGCCTTGCCGGCCAATGCTTTTGATATCGGCACTGTCAGCCAGGTGCGGGCCTCCAGCCAGTTCCGCATTGTTGTTGATACCAATCGCTACTCTGTGCCTGCTGCATATGCCGGCGCTTTGCTGAGCCTTAAAACCTATCCGGACAGGCTCTGCATTTATTGTGACAACAAGCTCATTGCCCGCCATGTCCGAAGTTATGACCGCCACCAGGATTTTGAAGACCCGGATCATCCCAGGGCCCTTTTAACCCAGCGGAAAAAAGCCCGGGACCAGATAATCTACAAGCGGTTTTTGTCTCTTTCTCCCAGGGCTGAAGCTTATTACCGGCAAATCGAGCAGCGCCGAATGAACCCGCATCATCATGTCCGCAAAATCGTGGCCTTAAGCGATATATACGGCCAGGATGCAGTGTGCCAGGCCATGGAGGATGCATTTGTGTTCCAGGCGTACTCCAGCGAGTATATTGCCAATCTTTTGGAGCAGCGGGGCCGGATCCGTCAGGAAGCAGCACCGCTTCAACTGACCCGCAGCCGGGACATGCTGGATCTAAAAATCGAAAACCCGGATCTTTCCATTTACGAGATCAAAGACGCAGCAGGAGAAGACCAGTGAAGGCCAAAAACATGCTCCAATCCGGGCTGGATAAAAATCTTGCCTACCTGAAACTGCCATATGTTGCCGAACATTATGCCGAGCTGGCAAAAAAGGCAGCCCAGAAGCAAACCGGGCACGTGGAGTTCCTATCCGGGCTCATGGACGGGGAAGCCACCCTGCGTCAGCAGCGGGCCATCAAACGACGGATCAGCCAGGCCCGCATCCCGGTGATCAAGACCCTTGACCAGTTTGACTGGTCCTGGCCGAAGAAAATCAACCGGCTCCAGGTCCAAGACCTGTTCCGCCTGGAAATGATCCGGAAAAAAACCAATGTCATCTTTGTGGGCGGCGTGGGTCTGGGCAATTATGCAAAGCTTTCACTTATGTAAATTAATGAAGCTAATGCCTTTCCGATTCAAATGATAGCGCATAATCACTTTCCATAATATTATCCTTGAAACTTGAAACCATTTCAAAGGAGAAGAATATGGAAAGAGCAACGATCAGAGAATTGAGCGAAGCGGTCATCGGGGAACTTGAACGACTTGGATATGCTTTCGAGACCATCAACTCGTATCAAAGGTTGTATAAAAAACTTCTACGGTATGCGGATGAGAGGCGAATACATCACCATTCCTTAGACGTGTGTCACCGGTGGCTGAGAGATTGCCTCGGAATAGACCCTACAATAGTGATCAGGAGCAATGAGTACGCGTACAAGCGAAACCCCTATCTTCCGATCCGCGTATGTCAGTGCCTGACTGAATGGCAGCTCCATGGATGCCTGGCCTTAAAAAAACAGGGCAAACTTGCCGCCCTTGAGCTTCCCCGCCAATTCGAAGAAGCATATGATTCATACGTAGCCCTTTGCTGCGAGACAGGATACTCCGAAAGGGGCACCTACACCAGGCTCAATCGGATCAAACGTATGCTGCTTTTTTTCGACCAGCATGGAGTGTCAAGTATACAGAGTATTACCGCCGGAAGGATATCGGAGTTTTTCCGCTCACAAATTGAACTGGATAGTCGGACAGTCGCCGCCATGCTGACCGCAAGCAGAGTGTTTTTCCGTCATCTTTACCGAAAGGGGTTTACTCAAGAAGATCTATCGGAAAAATTGCCGGTGGTAAAAGCCAACCGGAAGTTCCGTCTTCCCCGCATATGGAAGCAGGAAGATGTGCTGTCAGTTCTCAATTCAATAGATCGGGGCAATCCCGTGGGTAAACGCGATTACGCCATCATGATGCTCATCACCCGCTATGGATTACGTTCGGTTGATGTAAAAAACCTGAAGCTCGCGGATCTGCGCTGGAATGAGAACGTGATTGAGATTATGCAGAGCAAGACCCGCAACCTGTTGAGATTGCCGCTGTTGAGGGACGTCGGATGGGCTATCATTGATTACCTACAGAATGGTCGGCCTCCCTCCGAGTATCCGGAGATATTCCTTACCTGCACAGTTCCGATACGGCCATTCGGTCATAACTCCTGCGCTTTGAATGCCATCCTGGCCAAACGAGTCCGGGAGGCTGGCGTCAGAATCTCCAGCGAAGTACCCAAAGGTATGCATTCGCTTCGACACACTCTTGCCAGTGTGATGCTTGCAAATGATGTCGAGCTTCCGGTCATCTCCTCGGTACTTGGACATGTCACTTCTGAGGCGACCAGCGTGTACCTCCATACTGACATTGCCCGACTGAGAGAATGCGCCCTTGACCCTGAGGAGGTACAGCCCAATGAAAACACGTAAGGAAACATTTGCGCAGATCGTGGACGACTATGTTCAGGAAAAACGGGCAACCGGATATCGTTTTGATAAAGGATCGCGGATGCTCCGCCGAATCGTTGATATCCAAGAAGAGATAGATCATGGTGCTCCCCGCCTATCCCGAGAACTGGTAGAATGTTGGGTTGAGAAAACACCGTGGGAAAACGAGACAAACAGAAGTAACAGAATCTCCATTCTTCGTGGTCTGGGGGTATACATGGTTCGTATGGGATATGACGCGATTAAGGTTCCACAGCGTCTCACCCTTGTGAGAGACTACGCCTATGCGCCCTACATCTTTTCCGATCGAGAACTCAGTTCGCTGCTCGATACCGTAGACCGGCTATGCGCCACCGGCATTTCAATTCATTCGGACCTGGCCTTTCCCCTGGTGTTCCGGCTCCTGATTGGCTGCGGATCGCGTATCACCGAAACACTGCAGATAGAAAAAAAGGACGTCGATATCGCAAACGGCACAATATCGCTACGCAACACGAAGAACAGGAAAGAGCGGGTCATTCCCATGGCCGAATCTCTTGTGCGGAGATGCCAGGAATATGTATATAACAGTCAATTCATAGGTAGCTTCAACTCATCGCGATGGTTTTTCCCCAATAAGGAGAGTATACCGTACAATTCTGGAACTGTGTACGGCCTGTATCGAAAGGCGTTACGCTTGTCAGACATTTCTCACGGTGGTAGGGGGAAAGGCCCTCGTTTGCATGACCTGCGCCACACCTTTGCTGTTCGCGTCCTGAACAAGTGGGTGCGGGATGGCAAGAATCTCACGACAGCACTTCCATACCTTGCTATCTACATGGGGCATGAAGGCCTGAAAGCATGCCAACATTATTTGCGGCTTACGGCAGTGATGTTTCCTGAGCTAATAAGGACAGTAGAGAAAGAATATGGATGGATCATCCCGGAGGCCTACCATGAATAAGACTGATTTTGCTTTACATATCAATGGCTTTCTCTCGCGCTACCTGCCCGGACAGCGGAACCTGAGCACGAACACCATCAGCTCCTATCGAGACGCTTTTAAGCTATTCCTGGTATTCTGCGAGACAGACAGAAAGATGAAACCAGACAAGATCCGCATCTCCGACCTCACTCCGGAGTTGTTGACCGAATATCTTGTTTGGCTTGAACAGGTGCGACATTGTGGAGTTGGGACCCGAAACCAACGATTGGCTGCATTCAAATCATTTTTTCACTACGTGGCTTCAATGCAGCCGGAGCACCTACTAAATTGCCAGCGTATACTTAACCTTCCAATGAAGAAGGTTGCACGCAGAGCGATGAACTACTTCAGCCCAGAAGGATTACACCTGTTACTCAGCCAGCCCGATACCAGGACTCCGAAAGGACGGCGAGACCATGCGCTGCTCGTACTTCTCTACGATACCGCAGCCAGGGTCCAGGAGATTATCGATCTTCGGGTGCTGGATGTCAGACTCGATCAACCTGCAACAGTCACCCTGCACGGAAAAGGTAGGAAGATACGCGTTGTTCCTGTCACTGCAAAGACAGCATCTATCATGGAAGGATACTTTCAGGAGAAGGGATGGATCGGAAGATCCAGTGCATTTGATTTTCCGGTATTCATGAACAGCCGGAAATGCAAACTGTCACGAGCAGGCGTTGCACACATCCTGTCTAAACAGGTCAAGAGCATGTCCATTGAGAACAGTCACCATGTACCGGGATCGGTTTCACCTCACTGTCTCAGGCATACAAAGGCCATTCATTTGCTCAGAAGTGGTGTGCCGCTGATTTACATCCGGGATATTCTCGGCCACGTTTCGGTGATAACCACGGAAATTTATGCAAAGGTGGATGCCGAAGAGAAACGCAAGGCGATCGAAGACGCGTATGAAGTACCGTCACAGAGTATCATACCCAACTGGGAGAAAGATCGGGGCCTGATGTCCTGGCTTGCTGAGCTTTGTGGTTAAATATTATGTAAAGTAGCTGGAGGACTTATCGTTACGTGGCATGAAGCTGCGCGGGTAACTTTGCATAAGTGAAAGCTTTGCATAATTGCCCTTATGTAAAGCTTTACATAAGGGCAAATCTCATCTTGCCTCGGCAATGGCCTATACCGCCTGCCTGAAGGGCCATACTGTTTTGTTTACCACCGCCATCGATGCAATCAACTCCCTGTCTGCCGCACAAGCCGCAGGGCGCCTGAAGCAGGAACTCAGGAAATACACAAAACCGGCCCTGCTGGTCCTCGATGAACTGGGCTATCTGCCCATCGACAAGACCGGTGCGGACTTGCTGTTCCAGATCATCAGCTACCGCTATGAGCAGGGGGCGATGGCAATCACCACCAATCGGGCGTTTAAAGACTGGCCCGAAATATTTAACAATGATGCCACACTGACCTCGGCCATTCTTGACCGGCTGTTGCATCATGCGCAAACCGTTGTGATTGAAGGGCCGAGTTATCGAATGAAAGACCGGATTGACAACTGATGCCCAGTGCAGGGAAGAGATTTACGACCAGTCTCTTCTCTGCCGTGATAACCGAAATTTGATCAACGTGGAGCCAGAAAACGGAATTCTCCTTGAACAGCATTTTTAAACCGGCGCTTTTAATACATTTTTACGCCGCCGCTAACACCAGAGGAGGATTTAAATGACAGAAGATGAGAAAAAGGAAGTAGCTGCTTTTCGCTTCGGGGTGATTTGTGAGTTTGTCAACGGCACAAACCTGGATCACGGTGAAAAGCAGCGGCTTTTACGGGAGAAAAGCGCCCG
>JAIPEJ010000155.1 GCA_021737225.1 Desulfobacteraceae bacterium
CAGGACATTATTAGCCACAAATATTCGTAATCATAGCAAATAAAAAATCTAGACATTGTGTCTCATGCCTGATACATCTGCCTCATCCGTTAATTCAAGCTGATGGGGGCATCATGGCACAATTTACTGCAGAAGATTTTACGCTTACACATGTCGGGCACCTGCCAATCGTGAAGCATTATGCGCAAAAGCTGAATCTGGTCGAAACCGTAAACACCATGGTTGACAGCCAGATGGAACTTTCTCCGGGCATAGCGGTACTGGCCATGGTTCTCGACACCCTTTCCGGCAGAACGCCTTTATACCGGCTAAAAGACTTTTACCAGGATAAAGACACCGAGCTGTTGTTTGGCGCCCAAGTCGATCCCGCTTGTTTTTCAGATCACAACATGGGCCGCGTGCTCGACAAACTCTATGAAGTCGGGACCCAGAAAATTTTCTCTGAGATCACGAAAAATGCCATGGATTTGTTTGAAATCGATACAAGCCACGCTCATTTCGATACCACTTCGGTCAGTGTTTACGGCGATTACGATGTTACCGATCCGCCTTTTGCTATCACCTACGGCTATAGCAAGGATAAACGTCCGGATCTCAAACAGTTTCTGATATCAATGCTTTGCGTTGATCGAAACATCCCTGTTCTTGGTGCCCCCAAAGACGGCAATGCTTCCGATAAAACCGTCAACAACGATCTGATGACCCATATTTCCAAACATATGGCCCGGCATCATCTTGAACCCGGCGCATTTGTTTACGTAGCCGACTCAGCCTTTGTCACCGGCAAAAACCTGGACAAGGCCGCTGAGACCAATACCAAATTTATAAGCCGGCTTCCGGCAACATACACCGAATGTGCCCGGGCAATAGAGGAGGCCGTAAGAGCGGGGCACTGGAACGATATCGGTGTAATTTCAGAGTCTGCGCCCACACCCAAGCGTCCACCCGCTTATTATCAAACATATGAAACGACCATCACCATTGATGGCCGGGAGTATCGTGCCATCGTGGTTCATTCAAGCGCACATGACAAAAGGCGCCATAAACGCATCGACCGGCTTCTTGCCGATAAACGCAAAGAGCTCGAGGCGATCTGTAATAAGACAGCCTCATCGTCCTATTTTTGCGAGCCGGATGCCCGGGCAGCAGCAGACAGGCTTGCTGCTTCAGCAGCCGGCAGTTATCACCGCTTAGACATCGAGGTTAAAGAAAACCCAAAATACGGCCGGGGACGACCTGCGACAGACAAGCCGCGTGTTCCCAGAAGCTATGAATACAGCCTGGACATCAAAATCTCAGAAGACCAGGCGGCAGTCGCTCCACTGCGGCTTGAAGCCGGGTGTTTCGTTCTGATCAGCAATCTTTGCCAACAATCGGAGCGAGAACAATGGTCCGGTGAACAGCTACTTCGGCTGTATAAAAACCAGGACGGTATCGAGAAAAATTTCGGCTTTCTCAAAGATCCGGTCATAGTCAACAGCCTCTTTTTGAAAAATCCCCAACGGATTGAAGTGCTTGGCCTCGTTTTTTTAACCGCTCTTTTGATTTGGCGCTTAATGGAACGCAGCATGCGCCGGCATATCGAAAGTACTGGCGAAACATTACCCGGTTGGGAGGACAAGCCGACAAAGAAGCCGACCGCTTTCATGATGACCACCAAGTTCGCCAATGTCTCGGTAGTTAAAATAGGCGACAAAAGACAAACAGCCTACCCATTGCGATCCGTGCATTTGGAGTACCTTAAAGCATTAAACGTCGATCCCGATATTTATACTAAACCCTGAGACACCCGGTAAAAATTATGCAAAATCGATTGAAAAGGGGTGTGGAAAGTATGAAAAAAGCCGACCAACTGATTAGATCAGTAGTAACCGTGAATTGCTGCTTGCCAGCACATTTTATAGTACGGTAGCTTGTCAAGTTTGCACCTTGGTTCCGATATTACTCTGTACGCCAGAATTCGGACTATTTTCGGGGCATTGCCGAAACCCTCTTGTAGCATCCAGACCATATTACGTACTTCCGACAAAATTGGAGAAAATTGTCAATCTTATATTGACACCTGAATCTATTCATGGGATTATATTTACGTTACCAACGCAAAGCAGATAACCGGTCCTTCAACCACCTCTAATTCGTATTGCTCCCAGATACCTCCAGGTAGTCCGCCGGCAAAGACTTTTTATGGAGCAGGCCGCATGTCTTTGGCAAAGATCAGCAGGCCCCGTGTCCAGAAAGTTCTGCAGCGCCGGAGATTATCCCGTCTGCTGGATGAAACCCGCGCCTGTCGGGCCACGTGGGTATGCGGGCCGGGCGGATCGGGCAAGACAACCTTTATCGCCAGCTACATAGAGGAAAACCAGCTTCCCTGCATTTGGTATCAAATCGATGAAGGCGACTCGGACATCGCCGCATTTTTCTATTACCTGGGCTTGGCAGGCAAATCGCTTTCCCGTGAGAAAAAAGATCTGCCCCTTCTGACCCCGGAATACGCACTTGGGATTTCCACTTTTACCCGCCGATATTTTGAGGAACTGTTTGACCGGTTGGAGAAACCGGGTGTTGTTGTGTTGGACAACTACCAGGACGCCCCGCCTGAATGTCTGCTGCATGATGTGATTCGCAACGCCCTGTCAGTGATCCCCGAGAACATAAACCTTTTTCTTTTAAGCCGAACTGAACCGCCCCCGATCCTGGCAAGGGCCATGGCAAGCAATCTCCTCGCCGAGATCGGATGGCCGGCGCTTCGGCTGCAGCCACAGGAAACCAGGGACCTGGTCCGGTTATTGAGTCGCTCCCCGCCATCTGAGGCGGTTATCGATTCACTTCACAAAAAGGTCGACGGTTGGTTAGCCGGTCTACTTCTTCTTTTAAAGCAAGCCGAAACCGAATCAATCGACGCAGAAGCATTCACTCAGTTCACCGCACACGAGGTGTCTGACTATTTCACCAGTGAGATATTTGACAAAGCAGACAAAGAGACCCAAGCGTTTCTGCTCTCTACATCGGTTCTACCAACCTTTAGCGCCACAATGGCGCAAAAGCTTACCGGTACGGATAATGCAGGTCAAATTCTGTCCAGAATCAGGCAAAACCATTGGTTTACAGAAAAATTTCCCGGCAGGCAAACGCGGTATCAATATCATCCCTTGTTCTGGGAATATTTGCAGAGTCAGGCGGCGAAGGCCTTTACCAGCGAGCACATGACAAGGCTCAAGGAAGCTGGGGCCCGACTGCTGGAAGCCGACGCGCAGATAGAGCCTGCCATTGAGTTGTTTTTTGAATCCGGCAATCCCCATGAGGTGGTCCGGTTAATCCTCAGCCAGGCCCAAATGCTGGTAATTCAAGGGCGCAACCAGACGTTGGAACAATGGCTGCGGCGCCTTCCAAGGAAAATTTTTTACAAGTATCCATATGCAGTTTATTGGCTGGGAGTTTGCCGCCATCGCCTTGATCCGGACGAGGGCCGGGAGCTTTTTGAGAAAGCATTCTCCCTTTTTGCGGATCAGGAAAATACAGAGGGGTATGTCTTTCCTTATGCGGGATTCTGGACTCGATAACATTTGCCTGGGACAGCTTTAAACCCCTTGACCAGTGGATTCCGAAATTAACCCAGCTTTCCCGGCAATATGAAGCACTGGCTTCTGCGGAGGTCCGGGGAAGGTTCTCTGCCATCGTGCTTTTTTCCATGACTTTCAGACAGCCGGATCACCCCGAATTCAAAACCTGGGAAAAGCGCGGTCAGGCAATGCTCCAAGAAAATATTCCGGAAGACATCAAACTTCGTGTGATTGCCACACGGACCTGGCATCGGCTTTTCTCGGGAAATCTGGCCGAGGCCAGTCATTTTATTGAAATGTATCGGGAACTGGTCCAATCTCCGAACATTCCCCCTTATTTGCTGCTCGCCTTAAAGAACCTGCAGGCCTTTTACCATTTTTTAGGCAACAACTCTGAAGCATGCAGCAAAATGGTTGCCGAAGCCCTGGATCTGGCCTCAGCAACCGGAATTCATCACACATCCCCAATTGTTATGGGCCATGGCGCTGCCGGCGCCCTGTCTGCGGGAAACCTTGAAAGCGCGGACGAACACTTGGGGAACATGGCCCGATATGCCCATTCTTCTGATTGGATTTTTATTTATTTCAAAATATTAAAAATATGGCAGGCGCTTTTGGAAAAAGACTTTTCAAAGGCATTGCTCGAAGGCGAGTCTGCCAAAGCATATGTTGCAGAGTCAGGCATGCCGATGACGGATGCCATGTGGCATCAGGGGATGGCACTTGCATGGCACGCATCAGGCAACCAGGCTGAAGCTTCGGGATACCTTGAAAAGGCGCTGTTGATCTCTAATCGGGTCGGATTTCATCAGATTTCATTTGGCTGTTATTTGACACAGGCGGAATTCGCCCTTGATGCCGGAGATGAAGCCGCTGCCCGCAAATCGCTGCAACAGGCAATGGCCATCGGAAAAGCCCGGCAGTACGTAACTACCTGGCTGTGGCGAGCGGATACAATGGCCCGGCTCTGCTGCAAAGCGCTCGAGGAAAACATTGAGCTTGCCTATGTCCAGGATCTGATCCTGCGGAGAAATCTGATTCCGAAAAGCCCGCCCCTGGAGTTCGAGAACTGGCCGTGGCCGATCAGGGTATACACTCTGGGGCGGTTTGCGGTGATTAAAGACGGAAATCCGTTGTCATTTCCCAAAAAATCCCGGGAAAAGCCGCTTACGTTGCTTAAAACCATTATTGCGCTGGGAGGGCGTGATGTGAATGAGAACCATATTCTCGACCTGCTGTGGCCCGAGGCTGATGGAGATGCGGCTCACGGGGCGTTTAAGACCAACCTGCACCGACTGCGCAGACTGTTCGGCTATCATGAGGCCATCCAGCGCAGTGGCAGCAAAATTACACTCGATTCAAGATACTGCTGGGTGGATGCCTGGGTATTTGAACGAATGCTCTCCCGGGCGGATAAGGCCTGGCAGTCAGCGGCCAATGAGAAGGATTTGCAAAAGGCGGCTGATCTGACCCAAAACGCCCTGGAATACTATAAAGGGCTGCTTTTTCAGTCCGAGGAAGACATGGCCATCTCCCATCGGGAATATCTTCATCACCGGTTTATTCAGGCGATTGAGCAGTTGGGGAACTACCGGCAGGAAAGAAAAGAATTGGAAAAGGCCATTGCTCTCTATGAAAAGGGACTCAAAATCGATGAACTGGTGGAGCCCTTTTACCGGGGGCTCATGGTCTGCAAGCACCGGCTCGGGCGCAGGGCCAGGGCCTGGAATGCTTACAACCGGTGCAAAAAGGTTCTAGCAGAAAACCTGAATACCAGCCCTTCTGCAAAAACCGAGGCTTTAAAAAATTCCATCCTGAATTAATGAATTTTTTTGGGTCTTCCGGTAAATGCTGGGATAAACCATGCTTCCCGGCATCTACCGGATGACCCTGATTTTTGAGGATATGTCATCAGCGGCTTCCTTGATTCGCTGGTTTAAAATTTAAATGTTCTATACATATCTGTTAATGCCCCGGCTTCGGCTGGGGCCTTTTTATTCAGCGAATCAATGAAGGTATAAAAGTCAAAGTCATCAGCCCAAATTACTATGCCAATGGAAAAGTCAGGATCTTATCCCGCTGGGTGAACATAACCTGCTTGCCACAGAATGCAATATTCTTGGGCTTCCGGGAAAGGATTCTGTTGTCTCTGCTTGACAAGGCCGGTGCCCCAAGGGGCATTTGCCGGGTTGATTCACCCTTTGCAATGAATTTGCGGTCCCGGAGTTTGTGAAGAGTGCTGCACGCGGTTTAACCGTAGGCTTTCATGCCTGCCCGAAGAGCTCCTTCAATGGTCCCGTCCAGTTTATCCGCTCCCGGAAAAAAATTTTCCTCTTCGTCGTAGTCGTCTGCACTGTACTTGTATATCGCAAATCCCCAGTCACTTAAGTCGCCGGTGTATTCGAGCCTAAAAACCGGTGACGGCCCTATGCCGTCGTCGCGGTCCACATAAACATAGCAGCCCTGAAAACGAACATGGTACGCCTTGCCCGAGCCGTTAATTTCATCATTGTTAAAATCCTCAACTGCCTGCTCAACTGCCTGCCGGACAAATGCAGGTATGTCTTTGACATCCATATCCTGTACAGCACCTTTCTGAATTCCGCAGCAGTCTTAACCCGTCCCCGGGGTCCGAATGCTATTTTTCTAAGACAATAGCGCCTGGCGCGCATTCATCAACAGCCCTCTTTGCAATAAAAATATAAGCTTTTGATTTTACTTAAACACTTAATCACTTAAAACTTAACACTGCCTGTAAAAAGGACTTTTTACTGGCTTATTAAAACCTAAGTCTCGCCGCAATTGGAGAAAAAATCCGCTTTCCGAACGGAAGCTATTTCAGCCCGATATCCCAGTTCCACTTGCCGGGGCGTTTTTTCATTTTGATCCCCGCGGGCATGGGCTCGCGCATGTGCACGAACATGCTGTAGCCCAGGTTTCTCAGGGTTTCGGCATGCGCGGTAAGATCTACCGCCCAGTCCGGGTAGACCCAGTAATTATCATCGCTCCGGCTCACCCAGGCAAACTCGCCCCTCGGGCTTTTAAACAGGCGGTCCTGTGCCAGGGAATCGGAGACCGTGCGGGATATACACAGCGGCCAGTTGCCGTATATCACCGCGCCAAGGGCCAGCGGACTTCTTGCCGGCAGGCGGGTGAAATCCTTCTTCCCCAGCTCCGGGCTGACGATCACGCCGGAAAATCCCAGGGCGGCCAGGTTTTCCATGGCAAGCTCATTGGTGATATTGCAGAACGGCCCTGCCC
>JAIPEJ010000156.1 GCA_021737225.1 Desulfobacteraceae bacterium
TCAACGGCCAATGGTATCATCCCATTGCCAGCTCAGAAGGCTTTCGCCAGTCCGGGCTGGCCTCCTGGTACGGCGCCCCGTTTCACGGCCGGAAAACCGCCAACGGGGAGACCTACAACATGCATGCAAAAACCGCCGCCCACAAAGTGCTTCCCCTGGGCACCTACGTCCTGGTGAAAAACAAAGACAACGGCAGGCAAACCGTGGTGCGCATCAATGACCGGGGCCCGTTTGTCCGCGGCCGGATCATCGACCTGTCCTACCGCGCCGCCAAAGACGTTCGCATGATCGGACCCGGCACGGCAAAAGTGGAAATCGTAGCCATGGAAAAAGGAAAAGCAAATACGCAACAAAAGGAGCCCGGGCATGCAGATTTTTATAAAGGCAGCTTCACGGTCCAGGTTGGCGCCTTTATCCACAAACACCTTGCCGAACGGCTGCAAGGCAAACTGCTGCAGACACACAATCATGTTGATATCACGCAGGTGAAACGGGAATCCGAAACCTTTTACCGGGTGCGCGTGGGCCGGTTTGCCTCACTGGAAAATGCGGAAAAGATTGAATCCCGCCTGATCCGGACCGGATACAAGAACGCATTCGCCGTTGCATGCGATGATAAATAATAAAAAAATCCGAAATCCGAATATCGAAATTCGAAACAATGACAAAAATCCGAATTCTCCAATGACAAAAACAATGGCCTCGCAATAAGTTTATTTCGGTAATTTGATCATTCGAATTTGCTTCGAATTTCGGATTTCATGCTTCGAATTTATAAAGCTGTGCAGCCAATGTGCATTTTATCATGATATCTTTAGAAGGCTGGCTCGAACAGATCACCTATCACAGCCCGAAGACCCACTATACCGTGGCCCGCATGCAAACCGGGCCGGGCAGCCGACCCGTGACCATTGTCGGGCACCTGCCGGGCGCGGCCGCCGGCCAGGGTGTAAAAATAAACGGCAGATGGGTCACCCACCCCCGCTACGGCGAGCAGTTCCGTTTTGAAAATGCAGAGATCACCCGACCCGCCACTGTCAGCGGAATGCGGCAGTATCTGGAATCCGGCGTGATACAGGGCGTCGGCCCCGCCACCGCGAAGAAAATCATCTCCGCATTCGGCACGGATACATTCGAAGTCCTCGATGATGCGCCTTTCCGGCTTACGGAAATCGAAGGCATTGGAGATGCCGGTGCCTCGGCCATTGCCCGGCAGTGGCAGCGTCACCGGGCGATTTCCGAGATCATGAATTTTCTGCAGAAACACGGCATTAAAGCCACAGATGCCGCCCGGATCCACCAAGCCTATGGTGAGGCGGCCATGGATATTCTGACCCATGACCCTTATCAACTCGCCGAAGAACTTCCGGGCGCGGGTTTTGCCATCGCCGAGACCATCGCTGCAAACACGGAGGTGCAGGCGGATGAAACCCGGCGGGCGACCGCGTGCATCCGGCATCTGCTGTATGAAGCAACCGCTTCCGGCCACGTGTTTCTGCCGGAAGACGGCCTGCGGCAGAAACTGGACCAGGGATATGAAATCGACTGGGAGGCCGTCAATGAAGGCCTGGAACGGCTGGTTGAAGACGGCGAGGTCATCATCGAGGCATCCGGGGATGAAACCGGCAGGTGGGTGTATCCCGCGGCCCTGCACCAGGCCGAACACGGCATCGCCGGCCGCCTGGCGGCCATGATGGCCGTACCCGTCAAAACCCCGGCAGAAAGCCCGGAGGCGATTGCCGCACACATTGAAGACCGGTTCGCGGTCCGGCTTTCAGATGAGCAACGATCGGCCCTGGCGTCGGTCCTTTCATCCCGGAGCGCGGTTATTACCGGCGGGCCGGGCACGGGCAAAACCACCCTGATCCAGGGAGTTGCAGAGGCCTTCCGGATGACGGGCAAGCGTGTGTGCCTGGCAGCCCCCACCGGTCGGGCCGCCAGGCGGCTGAGCGAAATCACGGCCCGTGCGGCCCACACGATCCACAAGCTGCTCGGCTACCACCTGGAGACCCGCACCTTTGAAAAGGACCCGGACAACCCGGTTCAGGCGGATGTACTCATCATTGACGAGGCCTCCATGATCGATGCGGAGCTGATGCATCACCTGCTGCGGGCCACCCGGATCAATGCCCGGCTGATCCTTGTGGGCGACGTATTTCAGCTCCCGCCCGTGGGGCCGGGCAACGTACTGGCAGACATCATCGAAGCCGGCATCATCCCGGTGCATCACCTCACGGAAATTTTCCGGCAGGCGGCAAGAAGCACGATCATACGAAACGCCCATCACATCCGGGCAGGCCAGCAGCCGGAACTGATCGCCTTCAGCAGCGAGCCCGGGGACCGGGATTTCTTCATGATGGAAGCCCAGGGGCCCCAGGAGGCTGCAGATGCTGCCGTGGCGCTCTGCATGAACCGACTGCCCGAAATTTACGGCCTGGTCCCGGGAAAAGACATCCAGGTGCTGACCCCCATACACAAAGGCGTGGCCGGCACCCTAAACTTAAACCGCGAGCTGCAGAAAGCCATCAACCCGGGTACCTGCGGCCTGGCCGGAGCATCCCATCAATTCCGGGTCGGCGACCGGGTCATGCACCTGAAGAACAACTACGCCAAGGAGGTGTTTAACGGGGACATCGGCAACATCACCCGCATCGACCCGGTCCGGCAGGTACTGACCGCGGATTTTTACGGCCGGGAGGTCTCCTACGACACAGAGGAACTCGCGGAACTGACCCTGGGATACGCCATTTCGGTTCACAAGTCCCAGGGCTCGGAATACCCGGCAGTCATTTTGCCCATGCTCACCCGCCATTACATCATGCTGCAGCGCAATCTTTTATACACTGCCATCACCCGGGCAAAACAACTGGTGATCCTGGTGGGCAGCCCCAAAGCCGTGAATATCGCCCTGAAAAACGACAACCCGGGCCGCCGGCTTTCCGGCCTGGCAAGCCGCCTCAGGCAGGGCATGGAAGTGCCCCCCGGATGATTTTGACTTGCATCCGGCTGCCAAATCCCGTATACATAAAATTTGTATTCAAAATCAACGTATTATCTAAATTGCGCGATTTCGGTATTGATGAATTCGTAAAAAGTCCTGAAACCGTTATAATCGCCAGGCAACAAAATGATAAGTTTCTGATTTTACTTAATCACTTAAAACTTCACACTGCCTGTAAAAAAAGACTTTTTACAGGCTGATCAGGTATTAAACTTCAATTCGCTGGTGAGGCCATGAAAAAAATCACGATTCTTGCGCTATCCTGTTTTTTGTCCGTTTTGGTGGCGGCTGCCGCACTTGCCGAAACCCAATACGTCAACGATCTCATGGAAGTCACCCTGCGCTCCGGGCCGGGACTGGACTACCGGATCAAGAAAATGCTCCCATCCGGCCAGGAACTGGAAGTCCTGGACACTGAAAAAAAATGGGCCAATGTCCGGGTGCCTGACGGCACCACCGGCTGGGTGTTTTCAAAATACGTAAGCCCCCAGAAACCCGACAGCCTGGCCGTAAAAGAAATGCGCGAGGAAATCCAGCCGCTTCGTCGCAAGGTGGAATCACTGACCGAAGAAAATCAGCGCCTGATCAAGCGGAACCAGGAACTGAGCAGCAGCCTCGAAAAAACCCGGGCGGAACTCGAACAGGCCAAAAACGACTATGCCGCGCTCCAGGAAGAATCCAAGGACTATCTCAAGCTCCGGGAACAACATGAGGCCATGAAAAAGGAGCTGGAAGAAAAAAACCAGCGGATTCAAACCCTGGAAAAGCAGGTCAGCAACGCTTTCATGTCCGCCGGGCTCAAGTGGTTTCTGGCAGGTGCGGGCGTGCTGATTCTGGGCATGATCCTCGGCCGGACCGCTGCCGGCAAGAAAAAGCGCCCTGGTTTGCGCTAACTTCGTGTGCTCCGGCAAGGCAGATATGGAATATCGATTCGATTACCTGGTTGTAGGCAGCGGCGTGGCCGGCCTCATGTTCGCGCTGAAAGTGGCCAACCACGGGCGGGTGGCTGTTGCCACCAAGAAGAGCTTGATGGACAGCAACACCGCGCATGCCCAGGGCGGCATTGCCGCGGTATTCGATCCGGCAGACACTTTTGCATCCCACATTGAGGACACCCTGGCCTCGGGCGACGGGCTCTGCAACGAAAGCGTCGTGGACATGGTGGTCAAATCCGGCCCGGAGCGGATCGAAGAACTCCTGGAGCTCGGTGTGGACTTCAACCGGAGCGAGGGCAAGCTGAATCTGGATCTTTGCCGGGAAGGGGGGCATTCCTTCAACCGCATCGTGCACGCCCATGATCTGACCGGCCGGGCAGTGGAAGAAGCCCTGGTCAACCGGGTGCGAGCCCATGACAACATCACGGTGTTTGAAAACCATATCGCCATCGACCTGATCTCCCGCTCCACGCGTTTAAAACGCGGCCTGATCATCACCACGCACGAGGACTACTGCTACGGTGCCTATGTACTCCAGCGGCACAGCGGGGAGATTCATACGTTTCTGGCCACAATTGTCGTACTGGCCACGGGCGGATCCGGCAAGGTGTATTCTTATACCAGCAATCCGGATGTGGCCACAGGCGACGGTATTGCCATGGCCTACCGGGCCGGGGCGGCTGTTGCCAACCTGGAATTTGTCCAGTTCCACCCCACCTGTCTGTTTCACCCGCAGGCCAAGAATTTCCTGATTTCCGAAACCGTGCGGGGCGAAGGCGGCATTCTGCGCAATTCGGACGGCCGGGCCTTTATGTCAGACTACACGGACCAGCGGGAATTGGCCTGCCGGGACGTGGTGGCCCGGGCCATTGACTCGGAGCTCAAAAAACGGGGCGATGAATCGGTGTTTCTCGATATTTCCCACAGGGACGCCGACTTGATCAAGTCCCGTTTCCCCCATCTGTATGCCAGGTGCCTGGAGTACGGCTTTGACATGACCCGCGAGCCCCTGCCCGTGGTGCCGGCGGCCCATTACATGTGCGGCGGCGTGGTAACCGATATTTTCGGCAGAACCAATATTCAGCGGCTTTACGCCATCGGGGAGACCGCCTGTACGGGTCTGCACGGCGCCAACCGACTGGCGAGCAACTCGCTGCTCGAAGCCCTGGTGTATGCCCACCAGGCCGCTCAAAAGGCGGCCGAGGAAGTCAGCACCCAGGAAAACGAAACCGCCACGGATATCCCCATGTGGGATGACCTGGGCACCATTGACAGCGACGAGGCCATCGTGATTTCCCATACCTGGAACGAAATCCGCCGCCTGATGTGGAATTACGTGGGTGTTGTGCGCTCGGACAAGCGTCTGGCCCGGGCCCAGCGCAGAATCGATATCATCGGCGAGGAAATCCAGGAATACTACTGGAATTTCAAGGTCACCCCGTACTTGATTGAGCTGAGAAACATCGCCGTGGTGGCCGAACTCATTATCCGCTGTGCCATGCACCGCAAGGAAAGCCGGGGCCTTCACTACAACATCGCCTACCCGTACAAAAACGACCGCCGCTGGCAAAAAGACACCGTACTGCGCCGCCCCTTTGTCGGATAGCCTGCCGGCTCTTCGCGAACCGCCAACGCCTGTTTTCCGAAATCGGATCTCCTCGGAAAATTACAAACCCTGCAAAAAAACACCAGGCTTCAAGGATTTTCGCCGCAGGGTGGGCCGGCGGCCGGCATTGTCTGAGCCGATAGGCGAGATTGCCGAGCCGCCGCGAAGCAAGCCTTAGAGATGCCCGGCCCGAGTACAGCGACAAGCGGCTGCCCCGGCAAGCGAAGCACGCGGCCCGGCGTTGAAGTGCGGGGTTTTTACCAGAAACTTTCAATATTGTCAGGCGCTGCAAAAACCATCGGGCTTCGAGGTCTTTCGCACGGGTGGTCCGGAAAAACTCACTGCTGGCGGTTTTCATGAATCATATACACTTCTTTATGTCCGATTTCGCCAATCTCAATGACAGCGCCAGCAGAATCCCCGGCCATGGCACAGTTGACCACCAGGGTCTCGTGCAGGTATTTTGAACCCGGCTCCTCGTGAATATGACCGCAGACCAGCACCCGGGGACGGCATTGCCGCACGATTTCGGCCACTGCCCGGGATCCGGCTGAGAAACGGCCCATTACCCGATCAAGCGTGCCATACGGCGGGGGATGGACCACCAGCAGGGTATGCCGATCCACCAGATGCCGGGCATCGCGGATCAGCCGTCGTTCCAAAAGGCGTATTCTGGAGCTAAACGGCACGGGAATAGTCCCCCCGATGCCGCAAATCGGGATCCCGCCCAGATACAACCGCTTTAAATGCAGCGACCGGATGTTGGGATAGGCCCGCAGGTGCTTTTCCTGCCCGAACGGATCGGTATTTCCGCACACTGCCAGCACCGGGACCGGCAGCCGGTTGAGCCTGGAATATACCGGTGCTGCCTTTACCCAGTTAATGATATCCCCGGCCACGACCAGACAATCCGGGGCGAACCGGTCGATATTTGCCTCGATCCGGTCCAGCCGCGAGGCCTCCCCGTGTATGTCGGCCACTGCATACACTTTCATGATCTGCTTACTCCGTTTTCTCCGGCGGGATTACCTGAAAACCTGGATACGCAGCCGGCATATACGGCCGGGGCTTGTTGCCCAGGCGCAGTCCGGACAGAACCGCCCGGGCCGGGGCGCACTGGTTGACCTTGACCTTTCCGCTGTGGGATTCGCGCTCTCCCCCGATAATCGGAACATTGCCCAGCATGCGGGCCAGTGGGATGCGCACGGCGTGCAGGTACAGGTGACAGCCGGTACAGGGGGTATAATGGCCGA
>JAIPEJ010000006.1 GCA_021737225.1 Desulfobacteraceae bacterium
ATTTTCAGGTGTTAAAATTTGAAACCCTCCGGGATTTCCAATTTTGCCGCATCTACTGCGTCAGATGCAGTCTCGCATAGTCCACTATAGCTTGTCTGCATCTTCCTTGTATCTGCGGCAAACTTGAAAATCGCTCAAATTAGGTTACATAAAAACGCATGAAACAGGAAAGATTCAAACCAATGGATATCGGCGAGCACTGGAAGACGATTTTTAACACCCTGCATGACGGACTGATCGTGGTGGATATCTCGGGCCGGATTGTGGCGGTCAACCCGGCGGCCGAGCAGATCACGGGATATGCGGCAGATGAGATCGAAGGGCGGACATGCCGGATTTTAAACTGCACGGGATGCAAGTTCGTGGGAAAGGGGGCTGGCGAGAACTGGTGCCGGATGTTTGCGGCAGGTACGGTCCGGGACAAGAAGTGCCTGATTACCAAGAAGGACCGGCGAACCGTGCATATTTTAAAAAGCGCCCGGGTACTGCGCGACGAGGCCGGGGAAATGATCGGGGCGGTTGAGACCCTCACCGACATTTCCCAGATTATCCGCCAGCAGCGGGAAATCCAGTCCCTGAGGCAGACCTACCAGCTCGATGAGGGCTTTCATGGGATTCTGGGCAAATCTCCGGTGATGACCAACCTTTTTGAAATGATCGACAACGTGGCCAGATCGGATGCGCCGGTCATGATCTCCGGGGAAAGCGGAACCGGCAAGGAAATGGTGGCAAGAGCGGTGCATGATGCCGGCCCCCGTAAGGACAAGCCGTTTATCAAGGTCAATTGTGCCGCCTTGAATGAAAACCTGCTGGAAAGCGAGCTGTTCGGCCATGTCAAGGGTGCCTTTACCGGGGCGGACCGCTCGCGGCTGGGGCGGTTTGAAGCCGCCCACGAGGGCACCATCCTGCTCGATGAAATCGGGGATATTCCGCTGTCCACGCAGGTCAAGCTCCTCCGGGTCATAGAGGAAAAAAAGATCGAGCGCGTGGGCGAGCACGACCAGATTCCGGTCGATGTGCGCATCATCACCGCCACCAACAAGAACCTGGAGCAGCTCGTGCAGGCGGGCGGGTTCAGGGAAGACCTCTATTTCCGGATAAACGTGTTTCCCATTCACTGCCCCCGTCTGGCCGATCGGAGCGAAGATATCCCCATGCTCGTGCGGCACTTTATCCAGCGCAACACGGTCAATTCGGAAAAAAAGATTCTCGGCGTCACGCCCGAGGCCCTCGATTTGCTCACGAGCTATGCCTGGCCCGGCAATATCCGGGAATTGCGCAATACCATTGAATATGCCTTTGTGCTGTGTCCGGGCGGAAGCATTGACGTGGATCACTTGCCGCCACGGGTTGCCGCGGGACAGTCGGAAGGGTTTGCAGAAGGGGAAGGTGCGGATGACACCGCCAACGGCACAGCGGATCGGGCGCTTCTGGAGCGCACACTGCGGCAGACCGGGTGGAATCAGTCCGAAACTGCCAGGATTCTGGGGGTCAGCCGGGTGACCGTGTGGAAGAAGATTAAAAAGTATGACATTGCACGCCCCTGGGCTGAACAAGGCGGAGCGGGCCTGTGATGCCGGTTTTAAGAAAGGGGGCGCTGATTGTCGCCGGCTTTATCCGCAGCTTTTTTAAATAAACGGATTGAGGACCACGAATTTCACTAAGAAAAATCATGCATCAAATCCCTTCTTGCCCTTCGCGTGCTTCGTGGTTCTATCAGGTTGCCCGGATCGTTCAAACGGGCGGGCTACCGGTGCACGGTCATGGCCACGGCTTCTCCGCCGCCCAGGCACAGGGATGCCAGGCCGGTTTTGACATCCCGCCGCGTCATTTCGTATAAAAGCGTGGTCAGCACACGGGTCCCGCTGGCGCCGATGGGGTGGCCCAGTGCCACGCTGCCGCCGTTAACGTTGACAATATCCGGATCCAGCCCCAGTTCGCGTATGACCGCCACCGTGGATCCGGAAAAGGCCTCGTTGATTTCATAAAGGTCCACGTCCTGGGTTTTCATTCCGGCCTTGTCCAGGCACTTGGGAATGGCCAGGATCGGGGCAACCAGTACGTATTTCATGTCCAGGCCGGCAGATGCCTGGGCGCCGATACGGGCAATGGGCGTGATGCCCAGTTCCGCGGCTTTTGTATCAGACATCACCACCACGGCCGAGGCGCCGTCGCTGATAATCGAGGCATTGCCGGCCGTGCCTTTGCCGTCTTTTTGAAATGCCGGCTTCATTTTGGCCAGGGTCTCATACGGGGTGGGCTTCGGGGCCTCATCCCGGTTAAATTCCGTGGTGCCGCCTTTGCGGCCCGGGATGGTCACCGGTGCGATTTCTTCGTCAAACCGGCCGGATTCCACGGCATCTATGGCCCGGCTGTAGGACATTTCCGCGTAGCGATCCTGGTCTTCCCGGCTGACGCCGTATTTTTCGGAACACAGCTCGTTGGATACCCCCATGTGAAAATCATTGACAATATCCCACAATCCGTCGTGGAGCATGTGGTCCTGCAGGGTCCCGGCGCCCATGCGGTAGCCGAACCGGGCTTTTTCCAGGTAATAGGGCGCCATGCTCATGGTCTCCATGCCGCCGGCCACGACCACCTCGGCATCGCCGCACATAATGGCCTGTGCGGCAAGCATCACCGATTTCAACCCGGATCCGCAGACCTTGTTTATGGTCAGGCATTCGGCTTCCCAGGGCAGGCCGGCCCTGACCGCTGCCTGGCGGGCCGGGTTCTGACCGTATCCCAGCGGCAGCACCATGCCCATGATGACCTCGTTTACCACTTGCCCGGAGATGTTTGCCCGGCCAAGGGCCTGGCTTATCACGTGGGCGCCCAGATCCGTGGCGCCCGTGTTTGCCAGGCTGCCGTTGAATGTGCCTAGCGGGGTTCTTACTGCACTGACAATAACCGGTGTTGCCATATTTTCTCCTTGTGGTTATGAGCAGTTTTTGTCACCACGAAGTCCACGAAGCAAACGAAGAAAAATAAATTAAAAATCAAAACCTTCGTGATCTTCGTGCCCTTTGTGGTTGTTCCTGAATCTGTTACATGTTGCGCCTGTACTTGCCGCCCACTTCGTAGAGCGCCCGGGTGATCTGGCCCAGGGTGCAGTAGCGCACGGTATGCATCAGCTCGGCAAAGATGTTGTCGCCTGCCAGCACGGTGTCCTTGAGCCTGCGCATGGCCTCGGGGGCCTTGTCGCGGTTTCTTTCGGCAAAGTCGTTGCGGCGCGCAAGCTGGGACTGCTTTTCTTCCTCCGTGGCCCGGGAAAGCTCCAGGTCGCAGATGGCTTCTTCGGCGTCCGCCTCCGGGTTGGTAAACGTGTTGACCCCGATAATGGGCATCTCCCCGGAGTGCTTGAGGTGCTCGTAGTACATGGATTCTTCCTGAATCTTGCTGCGCTGGTATCCCCGCTCCATGGCGCCCTGGACCCCGCCCCGGGCCGTGATCCGGTCGAACTCGCAGAGTACGGCCTCCTCGACCAGGTCGGTCAGGGTTTCGATGATAAAGCTGCCCTGGTTGAAGTTTTCGTTCTTGGTGGTGCCCAGTTCCCGGTTGATGATCATCTGGATGGCCAGCGAGCGCCGCACGGATTCGGCCGAAGGCGTGGTCACCGCCTCGTCGTATGCGTTGGTGTGCAGGCTGTTGCAGTTGTCATAAATGGCATACAGGGCCTGCAGGGTGGTCCGGATATCGTTGAACTGGATGTCCTGGCTGTGCAGCGAGCGGCCCGAGGTCTGGATGTGGTATTTGAGCATCTGGGAGCGGGCCGAGCCGCCGTACTTGTGATACATGGCCACCGACCAGATGCGCCGGGCCACCCGGCCGATCACGCTGTATTCCGGATCCATGCCCGAGGAGAAAAAGTAGGAGAGATTCGGCGCAAAACTGTCAATGGGCATGCCCCGGGACAGGTAGTATTCCACGTAGGTAAACCCGTTTGCCAGGGTAAATGCCAGCTGCGAGATCGGGTTTGCCCCGGCCTCTGCGATGTGGTAGCCGGAGATTGAAACCGAGTAGAAGTTCCTGACATTGTAGTCAATAAAGTACTGCTGGATATCGCCCATCATTTTCAGGGCGAAATCAATGGAAAAAATGCAGGTGTTCTGGCCCTGGTCTTCTTTTAATATATCGGCCTGCACCGTGCCCCGGATATTGGAGAGCACTTCGGCTTCGATTTCGCGGGCTTCGGCGTCATTCGGGGCGCGCCCGTTGTCCGCGGTAAAGCGGTCAATGCGCTGGTCAATGGCGGTGTTGAAAAACATGGCCAGCATCATGGGCGCCGGGCCGTTGATGGTCATGGACACGGAGGTGTTTTCCGCGGCCAGGTCAAAGCCGGCATACAGGGCCTTGACATCGTCAAGGTTGCATACGCTCACACCCGAGGTCCCCACCTTTCCGTAGACATCCGGCCGGGTTTCCGGGTCGAATCCGTACAGGGTCACCGAGTCAAACGCCGTGGAAAGTCGTTTTGCCGGGTAGGCCTCGGAGAGCATCTTAAATCTCCGGTTGGTGCGTTCCGGATCGCCTTCGCCGGCAAACATCCGGGTGGGTTCTTCTTCCTTGCGTTTTAAGGGAAACACGCCCGCGGTATACGGAAACCGGCCCGGGATGTTTTCTTTTCGCATCCAGGTGTAGATGTCCCCGGGGTCATGAAAGTCGGGTAGGGCAATGCGGGGGATCCGGCTGCCGGAAAGGCTCTCGGTATACAGGGGCTGGCGGATTTCCCGGTCCCGCACCTGGTATACCAGTTCGTCCCCGGTGTATGTGGTCTTGATTTCCTCCCATTGTTCCAGAAGCCGGGTGCTTTCCGGCTCAATTTGCGAGTCCGCGGCCTCGATTTCCTTTTTCAGCCGGGCCATCAGGTCGTCTGCATCCCCGGACAGGTTTTCGCCCGACAGGCGTTGTGCGGTCTGCTTGACGTGCCAGGCGCTGCGGATGGCCTCGGCCTGGTTCCGGGTGTGATGGTGGTATTCCCGCACCATCTCTGAAATTTCCGATAAATAGCGGTTCCTGTCCGGCGGCACGATAATGGTCTTGGAAGAAGAGGTCTTGCCCTCGGGCCTGGGCAGTTCGGAGCGCAGTTTGACCCCGGTCTTTTCGGAAAGCTGCTCTATGAGAAAATGGTACATGGCGGTTACGCCGTCGTCGTTGAACTTGGAGGCGATGGTGCCGAATACCGGCATGTCATCGGGCCTGGCATCAAATGCCTTGCGGTTTCGCTGGACCTGTTTGCGGATGTCGCGCACCGCGTCCTCGCTGCCCTGCTTGTCAAACTTGTTGACCACGATCACGTCTGCATAGTCGAGCATGTCGATTTTTTCGAGCTGGGTGGCAGCCCCGTAATCACTGGTCATGACGTATGCCGAAAGGTCCGTGAGGTCGAAGATGCTGGAGGCACCCTGGCCGATGCCCGCGGTTTCGATGATCACCAGGTCCATGCCCGCGGCTTTCAGGATGTCGGCGGCATCCGGCAGAACCGCGGGCAGTTCCAGGCTGCTGCGTCGCACGGCCATGCTGCGCATGTAAACCCGGGGGGAATCGATGGCGTTCATGCGGATGCGGTCTCCGAGAAGGGCGCCGCCGGTTTTTCTGCGCGACGGGTCGCAGCACAGCAGACCGATGTTGATGTCCGGATTGTCGTGCAGCAGCCGGAGCACGATTTCGTCAGTAAGCGAGGACTTACCCGCACCGCCGGTTCCGGTCAGGCCGATGACCGGGATGTCCTTTTTGGGGAGTTTCTGTTTTATCGTCTGTCGCAGAGCGTCGATGGTGCCGTCATCTGCCGCCACTGCCAATTCGGCATAGGAAATCAGGCGTGCGATGTCCAGGGGATTGTCTGCCGACAGTGCGTCCGTGTCAGCCGGGGCCACGGATACGGGTGAAAAATCCATGTTTTGAATCATGTGGTTGATCATTCCCTGTAGGCCCATTTTTGCGCCGTCGGACGGGGAATAGATCTTGGTGATGCCGTAGTCTTCAAGCTCCTTGATCTCCTGGGGCACGATCACGCCGCCGCCGCCGCCGAATATCCGGATGTGATCGGCGCCCTTTTCCCGCAGGGTGTCGGCCATGTATTTGAAAAACTCCATGTGCCCGCCCTGGTAGCTGGATACGGCAATGCCCTGGACATCTTCTTCAATGGCTGCCTGCACGATTTCATCCACGGACCGGTTGTGGCCGAGGTGGATGACTTCCGCGCCCGTGTCCTGCAGGATGCGCCGCATGATGTTGATTGCCGCATCATGGCCGTCAAACAGGGACGTGGCGGTTGCCACGCGCACGGGGTTTGCAGCCTGGTATGTTTGCGTGTCAGCACCCATGAAACCTCCTTGCACCGCCTGGATTATTGTTCCGGGGGATATTGTCCCGGGGAGAACCAGAAATCGTTTGCAGAGACCGGGTCATTATATCTCCACTTTCCGTTAACTGGAATTTTTGGGGCATATGCCAACTCTTCCCGGCCGCACCGGATCAGCCGGTCACAGGCCATCATCGAGCCCAGCAGGGGGCCGTGTTTTTCAATGGCCGCCTGCGCATAATGCGAACAGGACGGATACATCGGGCAGCGTCCGGTTCGAACGGCACTCAGGTGATCCAGCGGCCCCCGGTAAATCCGGATCAGCAGGTTAAGCGGCCCGGTTTCCGGATTTATCGGTCCGGCTGTCCGGGGCGCCCCGGCACACGCGGCAAGCAGGATCATGCACAGCAAAAGCGCCATTGGCATTCTGACCCAGATTTTTTTTATCATATAATACAGGCTGGCGCAAAAATCGAGCATAATTTTTTCCCGGTCTTTCAGATTCTTTCGCGTTTTTCCGCGTCGGGACGGCGGGGAAGTTTGCGCATATGCCCTCCGCTGTCGCGCCCGATGCATCTGCGCAAACCACCCCGCCGTCCCGACGGCCACCACCACGGAAAGCTTTCCCGAACCTGTTTCCTCAAAAATCCAATATCTCCGATTCCCGCCTTTTTTCACAACCCGCACCCGCAGGCCGGGGCGTTTTCGGTGCGGCTCCGGGCGACTGCGCGTTTGCGCCGGCGGGAGATCAGAAGATCAATTGCCAGGGAGATGAAAAATCCCGCGGCCGCCACCAGGATAATGCTGGCCCCGGAAGTGAGGTCGAGCATGTATGCCACCCACAGCCCGGTAATATTGAACACGGCCGACAGGATGACGGCGATGACCATCATCGCGCCCAGGGATTTGGCGTATTTTTCCGCAATATACGGCGGAATGGACAAAAGCGCAATAACCAGGATCAGCCCGACCACCCGGATGATAAACACAATGGAGACCGCCACCAACGCCATGAACAGAAAGTAGAGGAGGTTGACCGGGACGCCGCGGAGCCGGGCAAATTCCACGTCATAGGAAATGGCGATCATGTCCCGGTAAAAATAGATCGTCACCGCCAGGGTCACAGCCCCCATGGCGGTCATCCACCAGACATCCCCTGCGGGTACGGCCAGGATGCTGCCGAACAGGTAGCTCATCAGGTCCACGTTGTAGCCCGGGCTCAGGTCGATGAGAATGATACCGATGGCCATGCCCACGGCCCACAATACCCCGATAAAGGTATCGGAACGCTCTGGGGTCCTCATGGTCACCGCAGTCATGATCAGGGCCGCGCCCAGGGAAAATCCCAGCGTGCCGAAGATGTAGGGGATGCCGAAAAACAGGGCCGTCCCGATTCCGCCGTAGGCGGCATGGGCGATCCCGCCGGTGAGGAAAACCAGCCGGTTGACCACCACGAAAGTGCCGATCACGCCGCAGATCAGGCTGGCAAAAAGGCCGGCAAAAAGCGCGTTGCGCATGAACTCGAACTGCAGTGCTTCAATCATGATTCGTCCTCGTGGGTCTTTAAAATCCGGTGGGGCTGGCCGTGGGCGATGAGTTCCACCGGGCACTGATATCCCATGTCCAGCATATCCTGGGTGATTTCCCCCTGGTCATGGTAATAGACCTGCCGGTTGACACAGGCCACGGCGGTCACGGACGAGGACATGACCATCAGGTCGTGGCTGACAATGATAATGGTCTTTGTGCGGTTGAGTTCCTGCAGCAGGGAATAGAGCTCGGCCTGGCCGCCGGTGTCCACGCTGGCGGTGGGTTCGTCCAGGATCAGGATGTCTGGATCCGTGGTCAGGGCCCGGGCGATAAATACCCGTTCCCGCTGACCCCCGGAAAGATCGTCGATCTTGCGATTCTCGTATCCGGCCATGCCCATTTGTTCAAGCGACGCTGCGGCCGCTTTCCGGTCACGATCCCGGATACGGGAGCTTCCGCGGTGGCGCAGCCGGCCCATTAATACCACGTCGATCACGGAAATGGGAAAGGAGCGGTTAATGGCCACATCCTGGGGCACGTAACCGAAGCAGTGGGAAATTTTTTGCGGAGCCTTGCCGAAAATGCGGATTTTTCCGGAATCCGGTCTTAAAAGCCCGAGCATGAGCTTGACCAGCGTGGACTTGCCACTGCCGTTGGGACCGATAATGGCCAGAAATTCCCGCTCCGCCACGCTGAAGCTGGCGTTTTCGATTACAGGTACCCCGTCATAGGAGAAGAAGACTTCCTCGGCAGTAATCACCGGCTCGCCCATTTCGCTTACCTCGCTGCCTGACGGATTTTTTCGGCCACGGAAAGAAGATTTTCCCGCCAGTTTGCAGCCAGCGGGTCCGCGTCAACCACGCTTCCGTCAATGGCCCGGGCAATCACTTCGGCGGCGCGGCTTGAAACCTGCGGCTGCACCAGCACCGTCTGAATTTTTTTCTGCCGGGCATGCTTGATAAGTCGTTGGATTTCCGCGGACTTCGGGGACTTGCCCGCTTTTTCCACAGGGATTTGTTTTAAGCCGTAGGCATCTGCAAAATATCCCCAGGAGGGATGGAAAACCAGGAATTCCGGGGTCTTTTTACCGGGCGGAAAAAGGCTGCGCAGTTTTGCATCCAGTTCGTCCAGGGCGGATACGAACTGCCGGTACCGGGAGTTGTAGAATTCAGCGTGCTGCGGGTCGGCTGCAATAAATGCCGTTACCATATGTCTGGCCTGGAGCATGACCAGCGGCGGGCAGAGCCATATGTGCGGATCTTTCCCACCGTGGGCGTGCTTTTCGGATGCTGTCGGGTCAATGGGCTGTTTTTCGATCCAGGCATCGGTATGGACAATGGCCAGATCCGGGTTTGCCTTGCGGATTTTGTCCATCCAGGCGGATTCAAACGGCACGCCGACAGCAAGGTAAATGTCTGACTCGGCCAGGGCGGTCATCTGCCGGGGCGTTGGTTCGTATGTGGCCGGATGGGCGCCCGGGGGCACCATGACCCGGATATCGGCCCGGTCTCCGGCGATCTGTTTGACGAAATATTTCTGGGGCGGGATGCTGACAAATACCTTGAGCCCGGGGGCGCTGTTTTCCGCTTGCGCCGATGCTGCCGCGGCGATCAGAAGGATTGTGCCGATTACCGTAAAAATCCGTTTCATGTCTCTGCACTCCGGCCCGTGGGTGGGGATGAAATCCATGTATCTGTCGGCTGATGTAATCTCTAAGAAGTATGCCGGTTTTCCGGCACGTGTCAAGCAGGTTTCCCGGAAAATCGGAATGCGGCCTCCTCAGGATTCGTCCGGTACGCCTTTGGTGAAGTTGTATTTCCGGATACCTTCCAGGATGCCACCGGCGCAGGGCTTGCCGGCAAAATAGATTTTGCTCACGCCCTTGAGGTGTTCGAGCTCCGGGCTGTAATTTCCCACGACAACGCCGTACTGCTCGCCGCGGAGCATTTCCTCGTCGTTGCCGGAATCCCCGCTTACCAGGAAATTCGTTATCGGCATTTCCCACTTATAGCTCAGGTACCGGATCGCCTTGCCCTTGGATGCCCGGTAGGGAATAATGTCCAGGTATTGTTCGTGGGAGTAGATCAGGGTATAGCGCAGCCGGCTTTTGGCCAGCTTGTTGTGGATTTTGGCAATCCGGTCCTTGCCGGGCTCCATGTTATAGCTGAGCTTGTATTTCTGCTGGGCGGATTCGTCCTGGAGTTCCAGAAAATTAAATTCCGCGAGCAGTTCCATGATTTTTTCCCGGTTCCAGCGGCTGGCGATATGCGCATCCCATCCCTTGTCGTACTGGAGATCGCTGCCGTAGTAGATTTCCGTGCCCACATCCGAGATGACCACGTCCGGCCGGGGAAACCCGTGTTCTTCAAGCACGCTGATGGCCGAATGGGACCGGCGGCCCGTGGCCACGCCAAAACCCACTTTTTGCTGGTTCTCCCGGAGCCATTGGATCAACTCCTCCTTATGGCCGGTATCTTTTCGGCTGTCATCGTCGCAGATCAGGGTGTTGTCGATATCGCTTATCAGGAAGCGCTGCACTTTCGACAGGCGCTTGCCTACCGGGTTTGCGGTTCCCGCTGCAGCGGGGCGTGCCGTGGCGGTTTTTTCGATAATCTGCCGGATTTCTTTTGTGTAGGTATCTGCATGGCTTTCCCACGTATAATACCTGCGCACGTTCATGATCCCCTTTTTGGAGTAATCCTCCCACAGTTGTTCGTCTATGAGGATTTTTTTAATGGCATCGGCGATTTCGGTGGTTTTGTTGGGGTCAATCAGGATGCCGTTTTCGCAGGTGCCGATGATGTCGTGCGGGCCGCCGTCATTGGTGGCTACAAGCGGCAGGCCGGTGGCCGCGGCTTCCAGCAGGGTCAGGCCGAAGGGTTCGGTCAGTGCCGGGTTGACAAACACCCCCCGTTTTTCCGCAGTGATCCGGTATAACTCCGGCACTTCGTATTCCGGGTCGTGCTTCTTGGGGATGGCCATTTTGCCGTAAAGGTCATAGCGGTCCATCATCAGCAGCATCCGGGTGAGCACGTCTTTTTCGTTTTCCTCCATTTCATTGATGTCCCTTCGGATGCCGGCAAAAATGGCCAGGTTGGCCATGGTCCGAAGCTCCCGGTCCTCGCCGTAGGCCTGGATCAATCCGGAAATGTTTTTGCGTTTGTCCGGCCGGGAAAGCGCCAGTATCAGTGGCTTGTCCGGATACATAAAGAAGCGTTCCAATTGCGCGAGCATGTTGGCCTGGGCGTACTTGGCAAATTCGGTTTTTTCCGCCTCCGGCAGCCGGTCGTGGTAATAGGGATGAAAGCGCTCCACGTCGATACCCGGCGGGATGACCTTGTATTCCGGGAACTCGGAGTTTGTATAGATGCCGTATTGTTCCGTGATTTCCTGGTTCGTGCTGGTCACCACCAGGTCAGCGTTTTTCAGGATCTCTTCCTCGGTGTCGATGCGGACATCGATCCTGTATTTCTTGACAATGTCGGATTCTTTCATTCCGTCATTTAAAAGCTTCTGCTTTTTTGGGATCCCCATGGAATGCCCGGTGAAAACAAACGGGAGATCGTAGAGCTCGGCAAGATTCATGGCCACGTATCCCGCATCCGGGTAATGCCCGTGAAACACCTCGGGGCATTCTTTATCCTTCTTGATGAACTTGATGGTCTTGTCGATGTATTCATCCAGATACGGCCAGAGCAGTTCCTTGCGGATATATTTCTTGCCGCCGCATTGAATGCGCACAATCCGGCACTTGTCATTGTATTGTTCAACGGGCCGCGCGTAGTCGTCAGATACCCTTGGATCGTCGATAAGACGGGTGAAAAGATCCACCCTGCGGATATCATCGCGGCTGCTCAGGTGCTTGGCCAGTTCGGTCACGTAAAGTACCTGGCCGCCGGTATCTGCATCTCTGCCCAGTTCCGGGTTTTCAAATCGAACCAGGCCGTGAATGCTGAACATTTGAATGTATAGCGGTTTTCCCGTTTCAGGCATGCTTTTCTCCTGTGATTCGATCTATAAACGCGTCATAAAAGGATTGGTCATCGGGTATTGCGCCCTGTATTTGACAAATCCGGGCCGAAAACGCCGAGGCTTCAGTGAGAATGCGTTCCGGGGACCAGTCGTTGAGATACCCCCAGGCCAGCACAGCCGCATATGCATCCCCGGCGCCCACCGAATCGACCACCGGGCCGAACTCGGGCACCTCCGATTTATTCCGCGATTGCGGGGTAAACAATTCACTGCCCGCGCTTCCGCGGGTCAGGGAGACCTTCTCGATTTTGTATTCCCGCATGAGCCAATCGATGAACCGGTCTTCCGACAGCGGGCTGTTGAGCATATCGCGAACCATGGTGACTTCCGCGTCATTGATTTTAAGGATATCGGTCTGCCAAAGCGAGTTGCGCACGATTTCCGTGTTGTAGCAGCCGGGGCGAAGGTTTATATCGTAGAGGCACCGGGTCTCCGGGCTCCGGCTTTCCAGAAAATCCTGGAGGCGCCCGAAAGCAGCGGAAGTGCGCTGAACCAGGGTTCCAAAATAAATCAGGGCAGGGGGGCTGCCTGTAATTGCCTCGGGAGAACCGGGCAGTTCGATGTGATCATATGCAACATCCCGCAGGATCTCGAATTCGTGGTTGCCAGAACCGTCAGGATGCACCAGCACCTTGCCGGTGGGATGCCGGGCGTCGACCTGTACATGGTCGGCGCCAAATTTGCGGCGCTTTAACAGGTCCAGGATCTCCCGGCCGGTTTCATCTTCGCCGATGCGGGAGACGAGCTTTACCGGCCAGCCGAACTGGTGCAGGTGATATGAAAAATTAAACGGTGCACCGCCAATACGGCGGTACTCCGGAAAAATATCCACCAGGATTTCGCCGATTACCAGAATCAACCTTTCCTCCGAGCAAAGGATTACTATCCAAAGATATTTGAAATTTCATCGTGTAAAGAATTCAGAATCCAGGAGTCAGGAGTCAGAATTCAGGAGTCAGGGGTCAGGGGTCAGAATGAAATGAGCGCCTGCAAAGAATTTTCAAGATCTGGTTGTTTGGCGGAAAGCGCATCAAAAAGACCCGGCCTGATAAAACAAGATATTTGAATATTGCCCAAGGCTCACTTGAAGAATCCCGATATCATTTGATTCTATCAAAAGATCTCAATTATGGCGACAATCCTCAGTTAAAAAATCATCTTGAGGAGGTAAGCAAATTGCTTCAGGCATCCATTTCTTCAATTCTGACTTCTGACTCCTGACTCCTGACTCCTGATATTTCAATAGGTTATAAATCGTGAGAGATGAGCTCTCAGAATGATCGCGTAAGAATCTATACGCAAATAATTTAAACGCCTTGACAAAAATTGTCAAATTCCGGGCAGTTTTCTTTGCGGCCGACTGGATTTGATATACTCCGGCGCGTTACCGGAAAAATCGTTTGACAAATCCCGTGTAGATTACATATTAATGTGTGTTCATATGATAATATAAAAAAGGGATTTTGCATAATGCCGTCAAAAGCCGGGATTCAAAACGAAACCGAAGAAACCGTGGAGGTCTGCAGTGCCCGGATCATTCACCGGGAAACCCTGGCGGCCGTGCAGGCCGCCATGCCCGGAGATGCAAGGATCTGCGATCTGGCTGATTTTTTCAAAATATTCGGGGATCGCACCCGCATTTCGATTCTATGGGCCCTGTCAGAATCCGAGATGTGCGTGTGCGACCTGTGCGCCCTGCTGGATATGAAGCAGTCCGCGGTTTCGCACCAGTTGAAACTGCTGAAGCAATCCCGTATCGTCAAGTATCGGCGGGAAGGCAAGGTGGTTTACTATTCCCTGGATGACGAACATATCCGCCGGGTGCTCAACCTCGGCTTGCAGCATGTTTGCGAGTAGAGAAAACCAGGAAGTTAAATTCATGCAGAAATACCGGGTGAATAATCTGGATTGCGCGGTTTGCGCCCAGAAGCTTGAAGATGCACTCAATAACACGCAGGGCGTCAGTTCTGCCTCAATTGATTTCGGCACGTTGACGCTTCATCTGGATGCCGATGACACGGATGCAGCCAGGCGCGTGGTAAAGGAATTGGAGCCGGGGGTGGAGCTTGAACCCTTGTCCCGGACGGGCCGGCGGGAAGACGCCGGTGCAGGCAAAACCTTCCGCCTGAAAGCCGAGATTGCCAAGATCACTGCGGCCGCGGTGCTGTTCGCGCTGGTGCTGGTGTGCGATTATTATGAAGGCCTTGGTGTGCCGCCGGTCTTGTTTGCCGTGCTTTTGGCTGCTGCCTACCTTGCCGCCGGCGGGCGCGTGCTGGCGGCCGCCGGGCGAACCGTGGCAAAACGCGATTTTTTTGACGAAAATGTGCTCATGGCCATTGCCACCATCGGGGCCATTGCCATCGGGGCTTTTTCCGAGGCCGTGGGCGTGATGATTTTTTACCGGGCCGGGGAGTTTCTGCAGAACCTGGCCGTATCCCGATCCAGGCGCTCAATTGCCTCCCTGCTGGAGCAGCGTCCGGAGTTCGCCAATTTAAGGACCTCTGCGGGCGTATCCCGGGTGGCCCCGGAAAGTGTTTCCGCGGGTGATGTCATCGTGGTTAAGCCCGGGGAAAAAATTGCCCTGGACGGCAGTATTCTGGAAGGCGACTCCCAGGTCGATACCTCGGTGCTCACCGGTGAGTCCGTGCCGCGCCGGGTGGAGGCCGGTGATGCGGTAATGGCCGGCGGCATTAACATGTACGGCACCATCCTGGTGGAAGTGACAAAGCCGTTTGAGCAGTCCTCCATTGCCAAAATGGTGGAACTGGTGGAAAATGCCGCTGCGCGCAAGTCCACCACCGAAAACTTCATTACCGTGTTTGCCCGTTATTACACGCCTGCCGTGGTGCTTGCAGCCATGGCAGTCGCGTTTGTCCCCCCGCTTTTCATAACGGGCGCCTCCCTTGAGCAATGGGTGTACCGGGCCCTGGTGCTGCTGGTGATCTCGTGTCCGTGCGCACTGGTCATCAGTATTCCCCTGGGTTATTTCGGCGGTATCGGCCGGGCCTCCAGGCACGGGATCCTGGTCAAGGGCTCCAATTTTATTGACGCACTGGCCGGCCTCAAAACCGTAATCTTTGATAAAACCGGCACCCTGACAGAGGGGGTTTTTCAAGTGGAGCAGGTGGTGCATCAGAACGGATATACCCCGGAGCAGGTACTTGAATTTGCCGCCATGGCAGAGCAGCATTCCAATCACCCCATTGCCCGGGCCATCGTGGCGGCTTACGAAAACAAGGGACACCGGGTGGCCCCCGAACGGGTCAACGGTCACGTGGAAACCTCCGGAAGCGGGGTTCGGGTGGAATTCGACGGTAAAGCGGTGATCGTGGGAAACGATCGCTACATGCACAGCCATGGCATCCCGCATGATCAGTGCATGATCGAGGGGACCGTGGCGCACGTGGCCGTGGGGGGAAATTACGCGGGCTACATCCTCATCGGTGACCGCATCCGGGAAGATGCCGGCCCGGCCATCGCATCGCTGCGGGCAAGCGGAATTGACCGCATCCTCATGCTCACCGGGGACAATCAGTGCGCCGCGGATTATATTGCCGATCGCCTGGAGCTGGACGGTCATTTTGCCGACCTGCTGCCCGAAGACAAGGTTGCCGCCCTGGAGCGGATTCAGGCGAAAAATACGGGCCGCGGGCGCATCGCATTTGTGGGCGACGGGATCAATGACGCCCCGGTCATTGCACGGGCGGATGTGGGAGTGGCCATGGGCGGACTCGGTTCGGATGTGGCCATTGAGACCGCAGACGTGGTGCTCATGACCGACTCCCCGGGAAAAATGGCCGAAGCCGTGACCATTGCCAGGCAAACCCGGGTCATTGTGTGGCAGAACATTTTTATCGCCCTATCGGTCAAGGGCGCGGTTATTGCACTTGGAATTGCGGGCCTGGCCACCATGTGGGCGGCCGTGTTTGCCGATGTGGGCACGGCCCTGATCGCAGTTATCAACTCCACCCGGATTCTGGGAAAGAAAATTCGATAGTGGGCGTCGGGAAAGTCGCCGTTTCCGGGTAAACACGGATTCATGCGGGTCTGAAGCAGAGGCAGCGGAGATGAAAAAATGGGCAGCAGCCGCCCGGCTCTGTTTGAGCCGAAAGGCGAGTTTGCCGAGCCGCCGCGAAGCAAGCCTTAGAGATGCCCGGCCCGAGTGCAGCGACATGCGGCAGTCCCGGCAAGCGAAGCACGCGGATAAACTTTGAAGACCGGGGTTTTCCCCGGAAACTTTCAATCTTGCAAGGCTCTGCAAAAAAACATCAGGCTTCCCGGGTTTTCGCAGGGTCGGGCCGGCGGTGAAGTTTGCGCATCTGCCGTCCGCTGTCGCGCCCGATGCATCTGCGCAAACCACCCCGCCGTCCCGACCTGTCCTGACACTTCGGAAAGCTTCCCGGGCCTGTTTCCGGCAATAGTGGAAGTTCCTCGGAACAACTTTAAAGCAGTGGCCTTTTGTCCAGAAGGTTGTCCGGCCGCGAGAAATGATTATATTATGATATTCTTTTCAGGAGGGCGTATCCATGAGTGACAGGCAAAAAGATCTGGAAGCGGAACTCGGCCGCATCGAAAAGGAGATTGCCGCGTTAAACGAGCGCATCCCGCCGCATTCGGTAAAACCCGTTTTTATCCAGGAGCTCGATGAACTCGAGGCGCGGCGGGACGAAATCCTTGGCGATCTGGAAATGCGCGACCGGCCCGGTGACAACTCCGGGCAAGGGGAATGATCCCGGGGACGCGAACAAAAATCAAAGGAAACATCTGCGTGCCATAAGTCAATAGGTTCATCAAAAGCCTCCTGCATAAATCAGGGCGTGGTTTGAATCAGGCAACCTTGTATACAAAACGGGCAGCGATCAACATGAATGTTACCTAATTTGAGCGATTTTCAAGTTTGCCGCAGATACCAGGAAGATGCAGACAAGCTATAGTGGACTATGCGAGACTGCATCTGACGCAGTAGATGCGGCAAAATTGGAAATCCCGGAGGGTTTCAAATTTTTAACACCTGAAAATGACTTAATTCCTTAAAAAAATACAAAATATTGATCCGTGTAAAAATTTGAAACGCTCAATTTAGGTGTCATGCAGATGGTGCTTGAACAAACTGCAAATCTTCCATATATTATTTTTATTCGTATACGGCTCCTTCAACCACCTTTTACCTGTGAGCGGAAACCGGCCCATGCAGACACAGCAACTGAGCGTACTTGAAGACATTTTCCAGACCATAACCGACTCCGGGGATCCGGAAACCACCCTGAACCAGATTGTTCAAAAGGTCGCCGGGCGCCTGGAGATCGATGTTTGTTCGGTTTATGTATACGACCCCTCTGAGAACAAGCTGGTTCTCAAGGCAACCCACGGACTTGACCCTTCGGCTGTGGACGTCATTGAAATGGATATCAGCGAGGGCCTGACCGGGCTGGCCCTGGAGCAGATGAAGCCGGTTCTTGTCGTCCATCCGAGCCGTCATTCCAGATTCAAGTATTATGCCGAAAGCGGGGAGGAAAAGTATGCCACCTTCCTGGGGCTCCCCCTGATTTACCATCAGAAGGTGCTCGGCGTGCTGGTGATTCAAACGGTTGCGGAAAACGGGATCAGTGAAGATGATATCCCTCTATTTGCCAATATCGCCAGCCAGATCTCGGCCACCGTGGCCTATACCGGCCTTCTCGAGGATCTGTCGTACCGCAGGAGTTCTCCTTCCCGGCAAATTCATGCAGATGAAGGCCGGAAACAAGGCCTTCGTTCCGTCGGTCCGACGCATCTTAGCGGCGACCCGGTCTCCGAGCAGGTGGCCGAGGGATACGCCCATTATCTCCCTGAAAACATAGATTTTGATCAGGTGCAATGCTTGCTTTCCGAATCGCCGGACTCGGACATGGAGCGGTTGAACCGGGCCTTTAAACAGGCAGCCGCCCAAATCCGGTGGGTGGCCCAGAGCGGGCTGGGCATTTCCGAGCAGGAGTCGGCCATCCTGGATGCGCACCTGATGTTTCTGGAGGACGAGGGGCTCAAGAGCAAAATCATTTCCCATATCCGGTCGGGAAGGTGCGCGGAATTCGCCCTCAAGCAGGTGATTCTCGATTACGTGGAAACATTCCGCAACATGGATGACGCCTACCTGAGCGAGCGCGCCGCGGATGTGCTCGATATTGGCAGGCGCGTGCTGGGGCACCTGATGGGCGTCACAGGGGATCCCCACGAGCCCATGACTGGTCCCACGATCGTGGTTGCATCGGATATCTCCCCGGTGGACCTGCTGGCCATCCGCCAGCCGAATCTCCGGGCCATTGTCACAGCCCGCGGCGGCCGGACTTCGCATACGGTCATTCTGGCCAAGTCCCTGGAAATCCCGATTGTCATCGGCGTGGAAGGTTTGTTCGAAAACGTGCGGGAACGCGACTACCTGATCGTGGACGGCGCCTCCGGCTTTGTGTTTGTCAATCCCGATTCGGTGGTGCAGGAAGAATACACGCGCAGGCAGCAGGAAAACCAGAAAATCCGGCGCCAGCTCTCAACGATCCGGGACCTGCCGGCTGTAACCATGGACGGGGTCAGCATCCGACTGGGGGCCAATATAGGTCTGCTTTCCGATATCCCGCATGTCAAGGAATACGGCGCAGACCACATCGGCCTGTACCGGACCGAGTTTCCGTTCCTGTTGCGCCGGAGTTTTCCCACGGAAGAAGAACAGGTCTTGCTTTATACAAAGATGCTGCAGAAGGCCGAGGGCCGCACCGTGACCATTCGCACCTTTGACGTGGGCGGGGACAAGTTTCTTTCCTACCTGGACTATCCCAGGGAGGACAATCCTTTTCTGGGCTGGCGTTCCATCCGGATCAGCCTGGAGATAGAGGAGGAATTCCGCAGGCAGATCCGGGCCATCCTGCGCGCATCCGCCCACGGCCCCATACACCTGCTTTTCCCCATGATTTCCGGGGTGGAGGAAATCCGGCAGGTGATTTCCCTGCTTGAATCGGAAAAGCGGGTGCTCGATGAAAAGGGTATTGATTATGACCGGGAAATTGCCACCGGCATCATGATCGAGGTCCCGGGCGCGGTGGCCATTCTTGATCGCCTGCTCAAGTACGTGGACTTTGTCAGCATCGGGACAAATGACCTGATTCAGTATCTGCTGGCCGTGGACCGCAACAACAAGAAGGTGGCCAATCTGTATAATGCCCTGCATCCCTCGGTGGTCGCCACGATTGCCGACATTGTCAGTATTTGCAAGAGCCGGGGCAAACCGGTCAGTATTTGCGGGGAAGCCGCGGCCAAGCCCGCATGCCTGCTTTTGTACATCGGCATGGCCGCAGACCGGCTCAGCATGACGCCTTCTGCAATTCCGTCGGCAAAACAGTTTATTCGAAACGTCCGCCAGGCCGATGCCCGGCGGGTGCTGGATGCGGTGCTGGAAATGGAGGATGTGCAAAGCGTAAACGAGTTCTTAACCGAATACATCCAGGAAACCCTGCCCGTGCTGGCGGGTCGGGAGATTTCAGGCTGAGATAGCGGAATTCAGACAGGGATAATTCATGACAGACAGCGCCAAAGACGGGGAAAACCCGTACGTGTTCTGCGATTTTGACGGCACCATCACCGCACAGGAGAGCCTGCAGGCGGTGTTTGAACATTTTGTGCCGGATCAGTGGGCGGATGTGAAGGAGCGGCTGGTATCCGGAGAACTCACCCTGCGTCGCGGGGTGCGGCAGGTGATTGAGACCATCCCTTCTGCCCACTACCCGGCCGTGCTCTCATTTGTCCGGGAAATTCCGCTGCGCCCTGGACTTGCGGAATTTTTGGATTACCTGGAGGCCTGCGGCATTGCCTTTGTTATTGTGTCCGGCGGCGTGCGCGGCATGGTGGAAGCCGGGTTGGGTTCCTTGATTTCCCGGGTGCACAGGGTTTTTGCCGCGGACGCCGATTACAGCGGGCCGTATCTCAGGGTGCATTCCGAGTTCGAGGGCGGCACCGAGCTGGTGGACAAGGTGGCGGTGATGAACCGTTTTCCGGCCAATCCGCGGATCGTGATCGGCGACGGCATGACCGATCAGAACATGGCACGCAGCGCGGATCTGGTTTTTGCCCGCGGCAGGCTGGTCCGATATCTTGAAGATGCCGGGTGTAGCTACATCAAATGGGGGGATTTTTTTGACATCCGGGATTATCTACAGCAACAAAAGGAAGAGGTGGTACGATGTCGAAAGTCATGATTCAACCGGCGGACTACGGCAATGTCGACCAGGCGGTGCAGCGCGCCTTTGAGCTTTTCTCTGTTGACCTGGCGGGGAAAAAGGTCCTGATCAAGCCCAATGTCCTCAGGTCATCAAAGGCGGATGAAGGCATTGTGACCCACCCGGCCGTGCTTTCGGCCGTGGTCAGACAGGTCGAATCTCAGAATCCCGCCTCAATTGTGGTTGGCGACAATCCGGGACTTCACAATTACGGGGACAACCAGGCCTGCTTTGAAGAAACCGGATTGATGGCCGCAGCCGGCGGATATTACGAAAATATCGGCGACGATCCGGTCCAGAAATCTTTTAATCCGGACTTTTTGCCCACAGTGGGGGTTTCCCGAGCCGTGCTGGAGGCAGATGTCGTGATCAGCCTGCCCAAGTTCAAGACTCACGGGCTCACCGTTGTCACCGGTGCGGTCAAGAACAGCTACGGCATTCTGCCCGGGGCTATCAAGGCCCGGATCCACAAGGCGGCCGGATCCCCGGAGCGTTTCCACGAAGCCGTGGTCGATGTTTTTGCCCTGCGTGTACCGGATCTGTTTATCGTGGACGCCGTGGTGGGCATGGAAGGCAACGGCCCGGCCTCACCGGAGCTGCGGGATATCGGATGCATCATTGCCGGGGATAACGCCGTGGCCGTGGATTCGGTGATCGCCCAGATGATGGGGCTTGAACCGGCCCGTCTGCGGTTTCTCCAGTATGCAAGGGAAAAGGGGCTGGGTGATTTTGATCCGGAAACAATAGAAGTATCCGGAAAACTCGAAACCATCCCGGACTTCAAGGTCCCGCCGTTGGGCGGCGAAGCGCTCCTGCATAACGAATCGATCCAGGACTTAATCACCCGGCGCATAGAGGTACGCCCCAGGCCGGATCCCGAGCTGTGCACCGGGTGCGGGACATGCGTGGAGCAATGCCCGGTTTCCGCCTTGAGTATGGATGACGCGGATAATCTGCCGGTGGTTGATGATGAAACCTGCATTGCCTGCTTCTGCTGCCAGGAGATGTGCCCGGAAAAGGCTATTCAGCTGGCATAGCCAGCGGTTAAGCATCCGCACAAATTTTTCCCACGAAGATCACGAAGAATTCGAAGAAATATAATTTTACTGTTTTTCTTCGTGGCCTTCGTGTGCTTTGTGGTTTGAATTGACTGTTGGAAGAATAAAGGATAGCGATCATGAGCATACACGAACTGGCCGGCAAAAAGGCGCCCGCAGATATCCTGGTAAACGTGCCGCGGCTGGTTTCGGCCTATTACACCCATCGCCCGGACCCTGCGGATCCGGCCCAGCAGGTGGCCTTCGGTACATCCGGGCACCGGGGATCGGCGTTTCGCAAAAGCTTTAACGAGGATCATATCCTGGCGGTCAGCCGGGCCATTGTGGATTACCGCAAGTCGCAGGATATCACCGGTCCGCTGTTTATGGGCATGGACACCCACGCATTGTCCGAGCCGGCCCTGGCCACAGCCCTGGAGGTGTTTGCCGCGGAAGATGTCGAGGTAATGATCCAGGCGGGCCGAGGCTATACGCCGACCCCGGTGATCTCACATGCGATTTTAAGCCATAACCGCGGCAGAAGCCGGGGACTTGCAGACGGGGTCGTGATCACCCCTTCGCACAACCCGCCGGAGGACGGGGGGTTCAAGTACAACCCGCCCCACGGGGGGCCCGCGGGGACAGATGTTACATCCATGATTGCGGAACGGGCCAATGCCCTGCTGCGGGAGGGGGCGGATAAAATTTCCCGCGTACCTTTTGAACGGGCCCTGAAGGCGGATACCACGCATGAATATGACTATATCGCCCCGTATGTCAACGACCTGGAAAACGTCGTGGACATGCGCGCCATTGCCGCTGCCGGCCTGAAAATCGGGGTGGATCCCATGGGCGGGGCAGGTGTTTATTTCTGGGAGCCCATAGCGGAAAGATACGGCCTGTCCCTGGAGGTGGTCAACAAAGCGGTGGATGCGACCTTTGGTTTCATGCACGTGGACAAGGACGGCAAGGTCCGCATGGACTGCTCTTCTGCCTGGGCCATGCAGGGGCTGATCGAATTAAAGGACCGTTTTGACATTGCATTTGCCAATGACCCGGACGTGGACCGCCACGGGATCGTCACGCGCAGTGCCGGGCTGCTCAACCCGAACCATTACCTGGCTGCGGCGGTGTGGTATCTTTTCGAAAACCGGCGCGGGTGGCCGGAAACCGCCGCAGTTGGAAAAACCCTGGTTTCCACATCCATGATCGACCGGGTTGCCGCGCATTTGAAAAGGCCGTTGGCTGAAGTGCCGGTGGGGTTTAAATGGTTCGTGGACGGGCTTTTAAACGGTGCCTATGGCTTTGGCGGCGAGGAAAGCGCCGGTGCCTCGTTTCTGCGAAAAGACGGGGGCGCCTGGGCCACGGACAAGGACGGGATCATCATGAACCTGCTGGCCGCGGAGATCATGGCGGCCACAGGCAAGGATCCCGGCGAATTGTACCGCGGGCTTGAAGACCGGTTCGGGACCTGCGTATACGAGCGAATGGATGCCCCGGCCACGCATGAACAAAAGCAGATTCTCAAGAACCTTTCCCCGGATAATATTTCCGCAAAGCAACTGGCGGGCGAACCCATCGTGCAGGTTCTGACAAAAGCCCCGGCAAACCAGGCCCCTATCGGCGGATTAAAGGTGGTGACCGAAAACGGCTGGTTTGCCGCCCGGCCGTCGGGCACCGAGGAAATCTACAAGATTTATGCGGAAAGTTTCAGGGGAACCGATCACCTGCATCAGATCCGGGACGAGGCCCGGGCCATCGTAGCCGAAGCGTTTAAAAATGGAAATTGATCCGGAAATTATCGAAAATACCAGAGGCTTTCTGGACTCGGAAGAAGGCGGCCGGCTCTATGAACTGGCACTTTCGGCCTCCCGGCGCGGGCCCTGCCTGGAAATCGGCAGTTATTGCGGAAAATCAAGCCTTTACCTGGGTGCGGGATGCCGGAAAAACAGCGGCATTCTTTTTTCCATTGATCACCACCGGGGATCCGAGGACCAGCAGCCCGGGGAGGGGTATTTTGCCCCGGATGCTTATGATCCCAGGGCCGGGAGGGTGGACACATTCCCCCTGTTTCGCGATACCCTGGCCCGGCCGGAGCTGGAGCAGACCGTGGTCCCCATTGTTTCCACCTCAGAGGCGGTTGCCCGCATGTGGTCGATTCCGCTTGCCCTGGTCTTTATTGACGGCGGGCATACGGATGCGGCCGCTTTTACCGATTACAACGCCTGGGCCACCCACGTGATGCCCGGGGGATACCTGGCCATCCACGATATTTTTCAAACCGAAGAACAAGGCGGGCAGGCGCCGCATCGCATATACCGGCTGGCCCTGGCTTCCGGGCTTTTTGCCGAACTGTCCATGACAAAAACCCTGGGGGTGCTCAGGCGGATTTCCGGAAATAAAGCACCAGGCTTTTGCCCAGCACCGGATTAAACAGCCTGTCGAGAAATCGGGTCATGCGGGGTTTTTTCATCATGTCCCACGTCAGAAACTTGTGGTAAGCGGCAACCGCCGGAGCCTGATCATTGTCCGGACCCGCCAGGCACTTGAGCCACCAGTAGGGCGAATGCAGGCTGTGGGCCCAGTGGTAATGCCGCAGGTGCAGGCCCAGCCTTTCAAACAGGCCGATGACCTGTTTTTTTTGGTAGACGCGCACGTGGCCGCCCTCGGTGTTGGCATATTCGCTGGAAAGCGCCCAGCAGACGCGCTCCGGGAAATAGCGCGGCACGCTGACTGCCAGGGTGCCGCCCGGCTTGAGCACCCGGTCGAGTTCCCGGGCCGCGCGCCGATGATCATGGATATGCTCCATGACCTCGGAGCAGATCACATGATCGAAAAAATGGTCGGCAAACGGCAGTTCCAGGATACTTGCCGCATATAGCGCCCATCGCCCCACATACGGCCGGCCGTATTGTTCATGGACGCGGATCTGCTCCCTGGCAGCAGCCAGGTCTTTGGTGTTGATATCCGCGCCTGCCACGGTTACATCCGGATATGCACAGGCCCCGCACACATGCCGACCCAAGCCGCATCCCATGTCCAGTATGCGGTCTTCCGCCTTTATCTGCATTCGGTTATAATCTATGGTAATCATGGATCGTTTCCTGGTAGGCCTCCACGGTTTTTTGCGCCACTGCCGTCCAAGTCAGGTGTCGGTGCACGCGTCTATATCCGGCTTCCCCAAGCTGCCGGGCCTTTTCCGGATGATCCAGCAGGTCCGTGATCGCCCGGCCAAGGGCGGCCGAATTTTCCGGCGGCACCAGAATACCTGCATCCCCCACAACCTCGGGCAGTGCCCCGCCGGTGGTGCTGATCACCGGTACGCCGCATGCCATGGCTTCGCCTGCGGGCAGCCCGAAGCCTTCATAAACCGAGGGCACCACCGCCATGGTTGCCCGGGCATACTGGCGCACGAACTCGGCATACGAGATCCGGCCCGTAAATGTCACAATGTGGCCGATGCCCAGTTTTTTTATCAGCCTCACAACCATGCCGTTTTTCTTGGGCGTGCCCACCACGATGAGCCGGATATCGCGTTTTTGCGCGATGTCCGCCACTGCGGGCAGCAGGTGGTGCAGTCCTTTTAGCGGCGTGTCCGCGCTGTTTGTTACGATGATCCGGTTGGTATCCCGGGGGATTTCGGGAACCGGGTAAAACAAGTCCGTGTTAATGCCGTTTGGAATGACGGAAAACCGGCTTTCCGGAATTCCGAATTCCCGGCTGATATGGGAGCGGGTGAAGCTTGAAACCGTGATCAGCCGGGCCAGGGTCCGCGAGACCTGCTTCTGCATGGCAACAAACGAGTACCAGCGCAGAGACTTGAGTTTACGCCAGAAGGCCGATTCGGTCTTCACCGCCACGTCCCGGTCCACGGTAATGGGATGGTGAATGGTGGCAATTGTGGGCATTTTCCGCTTAATTGACCATATGCCGTAGGACAGGCTCTGGTTGTCATGGATGATGTCGTAATCGCCGCCCCGGGCTTTTAGGAAATGCCGGGCCCGGATGCCGAAGGTAAACGGCTCCGGAAAACCCATGGTCGATGTTCCCAGCCATTCGATGAGATTGGCGGGGTCTGCCAGTTCACTGGCTTCGGGCACCCGGAACAGGTTTTCCGGGTTGTAGAGATCCAGGCCGGGCAGCTTGATAAGCCGGACACCGTTGTCGATTTCCGGATATTCCGGCCCGGAAACTACGTCCACCCGGTGGCCCAGGCGGCTTAAAGCACAGCTCAGATTGCGCACGTATACGCCCTGGCCGCCGCAATGGGGATTGCTTCGATAGCTCAGCAGGCAGATGTGCAGCGGGCTTTTGGGCTGGTGTGTCATCGGCGGTAGAAAATGTTTTGCCAAGTTGGTCAGCTGTGTATTGGTTGATGAACTCGTAAAAAGCGGTTTATCCCGCCAGGGCGGTATTTTTGCAACAAAGGAAATCCATAAGCATCTTGGCTGATCGGCGGTGCGAAAAAGGAGTTTCCTCGCTCCAGGAGCCTCTTCGAGCCTCGATTTCCGCTCGGAAACCCGCTTTTCCGCACCGCCGTCAGGGCAACGAAGAGCACTTTCGCAAGAGCGCAAAAAAGGACTTCCTTGGAAGTCTAAAAAATGTGCCGTCCGCCAAGCAACGAAAATATAAGATTTTGATTTTACTTAATCACTTAATCACTTAAAACTTAACACTGCCTGTAAAAAGGACTTTTTACAGGCTCAGGCATTGCCGCGTCAAGTCGTTTTTCAAAAGCGGGTGCCGTCTTGTCACGGGTGCGCCCGGGTGTGGCATGCGTTATCGCAGCACCTTTTTCAGCCACTTGAGCATATTTCCGTATGGCGGCAGGCGAAACGGGTTTTCAAACGGGGAAAGATTTTTCAGGACGCTTTTCTCATGGCAAAAAGTGTCAAAACTGGCCTTGCCGTGATAGTTTCCCATGCCGCTTTGCCCGATGCCGCCGAAGGGCAGGTAGGGCGTGGCAATGTGGATCAGCGTGTCATTGATGCAGCCCCCGCCAAAGGAAATTTCATTTCATTTAATATCCGGTTCTGGAGGTTTTTGTTCCTGGTAAAAAGGTACAGGGAAAGGCGGGGACGTGCCCACTTGGGGGGTGTGTTTGACAATATGTCGGATTTCATCGTAAATGATGCCGACTTCGGTTAAATAGCCTTCGTATTCGCTTTTTTTCAAATCCGCGTGCAGGGCGGATAAAATTTGCTTTTCATTTTGCGCAATGGCATTGCGAAGAACCCGGAGCTGCTGCTGTCGAAAGGCGATGCTCCGGGTCCGGCCGCTGGCAAAAAACAAGCGCTGATCCGCGACAATGGATTCGATGTCGTCCATGGTTTTTCCTCCCGGGATTTGGGTAAACAAATTCAATATAGCGCTGATTGTGCGTGGGTCAAGCCGCTTTTCAAGGCGGTATGGCGCCGGATTTCCAGGCAGATTCATTTTCCCGGTTTGCAGTGGTCCGATTTTTCAGTTGAATCCTGAAGCATGATATGATTTAATTGATATTATTTAATAATCTTCATCTTTAAGACCGGTGCGAATGGAATCCGCATGTTGAGCGAAAATCCGGACTTGGCCGTGGACATCGGCGGCATTTGCCTGAAAAATCCAGTCCTGACTGCATCCGGCACCTTCGGGTACGGCGTGGAGTTCGAAGAGCTTGTGGATTTGAATCGGCTCGGGGGCATTATTGTAAAGGGTCTTTCCCTGTCACCGGCCGCGGGCAACCCGCCGCCGCGGATTGTGGAAACCGCCTCCGGAATGTTGAATGCCATTGGCCTTGAAAACATCGGTATCGATGCCTTTATCCGGGACAAACTGCCCCGCTTGAGCGGTTATGAAACGCCGGTGATTGTCAATACTTATGCCACAACCGAGGAGGCCTACGCCGAGCTGGCAGCCCGGATTGACAGAGAGGATCAAATCGCCGGTATCGAGGTCAATATCTCGTGTCCGAATGTCAAGGCCGGAGGGTCGGCTTTTGGCGTTGATCCGCAGGCAGCCGGACGTGTGGTGACAGCGGTTCGCCGGAATACGAAAAAACCCTTGATTGTCAAACTTTCTCCGAATGTGACCGATATCGTGTGCGTGGCCCGCCGGGTGGAGGACAGCGGCGCGGATGCCGTTTCCCTGATCAATACCATCACCGGCATGGCCGTTGATATCCACACCCGCCGGCCGAAGCTGGGCAATGTCACGGGCGGTCTTTCCGGACCGGCCATCAAGCCCGTGGCCCTGCGCATGGTCTGGCAGGTTGCAGAAGCGGTGAAAATCCCGGTGATCGGCATCGGCGGCATTCTGTCCGCAGAGGATGTGCTTGAATTTATGATTGCCGGTGCAACGGCCGTGGAAATCGGTACCGCCAATTTCGCGAACCCGCAGGTGACCATGGAAATCATTGACGGTCTTGTGCAATATATGAAGACAAACAATGTTGAACGCATTCAAGATATTGTGAAGACTTTGACCAATTGTTAACTGCAAAGCAAAGGAGTCAGGCCATGCTGAAAAAACTCGTTGTCACAGTGCTGGCTGTATTACTGGCTGCGTCGCTGTGTCCGGCCCGCACGATTGAAAACGTGGATCTTCCGGAAACAATGGAGATCGGGGACAAAACGGTCGCGTTAAACGGCGGGGGCGTTCGCACGTCAATGTATCTGAAGACATACGTGGGCGGGCTCTATGTGCGCGAGGCCAAAACCGGGGCCGATGCCGTGATCAATGCAGACCAACCCATGGCGATCCGGCTCCATATGATCGAGGATGTGGGCCAGCAAACCATGAAAACCGCAATTCATAATGGTTTTCGGAGTGCGACCGGCGATAATATCGAGCCGATTGAATCGGAGATTGACACATTTATGGAGTGTTTTTCAGACCCCATCAAAAAAGGCGAGGTTTTTGAATTTGCCTATCTGCCGGGTAAGGGGACTGAAATTTACAAGCAGGGCGAACTCCGATCAACTATAGAAGGCCTTGAGTTTAAAAAAGCCATGTTCGGCATCTGGTTTTCCGATAAGCCGGCGGATAAGAAATTAAAGAAAGGAATGCTGGCCGGCGACATTCGCGTGTCCCCGGAAAAGCTCGCACCGGAGGGCGAAACCGCCGTGGCAACGGCTGAAAAATCGGCCGAAGAAAAGGCTGTTGCAGAAAAGGCGGCAGCAGAAAAGAAAGCCAAGGAAAAGGCCGCAGCAGCAAAGGCTGCGGCAGAGAAGGAAGCAGCAGACAAGGCGAAGGCCGCAGAGGAAAAAGCCGTTGCCGCGGCAGAAAAACAGCCGGATGCCCCGGCTGCAGGATCCGGGGCTGAGGCAAAGGCGGCAGGTGAAACGGCTGCCGCGGCCGGGGCTGCTGCAGGAAAGGCCGCATCCGGAAAGAAAAAAGACCAGCAGGTTGCTGTAAAAAAGTCTCCCGAGAAAAATCTGCCCGCGTCGGCAACTGTACAGGAAGCAGCCGCGGAAGAAACGGCTGCCCGGTCAAAGACGGAAAAACCTGAAAAAGAAAAGGCCGGGGAAAAGGCTGAGGAAAAGGCCGCGGCAGCGGCCGAAAAGCAGCCTGCGGAAAAAGCCGAAAAGCAGGCCGGGAAAAAGGAACAAAAGGTGCCGGGCACCTCGGTTACCCGCGCCCAGGTGGTTGAAGAGGATATCTATTTTGACGTAAATGATGCTTCCCTGTCGGATCAGGCCTTGGACCGGCTGGCCCGGAAAAAAGAGTGGCTCAGTGCCAATCCGGATACTTCGGTATACGTGGAGGTATATTGCGATTCCCGGGGCTCGGAGGATTACAACACCTGGCTGGCGCACAAAAGGGGCCGCAGTGTCAAGACGTACCTGGTCAACAAAGGCGTTGCCCCCGCCCGGATCCGCGTCAAGATCCGGGGCGAAGAAAAGTCTTCAGGCGGGGAAAACATGGACAAGAGCCGTCGGGCACATTTCGAGATCAAAGAATAGCAGGGCAGGAAAAGACCAGGACCCGGGCGGGCGGAAAAGCCCGCCCGGATTTTTTGGGGAAAACGGCGGCTATACAGACTCGGCCTTGCGCGGCGGGTGGCTTTTGAGATATTCCAGCCGGTTTAAGCCGTTGATATAAGCAAACGCGCTGGCAGTGATAATATCCGGGTCCGCCCCGCGGCCCAGCGCGATCACGTCGCTTTCCTTCAGACGAACCGAGACCTCGCCCTGGGCGTCGGTGCCGCCTGTAAGGGCGTTTACCGAAAAGCGCATCAGCTGGGATTCGGTTCCCGTGAGCTCCGAAATGGCGTTGAACACCGCGTCAATCGGACCGTTGCCGCTTCCCGTGCAAAACGTTTCATTGCCGTTGATCACCATCTTCACCGTTGCCGTGGGCATCACAGTGGTGCCGGCGGTAACGTGCAGGTAGGTCAGCGAATAGATATCCGCGGTCCGCAGCACCCCTTCGTTGACAAGGGCTTCGAGGTCCTCGTCGAGCACGACCTTTTTCTTGTCCGCCAGTTCCTTGAATTTCTTGAAAACCAGCTTGAGCTCCTCTTCGGAGAGATCATAGCCGATATTCTGGAGGTGCTTGTGCAGCGCGTGCTTTCCGGAATGCTTGCCCATGACCATTCGGCTCGTTGTCAGGCCGATGGTCTCGGGTTTCATGATTTCATAGGTCATGGGGTTCTGGAGCACGCCGTGCTGGTGAATTCCCGCTTCGTGAGCAAATGCGTTGGCCCCCACTACCGCCTTGTTGGGCTGCACCATAAGCCCGGTAATCATGCTTACCAGCCGGCTGACACGGTAGATGCGCGTGGTCTCGATCCCGGTGGTCACCGGCAGATAAGTGGGCCGGGTGTTTAACGTCATGACCAGCTCTTCCAGCGAAGTGTTGCCGGCCCGCTCACCGATTCCGTTGATGGTGACCTCTGCCTGCCGGGCCCCGTTTTCGATTGCCGCCAGTGTATTGGCGGTGGCCAGCCCCAGGTCGTTGTGGCAGTGCACGCTCAGAATCGCTTTGTCCATATTCGGCGTGTTTTTCCGGACATAGGCCACCAGTTCCCCGAATTCATGGGGAATCGCATAGCCCACCGTGTCCGGGAGATTGACGGTTTTGGCTCCGGCGTCAATAACGGCTTCAAATACCCGGCAGAGAAAATCCGGGTCGGTTCGGGAGCCGTCTTCAGCGGAAAATTCGATGTTCCCGGTCAGGCTGTTGGCATATTTTACCGCGTCAACAGCGCTTTTGACCACCTCCTCCCGGGACATATTGAGCTTGTACTGCATATGAATATCCGAGGTGGCCAGGAAAATGTGGATTCTCGGGTGGGCTGCATGGCTGATCGCCTTCCAGGCCCGGTCAATGTCGTGCACCGAGGCCCGGGCCAGGGCAACCACTTCAGAGTTGACCACCTTCTGGGCCACTTCCGAGACCGCTTCAAAATCGCCTTCAGAGGCAGCGGGAAATCCGGCTTCCAGGGCGTCCACGCCCAGTTTTTCGAGCTGGGTGGCAATCCGTACCTTTTCGGCCTTGTTCATGCTCGCCCCGGGCGACTGCTCTCCGTCGCGCAGGGTGGTGTCAAATATATATACCTTCTCTTTCATACGGGTACTCCTGGGTCGATATCATCCGTTAAAATGCGTTTTCCCGGGTTCACTTCATGCGCTTTGCGGTTTGAAATCAGCATGTGCGCTATTGCTGCGTCTGCCCGTTGCCGTTGGTGACCTTTGCCAGCTTGTACTGGAAGCTGTCTGCCAGGGCCTGCCAACTGGCCTCGATAATGTCTTCCGAGACCCCGATGGTGCTCCAGATGGCCTCTTCATCCCGGGATTCAATGAGCACCCGGACCTTGGATCCTGTGCCATCGCGGCCGTCAAGTACCCGGACCTTGAAGTCCACCAGGTGTACGGGATCGAGCACGTTGCGATAGACGTTGTTCAGCGCTTTGCGAAGGGAATTGTCCAGCGCGCTGACCGGTCCGTGGCCTTCGGCTGCCGTGATTTCCTCGATTCCGTCCACGTTGATCTTTATCAGGGCATTGGAATAGCAGGGCCGGTCTTTTTCCTTTTCTACGGTCACCCGGAAGGACTCGAGGTCAAAGCACGGTTTGAACTGATCTGTGAGTTTTTCCATCAGAATGCGCAGAGAGCCGTCTGCCACGTCATACTGGTATCCCTCCTGTTCCAGGCGTTTGACCGTGTTGACGATCTCGGCATAGTCATATCCGTTTTCATCGACCGGAAATCCGAGTTCCCGGGCCTTGTACTTGATATTGCCCTTGCCTGCCATGTCAGAGATCAGCACCCGGCGTTTGTTGCCCACCAGTTCAGGGTCAATGTGCTCGTAGGAACGGGATTCCTTCATAATGGCATCCACGTGCAGGCCGCCTTTGTGGGTAAAGGCGCTTTTGCCCACAAATGGCCGGCTGTTAACCGGCGTCATATTTGCCGTCTCGCTGACAAACAGGGAAACTTTCTGCAGCTTAGCCAGGTTTTCATCAGAGACGCACGGATGCCCCATCTTCAGTTTGAGAATCGGGATGATCGAGGTCAGGTCCGCATTGCCGCATCTTTCTCCGTACCCGTTGATGGTGCCCTGCACGATCGTGGCCCCGGCGCGCACTGCCGTGATGCTGTTTGCCACGGCCAGGTTGGAATCGTTGTGGGTATGGATCCCGATGTGCACCGGCCTGTCGGCGGTCTTTTCTATCACCGCGCGGACATCACCGATAATCTCCTCGATTTCGTGGGGCAGGGCACCGCCGTTGGTGTCGCAGAGCACCACGGCATCGGCGCCGCCCTTTACCGCGGCCTCAATGGTCTGGGCCGCGTATTCGGGGTTTTCCTTGTAGCCGTCAAAGAAATGCTCGGCATCATAGTGGACCTCGATTCCGTTGTCCTTCAGGTAGGCCACGGAATTGCGAATCATTTCGAGGTTGGCCTCCATGGGAACGCCAAGGATTTTGGTTACATGCAGATCCCAGCTTTTGCCGACAATCGTGCCCACCTGCGCCGAGCTTTCAAGGATGGCCTTGAGATGGACGTCGTCTTTGGGTGCCACGCCGTGCTTGTGCGTGGATCCGAAGGCCGCCATCCGGGCATGCTCAAAAGGCTCTTTTGCGGCCATCTGAAAGAATTCCCAATCCTTGGCCGAAGCCCCGGGCCATCCGCCCTCGATATAGTGGATGCCCAATTCATCCAGCTTTCTGGCAATCTTGAGCTTGTCCTGGGCCGTGAAATTGATCTTTTCGCCCTGGGTGCCGTCTCTTAATGTGGTGTCGTAGAGCAGTATGGATTCCATGGGAACCTTCTTTTCTTCTGCTGAGGGTTTCGGGGAAATCACCGTTTTCCCGGTTACTTTTGTCAACCACGAAGCGCACGAAGCGCACGAAGAATAAACTCATGAATACAGCAATGAAATTCTTCGTTAACTTCGTGTGCTTCGTGGTGATTCATTTTTAAAATCCGGTGAAGCTATTTCTTGCCGCGGCGCTCCGGGCGCAGCGAACGGACCGTGGCACCGGTGGTCCACATCTCGGAGTTCTTGATGACATCGAGTTCCCGGGTCAGCTTTTCACGGTAATCCGGGGTGCTGTTGGCCTCCAGTACCCGTTGGGTCTCTTTTCCGGAGGCAACGCTCTGGTACAGCTCTTCAAACAGCGGTTCCACCTGGTCCCGGAACCTGGGTGCCCAGTCCAGGGCGCCGCGTTGAGCCGTGGTGCTGCAGTTGGAAAACATCCAGTCCATGCCGTTTTCATCCACCAGCCGGATCAGGCTCTGGGTGAGCTCCTCAACGGTCTCGTTAAAGGCCTCGCTGGGGCTGTGGCCGTGCTTGCGCAGTGTGTTGTACTGGGCTTCCATGACCCCGGCCAGGCATCCCATGAGCACGCCGCGCTCGCCGGTAAGATCGCTGAAGACCTCTTTTTCAAAAGTCGTTGGAAACAGGTATCCCGACCCCACGGCAATGCCCAGGGCCAGCGTCCGCTGCCTTGCGCGGCCGGTGTAATCCTGGTGGATGGCAAAGCTGGAATTAATCCCGCGGCCTTCCAGGAAGTTTTTCCGCACGCTGGTGCCCGAGCCCTTGGGGGCGACCAGGATCACGTCCGTGAATTCCGGCGGGATTACCTTGGTCTGATCCTTGTACACAATGGAAAATCCGTGGGAGAAATAAAGGGCGTCGCCTTCGTTTAAGCACTCCTTGATCTGCGGCCACGTGGCGACCTGGCCGGCATCGGACATCAGTTCCAGGATAATGGTGCCGCGTTTGGCCGCCTCTTCTAAGGGGAAAAGGGTTTCACCGGGCACAAAGCCGTCGGAAACCGCTTTTTGCCAGTATTCATCGCCTTCTAGCTGGCCCACGATGACCGAAAGGCCGTTTTCCTTGAGATTCAGCGCCTGGGCGGGCCCCTGCACCCCGTAGCCGAGCACCACGATGGTTTCGTCCTTCAAGACTTCCCGGGCCTTTTCCATGGTAAATTCATCTGATGTTATAACCTCTTCCTCTACACCGCCAAAATTCAGCTTTGCCATTTTACATTCCTCCCTTGTATTCAGTTGTTGAAATTTTGTCCTCTGGGCTGGCCATGGGGAATTCGGCCAAGCCCTTGATATCCTTCAGCCATAAATCCGAAGCACGAAATTCGAAACGATTCCGAATGATACAAATTCAAATGTTCGTTATTATTTGTTTTCCCGGGGCAGGGCCACGCCGCCGGTGCGTGCGATTTCCCGGATGCCGAAAGGCTTGAACAGGTTCAGAACCGCGTTGATTTTCTCCGTGTCCCCCTCGACCTTGACGGTAAAATGTTCAACCCCCACGTCCACCACCTGGCCGCGGAAAATATCGGATATCCGGAGGATTTCCGCCCGGTGCTCGGATCTGGCGTTTACCTTGATCAGGGCCATTTCCCGCTGTACGTATTTCGTGCCTGTCAGGTCGCTGACCTTGATGACGTTGATGAGTTTGTTGAGCTGTTTGTTGATCTGCTCGATAATCATCGGGCTGCCCTTGGTGACCATCGTAATGCGGGATATGGACGGATCCACGGTTTCAGCCACGCTCAGGCTTTCAATGTTATATCCCCGTCCGGAAAACAAGCCGGTAATCCGGGAGAGCACCCCTGGTTCGTTGTCCACGAGAATGGAGAGCAAATGTCTTTTTTCGGTCATGGTCAAATCCTTTTCAACCCGCGTTCACTGTTTCAGGCAAGCTGTTTTAAACCAGCAGCATCTTCTTGATGGGCGCCCCTGCGGGCACCATGGGGTAGACGCTTTCCTCGGGCTCCACGATAAAGTCCATGATCACCGGGCCCTCGCACTTGATTCCCTCGGCGAGCACCGCGGAAACTTCCTCGGGCTTGGAAGCGCGCAGGCCGGTGGCGCCGTAGGCCTCTGCAAGCTTGACAAAATCGGGTGTATGGACAAACTTGGTCGAGGAATATCGGCGCTCGTAAAACAGTTCCTGCCACTGGCGCACCATCCCCAGAAACCCGTTGTTTAAGATCACCACCTTGACCGGCAGCTTGTACTGCACCGCAGTGGCCAGTTCCTGAATGTTCATCTGGATGCTGCCGTCGCCCGCGATATCCACCACCAGAACGCCGGGCGCGCCCGCCTGGGCGCCGATGGCCGCCGGCAGGCCGAATCCCATGGCCCCCAGGCCGCCGGAGGTGATGAAGTGCCCCGGCTCCTTTAAGTGATAGTACTGGGCCGCCCACATCTGGTTCTGCCCGACCTCGGTGGCAATGATCGCATCGCCCTTTGTGAGATCGTAAAGGGTCTCGATCACGTATTGCGGCTTGATTACGTCCCCCTGCTTATAGGCCAGCGGGGTTGTCTCTTTCCATTGCTCGATCTGATCCAGCCAGGATTTGCGTTGATCTTCCACCCCGCTGAGATCTTCCTTGTCCAGAAGGCTGTTTAACTGGGAAAGCGAGATTTTGCAGTCCCCAACCACCGGCACGTGTACCGGGATGTTTTTCTGGATGGAGGTCGGATCAATGTCGATCTGCACGATCTTGGCATGCGGGGCGAACTCGTCGACTTTGCCGGTGACCCGGTCGTCAAAGCGCACGCCCGCGGAAATGAGCAGGTCGCATTCGGACACGGCCATGTTGGCCCGGAAGGTGCCGTGCATGCCGAGCATGCCGAGCCACAGCGAATCCGTGCCCGGAAATCCGCCAAGGCCCATCAGCGAACTGGTCACCGGGATCTGTGCCTTGCGGGCCAGCTCGGTCAATTCATGGTGCCCATGAGACAGGCTTACCCCGCCGCCGGAGAAGATCACCGGTTTTTTCGCCTTTTGGATCAGGTCCACCACCTTGTTCAACTGCTTGATGTTGGGCTTGTAGGTGGGATTGTAGGACTTGAGCCTGACCTCGCCGGGCACCTTGAACTGCGCGGTTGCATTGATCACATCCTTTGGCAGGTCCACCAGCACCGGTCCGGGCCGGCCCGAGCGGGCGATATGGAATGCCTCCTTGATGGTCCGGGCCAGTTGCCGCACGTCCTTGACCAGATAATTGTGTTTGGTGCAGGGACGGGTAATGCCAACGATATCGACTTCCTGGAACGCATCGTTTCCGATCAGCGCGGTGGGCACCTGCCCGGTAAAAATCACCACCGGAATCGAGTCCATGTAGGCCGAGGCAATCCCGGTGACAGTGTTGGTGGCGCCCGGCCCCGAGGTCACCAGGCACACGCCCACTTTGCCGCTGGCACGGGCATAGCCGTCTGCGGCATGGATGGCCCCTTGTTCGTGACGTACCAGGATGTGATTGATATCCCCGGCTTCCATGAGTGCATCGTAAATGTCGATCACCGCTCCGCCCGGATAGCCGAAGACCGTGTCAACGCCTTCCTCCTGCAGCATCTTCAACAGAATATGTGCACCTTTGAGCTCCATTGTCCTTCCTCGCTGTCTTTAGTCGGTTTTCAAAAACCTCCGGCCGTATACCCGCTAATATGATTTTTGCGGATTCACGGAAAATATTGCACTCACAAATCCGAAATCCGAAATCCGAATATCGAAACTCGAAACAAATTCGACATTCAAATTTTCCAAACATTGGCTCCTGAGTTTGTATATGTTTGTGTCAATTGATATTGTTTAGAATTTCGGATTTCGTGCTTTGGATTTATCCCTTTAGTACTGCTCCCTTGTCCGCCGAAGTCACCTGTCTGGCATATCGGGCCATGTAGCCCCTGGTGATTTTCGGCGCAGGTGCCTGCCACCCGGAGAACCGCTTTTCGATTTCCGCGTTTTCCAGTTTCAGTGTAATGGTTTTGCCGGGGATGTCTATGGCAATGGGGTCGCCTTCCTCGACGATCGCCAGCGGACCTTTCTGCATGGCCTCCGGGGATATGTGCCCGATGGCCGCGCCGCGGGTTCCGCCGGAAAACCGGCCGTCCGTGATCAGTGCTACGTCTCCGTCCAGGCCCATTCCGGCAATGGCCGAGGTGGGGGCAAGCATCTCCCGCATGCCCGGTCCGCCCATGGGACCCTCGTAGCGGATCA
>JAIPEJ010000157.1 GCA_021737225.1 Desulfobacteraceae bacterium
ACCCACGTCTGCTTTTTTTCCAAGCCCACGTTTCAGTGGCTGGCTGATGCCTGGCAGGCACCGGTTGAATTTGTCGGCAAGGATGTTGTATTGATCACAAAGACCCGGGCTGGCGGGTGAAAAAAAGAACGGTGCCGTGAAATACCAACCCTTCTGTCACCTGTAGAAAGGCGTTTTTATGAATCCGGAGCCGCTGTTTGAGGAACTTGATTACCGGCAGACCCCCATGGGCGAACTGGTCCTCAGGCGCCGGCGCCTGCTGGCGCTCAAGGGCATGACGGTTTACGAGGTCAAGCTCGGCGAGCAGTACCTGATGTCGAGCCTTTTTTACGCATCCGAGCAGGCCCTGGCAGATATCGGCCTGGGCGGGCTCGGCGGCAGCAGATGGGACGTGGCGGTCGGCGGGCTCGGCCTGGGATATACGGCTGCGGCCGCCCTGAAATACGAGCAGGTCAAGCGCCTGGTGGTCATCGAGGCCTTCCAGCCGGTGATTGACTGGCACACCCGGGAGCTGGTGCCAAACGGGCAAGTCCTGAACAATGATCCGCGCTGCGTGTTTTACCAGGCGGATTTCTTTGCCCTGGCCCGCGGGAACGGATTTGACCCGGAGGTCCCCGGGCACCAGTTTGATGCTGTTTTGCTCGATATCGACCATTGCCCGGACAGCCTGCTTGATGCCGGCCACGGCGATTTTTACACCGCAGCCGGCATCAAGCGGGTCAAATCATTTCTCAAGCCCGGCGGCGTATTTGCCCTGTGGTCCAATGATCCGCCCCGGGAGGAATTTATCCGCACCCTGTCAGGCGTATTTGACCGCGCAGAGGGCCGCACCGTCGAATTTGACAACCCCCTGCAGCAATCCGCATCAACAAACGGCATTTATGTCGCCCGCTGCTGACAGGCGATCTAATCGTTGAATGCCTCGGGGCCCATTTCCACGGTCAGCTTGTCATCATCTGTCAGGCGCGCGGCAAGGCCCTCGGTCTTGGGCAGCTCGTAGCCGTAAAAATAGCGCAGGGCATACATCTTGCCCGCGTAAAAATCCCGGTCCTTTTTCTTTGGCCCCGATTCCAGGGCCTTGCGGGCAGCAATGCCCTGCAGCAGCCACTGCCAGGCAATGGTAATGATCCCGAAATATTCCAGGTAGAGCACGGCATCTGCCAGAAAGGCCTCTGCGCCCTGCTTTTCCGCAACCGAAACCTGGTGCCGGGTCACCTCCTGGAGCCTGTCCAGGGCCTGCGCCAGTCTGCCGGCAAAACCGGCCAGCTCGGAATCGTCCTTTGCCGCGGCAATGGTTTCCTGCAGCTCATTTACGTAATGGGCAAAGGCCTGGCCCTGCTGCATCATCACCTTTCTGCCCAGCAGGTCCATGCCCTGAACGCCGGTGGTGCCCTCGTGGATGGGATGGATCCGGCAATCCCGGTAATACTGCTCCAGGGGATAGTCATCACAGTACCCGGAGCCGCCCAGGCACTGCAGGCCGGCGCTGATGGCGAGATTGCCCATTTCCGAGGGGTAGGTCTTGGCCACCGGGGTCAGGATTTCAAGCAGCAGATTGTACTTCTGCCGGTTTTCACCGTCGAGCACCTTCAGATAATCCACGTACTTGCTGCACTGGGAAAGCAGCGAAAGCGAACCCTCCACCACGGCCTTCTGGAACAGCAGCATCCGCTTGACATCCGCGTGCTCGATAATGGCAACCGGCGGTGAGCTCGGATCCTTCTGCCCGGGCTTGCGCCCCTGCTGCCGGGAGCGGCTGTAGTCCAGGGCGGCATAATAGGCCGCGCTGGCCATGGCCGTGGCGCCCATGCCCACGCCGATGCGGGCCTCGTTCATCATTTGGAACATGTACTTCAGCCCCTGGTGCGGCTCGCCCACCAGCCAGCCGCGGCAGTCGTTTTTGTCGCCCATGCTCAGCTGCGCGATGGGACAGCCGCGATAGCCCAGCTTATGATAGATCCCGGAAGTCGCCACGTCATTGGACACCAGGGTGCCGTCCGCCTCCGGGCGGTACTTGGGCACCACGAACAGGGAAATCCCCTTCACGCCGGCCGGCGCGCCGGCAATCTTGGCCAGCATCAGGTGCACCACGTTTTCCGCCGCGTCATGATCGCCGGCGGAAATGAAGATCTTCTGCCCCTTGATCGCGTAATAGCCGTGGTCCGTAGGCTCGGCAGTGGTGGCCACATCAGAGAGCGAAGATCCCGCCTCGGGCTCGGTCAACGCCATGGTGCCCTGCCACTTGCCGGCCCGCATGTTGGGCACATACGTGTCATAGAGTTCCTTGCTGCCAAAGCACTCGATCAGATGCGAGGAACCCTTGGTCAATCCCACATACGCATGGGCCGAATAATTGGCTGCGGCAAAGATGAACTCGCATATATCTGCCACCATGTTGGGCAGTTGTTCGCCGTCCTGGTCAAACGGGACCGTGCTGGTCAGCCAGCCGCCTTCCGCGAATTCCTTTATGATCTTTTTCATGGATGGATGCACCCGAACTTCGCCGCCGACGAGTTCCGGCTGCTTGCGGTCCATTTCCTCAAACAGGGGAAACAAAAGATCCTTGCCCAGCTTGACCGCCTCTTTTAACACCATGTCAAACATCTTGCGGTTGTGCTGGCTGTAGTAGTCATAGCCGGTCAGCGACTCGACATCAAAAACCTCGTAGAGTAAAAACTGGATGTTTCTTTCACTTACAAATCTGGTTGCCACGATTGCCTCCTTATTGATGCGGTTTCAAAATCACGGGTTGCTCGAATGCTTTCCTGCAAAAAAATAAACCAAAACCACGAAGAGCACGAAGTGCACGAAGAAAAAATTTTATAAAAACAAAAACTTCGTGTTCTTCGCGTGCTTCGTGGTTTAAATCTGACATGCGTAACAAAATCCCTCGCCGTGTGCGAAAATCGCTTCATACCTCCGGGACCGCGATTGCCAATTTTTTTGGAATCCGGAGCAATGTCAGGCAGACAAAGTCGATGGAGATGGATGCAAAAATCGCGATAAATACGTGAAAATAGGCCTGTACCGGGTAGTGCGGGCCCACGCGCCCCACCAGGTCCATGAGCCAGCCGGTAAACGGCTGAAACAATGCCGTGCCCAGGAAGGCCGCGGGATTCATCAGCCCGATGGCAGTGCCCGTGAGCCAGGCCGGGAAAAGCTCCTTGGTAATGGCGAAATAAAGCGACAGGGCCCCGCCGCCGCAAAGGCCGATGACCAAAAAAAGCGGTGCAACCAGCAGGGCCGGCGGCTGCCCGCCGGTAAAAAGAAACACCGACCAGCAGGCAAGCCCCGCGCCCATGGCCGAAACCACCACCGGCTTGCGCCCGAACGGCAGCCGGTCGGCCAGAAAGCCGATAACCGGCGCACCGATGATAAAACCCAGGGGAATCAGCATGAGAATTGCCCCCGCGGTCATCCGGGAGTATTCGTGCACATCCACCAGATACGGCACGGCCCACAGTCCCTGGAAAGTCAGGGCCGGGCCGCCGAAAAAAAAGTAGGACAGGGTCACCATCCAGAAGCCGGGCTTTCCCAGCACCATTTTCAGCCGCTTGACCGCGCCGATGTCGGCCGGAATGTCAAGGGCGTCATCAGAGGCCGCGCCCGGGTCCGGCTCGATGGCCGCCCACCCCTTGTGCTCGGGCCTGTCCCGCAGCACCAGCCAGGCACACAGCGCCATTACCAGCGTGATTACCCCGATGGCCCAGAACGAGGCCCGCCATCCCAGCAGGATCACAAGATAGGTCAGCGGCAGGGAGGCCGCCAGGTTGCCCGCGTTGCCGAATGCCAGGAAAACCCCGGTAATTGCGGCAAACTCGTTTTTCTTAAACCACCTGGAAAAAATCTTGAGCCCGGGAATAAAAACGCCCCCCACGCCGATGCCCACCAGGGCCCGGCCGGCGGTGGCCACGCCCATGCTCGGGGCGAATCCGAAAAGCAGAACCCCGCAGCAGGCAACAAGGGCAAATATCGTGGTCACGGCCCTGGGTCCGAGCGTATCCGAAAGCATGCCCACGGGCGGCTGCACCGCGGCATACAGGTAGAAATAGGCAGAAGACATCACCCCCAGGGCGGTTGCATCTGCTGCAAATTCCCGGAGCAGATCCTGGGCGATGACCGTGGGGGCAATGCGGTGCAGGCAGGCCAGAAAATAAATGATGCTTAAAACACCGAAAATCGCCCAACGGTATCCAAGGGGGTCATGCAGCCGGATCCGCTCGGAGACGGATTTCATTCAGGATTTCCTTTCAAACCAGAAGCACAATGATTTTTCCGGGCCCGTGCATGCCCTTAAACGGCATGGCCTGGATATCTGCGGTCATGCTCGGTCCGGTGACAAAGCAGAGCTGGCTCGGTATTTCCCGCACGCCGCCGAGTTCGGCCATGGCCTGCTCGTATGCGCCCACCACGCGATCGCGCGACAAAACGGCAATATGTACGCCCGGGGCCAAAGACAACAGCCGTGCATGATTCCGGTCAAATGCCAGCACCAGGGTCCCGGATTCGGCCACACCGTAATCCGCACCGGTCAGGCCGGCATCGGCCCATGCAAAAACCGCTTCGGCAAATTCCTCGCGATCAGCAAACCCGGCCTGTGTTCGGAGTTCCAATTCCGGGATATCCATGGCCGCATCCGGAAGCCCGGCTGCGGCAAGCACGGCATCACAGCCGGATATCACCCGGCGGATATCATGCGCCCGGCATATTTCCGCCAGGGTCTCGCCGATCTCCCGGGCCGGATCATGATGGTACACGATTCCGGTCTGTTCGGCAAACCTGGCACAAAACGCCGCAATCCGATCCTCCCGGGCCAGCCCGGTTTCCTTTGGCGGGGCCACGGCCGGTCTTTGGCCAACGGCCCTGGCGGGCGCCTGCCGCAGGCGAACCAGAATTTGATCCCGCACGCTTACGCTCATGGCTTTTTCCTCCCGGATGCCGGTTTGGCGGAATGGGGCGCAGGGCTGCGGCGTTTCCACTGATCGCGAAAAGACCGGTCCGGCGGGGCCGGCAAATCCCGGAAGGCAAACCATCCTTTCAGCACGCCGGGTCCCTTGCCGATGGTGTTGCCCCGGGCATAACAATTGACCGCCCGCCGCGCCATTGCGCCGAATACCCGCCACAAGGCCGGGTTCCCGGCGATTATCGCGTAAGCACCATATACCGCTTTTTCAAGCCGCGGCGCGCCGGTGCCCCTGAAATCCGGATCCCCGGCCGCGTCCTTGTGCCGGTAATAGCGCATCAACTCCGGGTGATCAATGCCCGCCGGGCAGACATCCCGGCATTTGCCGCACAGGGTGCAGGCGGAAAACAGGTCCCGGGTCCGGGCAAAGCCGAGCAGCAGCGGAGACAGCACTTGCCCCATGGGCCCGGAGTATGCCCATCCGTAGGGATATCCCCCGATCTGGCCGTAGACCGGGCAGGCATTCAGGCACGCGCCGCACCGGATGCAGCGCAGGGCCTGGCGCGTGACCGGGTTCTCGTAAATGCGGGTGCGGCCGTTATCCAGGATCACGATGTGGAGCTGCTCGGGGCCGTCGATTTCATCATTTTTCTTCGGCCCGGTATCCATGGACACGTACGCGCTGACCTGCTGGCCGGTGCAGCTCCGGCACAGCAGCCGGATCAGGTGCATGGCATCGGGCATGTCCGCAACCACCTTTTCCAGGCTCATCACCGCCACCTGGATGCGCGGGCGGGATTTGGAGAGCCGGATGTTGCCCTCGTTTTCCACGTTGATCAGGGTGCCCGAATCGGCCGCGGCCAGGTTCACCCCGGTAATGCCCATTTCAAGATGCCGGAATTTTTCGCGCAAAAAGCGCCTGGCCGCCAGCCCCAGTTGAACCGGGTCGTGCTCGGGCTCGGCAATCAGGCCCTTTTCTAGAAAAATTTCGCTGATCCGGCCCACCGGGATATTCAACGCCGGACCCACGATGTGAAACGGGGGGCAGGCCAGCAACTGGGTGATAAACTCGCCCAGGTCGGTCTCCCAGGCGTGGATGCCGTTTTCCGCCAGGGCCTGGTTTAAGCCCAGTTCCTCGGTGATCATGGACTTGCCCTTGGTGACACCGGAGATACCGTTTTCCCGGGCCGTGTCCACGATGTATTTGTTTGCCGCGGCCGCATCCCGGGCCCAGAACACCCGGGCGCCGGCGGCCTTTGCGTTTTTCTCAAAGTCCGTCAGCAGCTGCGGCAGGTTTTCCAGGGCCCCGGCCCGGATGGCCGCACCTGCGGCCCGGGCCGCCGCGGGATCTGCAAAATCGGCAAACGCGGTTTTTCTGCGCTCTGCCAGGCGCGCGGGCAGCAGCTTTAAAAAGCCCTGCGTGTATTCATCGGCCATCTCCCGGGCCGCCACCCGCCGATATTGTTCCGTGGTCACTTTCATAAGACAAAATTATACCACATGTTTGAAAATCCACAGACCACCACGAAGGACACGAAGAAGCACGAAGGAATCATAGAACAGCAAAAAATAAATACGTATACTTCGTGTGCTTCGTGCGCTTCGTGGTTTTATTCTTTCAGGCCGACCTGTTCGCGGTTACGGTAAATGCTCCACCAGAAACGGTGCCATGTGCACCACCCGCTTTTCCGGATAATGCCGGCTCACGTAGCCGCCGATATTCAGCAGGCAGCCGGGTTCGCACAAAACCAGCACGTCTGCGCCGCTGGCCGCGAAATTGGCCGCCTTGTCCGCCGCCATGGCACCGGAAATATCCGGGTACTCCACGGAAATACGCCCCCCGAAGCCGCAGCAGAT
>JAIPEJ010000158.1 GCA_021737225.1 Desulfobacteraceae bacterium
TTCAAGCAGATCAAGGACGAGATCCGGTATCGCGCCGGATATTTAAACTTTGCCCCGATTTTGACCATATCTGCACTGACCGGCAGGCGGGTGCCCAAAATCTTCGAATTCGCAGACGCGGTTTACCAGCAGTACACCCGCCGTATTGCCACAGGCCCGCTAAACCGCATCATCGAAGCGGCCACCGCGCGAACAGAGCCGGCCATGCACCACGGCCGGCGGCTCAAGTTTTACTATGCAGCCCAGACCGGCATCAAACCGCCCACCTTTGTCTGTTTTGTCAATTACCCGGAAGGGGTTCATTTCTCCTACCAGCGCTACCTGGTCAACCAGATCCGGGATGCCGCAGGGCTCGACCTGGTGCCTGTCCGGCTGCTGCTGCGCAAACGCGGTGAAAGCCGACAGCGCAGATCGCCAGGCAAGAAAAAATCCGCCAAATCAAGGTGATGAACAAAACTCCGGGTATTCCGCGGATACCCGGATAATACATGATTTACAACCACGAAGGACACGAAGCCCGCGAAGAAACCTTGAACAAGATATACCTTCGTGCGCTTCGTGGTGATTGCTTCAGGTTACCGGCAAAGTCCGATATCAAAGGTATTTACATTGGACCTGTTTGACTACCAGGCAGAAAAGGCGAGTGCGGCAGACCGCCCGCTGGCAGACCGCATGCGGCCGCGGGACCTTGACGAATTTATCGGCCAGCAGCACGCCGTGGCCCCTGGTTCGCTGATCCGAAACGCCATTGAAAACGACCGGATCTTTTCCGTGATCCTGTGGGGCCCGCCGGGCAGCGGCAAAACCACCCTGGCCCGGATCATTGCCGCGCGCACCCGCTGCCACTTTGTCCAGTTCTCCGCGGTGCTCACCGGGGTCAAGGACATCAGGGCCGTGATTGACACGGCCAAAAACCAGCAGAAGTTCCACGGCCGGCGTACGATCCTTTTTGTGGATGAAATCCACCGCTTTAACAAGTCCCAGCAGGACGCGTTTCTGCATCACGTGGAAAGCGGGCTGATCACCCTGATCGGCGCCACCACGGAAAACCCCTCGTTTGAGGTCATATCCGCCCTGCTCTCGCGCTGCCGGGTTATCACCCTGGAGCGGCTTTCTGACACGGAAATGAAGACCCTGATCAAACGGGCACTTGCAGACAGCGAGCAAGGGCTGGGGGCCATGGAATTGGCCATTGACGAGGCTGCCGCAGACCATATTGCCGCCATTTCGGACGGAGATGCGCGTTCAGCCTTAAACGCCCTCGAAATCGTGGCTGCTGACATCGCTCACACGGACGCAGACAACCGCCCGACCCGGATCGGCCTGGAGCAGGTGGAAGGCGCGCTCCAGCGAAAGGCTTTTGACTATGATAAAACCGGCGAGGGACATTACAACCTGATTTCCGCGTTTCACAAGAGCCTGCGCGGAAGTGATCCGGATGCAGCCCTGTACTGGCTGGCTCGCATGATGGGCGCCGGGGAGGATCCCTTTTATATCGCCCGCCGCATGGTGCGGTTTGCCTCAGAGGATATCGGCAACGCCGAGCCACAGGCGCTGTCGGTCAGCATGGACGCCATGGAGGCATACCGGTTTCTGGGATCCCCGGAAGGCGATCTCTGCCTGGCACAGGCAGCCGTTTACCTGGCCACCGCGCCCAAGAGCAACAGCGTGTATGCCGCCTGGGGCCGGGCCCGGGAGGCGGCGGAGAAAAACGGCTCCCTACCGGTTCCCCATCATATTCGGAACGCCCCGACGCAGTTGATGAAAAACCTCGGGTATGCCAGGGGATATAAGTACGCCCATGATTACAAGGATGCTTTTGCCCCCCAGGACCACCTGCCGGAACAATTGCGGGACACCCTGTTTTATTATCCCAGCGACCGGGGGCATGAAAAGCTGATCAAGCAAAGATTGGACAAATGGCGGGAGCTGAAGAAAAAATCCTGACCATCACCGTGGGCCTGCCGGGAAGCGGCAAAACATGGTGGGCCAGGCAAGCCGGATTTGACCGGGCGGTGTGCCTGGATGACTGGCGGGAAAAACTGTGGGGCGACCGCAGCATCCAGGACGGACCCGGCGGCACGGACCTGCTGATTGCCCTGCACAACCTGGAAATCCGCGAGGCCCTGAAAAACGGTGAAAACGTGGTGGTCCACAACACCAATATCCTGAAAAAGCACCGCCGGCCGCTGGTGGAAATGGCCCGGGAAGCCGGCTACCAGGTCAAGATCGTGTATTTTGAAGTCCCGCTCGAGGTCTGCCGGCAGCGCAACAGGGACCGGCCCGACCCGGTTGCCGAAACGGTGCTCGACGATTTTGCCCGCCGCATGGAGCCGCCGGACCCGGATGAAGCCGATAGCGTGATCCGGTATTCCAATCTCGTATAACCGGGCCCCAAACCGGGTTATTTTTTCGGCGACAACTGGGTGGTGCGGATGCCGAAGACCATCAGCTTGATCCAGGCCAGGCCCAGGCGCAGCAGTGCCACGTCATCGTTTTTGATTTTCAGGCGCAGATCCGGCTTCACCTTGAAACGCGAAAGAAAGCTGCTTTCCAGAACGAACTGCCGGAAATTATCCATGTTGTAGACGGCCATGAAGGCCATTTTCGCCTTCTGCCCGTAGGGACCATCCGCCCCCCAGGGGTCCTGCGAGAAAAGGCCAAGGACTTCGGCCCATTCCACGGTCATCTGGTTGTAAAAACCCGCGTTCTGATCCGCCTCCCAGGACTTCACCGTCCAGTAGCATGCTTCCTCCCGGCCCCGGCAGAACTCCGGCGGTCGGAAATAATGCAGGAGCCGGGGTTTACCCGCCTCGAAATACACGGCCTGTTCCACCGGAAAGGCCCGGCAGGTCTGGGGCCGGTCCGGGTATACCCGGCAGCCTTCATCGGTAAGAAAGGGACAGGTCTTTTCCTCGTTTTCGGCCATGGCCAGAAGCACGTGCGGGAAAAAACTGCCCTCCCGCAGCACCACGTGGGTGTAGGTGTCAATAAACGCACCTGAGGAAATGCCCAGGCAGTTTTTCAGCCGGATGACGTCATAGGGATACAGGTACAGGTTCAGATTCCGGCAGCACTGGTTAAAACAGGAGATTCCGGGATGGCAGGCAAAGGCGAACTGCTCGTTTTCCGACAGCAGACGTCCCGGGATCTGTTCGGCATCCTTTTCTTCAATATAGCGCATCTACAGGCACCTCGTCTTGTACAAGCATGTGGGCGATTGTCTTTTTCGACTTGCCGGAAACGGCAAGGGATTTTCTGAGTCTGCCCTCGAGTTCGGACATCCGGACATAAAACGGGGTCCGGTCAAAGGGAGAATACGGCAAATGCCCGCAACTGGCGGCAAATTCCGCGCATCCTTCCCCGTAGACCCGTTTTGATCGGCCCGGCGGGGCAAACTCGTGGGGGATCCCGTGGAGCCGGCATATCATGGGCCGCCAGGCATACAGCAGACACCAACCGGATTCGTTTATCGGACACATTCTATGAAACGGCTGCGCATTCTCCCCGGATTCGGACTGCGCCAGAACAGCCAGGTATGCTTCGGCCCGCTGCCGGGCGGCGGCCTGCTTTGATGCAGACAGGCCGGCAAATCCTTTGCGCAGATAGATATATCCCAGGAAGGTGTGGTGATAGAACCGGGTCAGGCAGCAGTTCTCCGTGCACCCGGTGCATTCAAACCCGTAATGCGCTGATTTCTGCGCATACAGGCGATCCATTTGCCCGTACAGATCTTCGAGCTCAGCAATCAGATCTTTTAAAAACGGCTCTGCGGCCAGGCTGTCTACCGAAACCGGGGATAGCGTCATCCTACACCAGGGGCGTTGGAACAAAAAGCTGTTGATAGAGGTTTAGCACGTAGCGGTCGGTCATGCTGGCGATATAATCGCAGATGACGCGCTCTGCGGGCGCCTCATTGAAATACGCCGCACGCATCTCCATGCTCTTTGTTTTTTCCCGGAGCTGATCCGGATTGTTTAAAAAATACGTATAGATCTCGGAGATCATCTTTTTGGCCTTGATAAACTCGGCATGCACCCGGGTGGAGCGGTACACGTTTTCGTAGAGAAACCGGCGCAGTTCGCTCATGGCCTCAAAGACCCGATCTGAAAACGCCAGTTCCAGGTTTCCGTCCATTGCCCGGCTGGAAAAAATCAGGTCCCGGATCATACTGGTGGCCCGCTCGGCGTGGGTGCGGCCCAATACATTGACGCAGATTTCGGGAACCGCCGAATCCTGGATCACCCCGCTTCTGACCGCATCATCCAGGTCATGGTTCAGATAAGCGATGATATCAGCAAAGCGAACGATTCTGCCCTCGACCGTGCACGCCATCTTCCCGGGATCTGCGGGGATAATATCGCCGAATCCCTTGGAGTGCTTCAGGATGCCGTCTCTGACCTCAAAGGTGAGATTCAGTCCCTGGCCGTGGCGCTCCAGCACGTCCACCACCCGGAGACTTTGATCGCTGTGGTTGAAATCCGGGGAAAATATCTCCTTTAACGCGGTCTCGCCGCTGTGCCCGAAAGGGGTATGCCCCAGATCATGGCCCAGGGACACGGCTTCGGCCAGGTCCTCGTTTAGGCGCATGGCCCGGGCAATGGTCCGGGCCACCTCTGCCACCTCCAGGGTATGGGTCAGGCGGGTGCGGTAGTGATCCCCGAGGGGGGATAAAAAGACCTGGGTCTTGTGCTTGAGACGGCGAAACGCACTGGAAAATACGATCCGGTCCCGGTCCTGCTGGAATACGGTGCGCACCGGGCACGGCTGCTCGGCTTGGCAGCGTCCCCTGGACTGCGATGCACGAATCCCGTAGGGAGAGATAAAAGCGTCTTCCCGCTTTTCAAAATCCTGTCGGATGTTTGTCATATGCGGATCCCAGAGCATCCTGCACCCCGCGTCCGGAATTTGTGTAAATCAGCACCCATAAAGCTTAAATAACACATAAACATGCCACATTCCATCCTGATTGTAAAGGCCGCCCCAAAAAGGGGACAGATCTATTTTTTGAAAAATAGATCTGTCCCCTTTTTGGCTTTTTGGAATCAGCGGAAGAGATTCATGTTCGGGGTGCGGCTTCTTGCCGGGTCTGATTGGAAAAAGGCATCCACTGCGCGGTGTGCGGCCGGAATGTCTGCGGCCCCCTTGACCAGGGTGGCAAACCGGTGGCCGTAGGTAAAGTTGGCTGCAAAATACACGAGCCACTTTTTGTAGCGGCGAAGCGCATTTACCGGTTCGTAATATTTTTCCAGCACATCGAGCATCCGGTGGGCGCAGTGCGGGTAAATCTCCGCAGACGGCACAAAGCCTTGGGTCCACTGGGCAAAAATCCAGGGACGGGCCAGGGCCATCCGGCCGATGGCCACACCGTCGCACCCCGTATCTGCCAGCATGCGCAGGCAGTCGTTTTCCGAAAACACTTCACCATTGCCGAATACCGGGATGTCCACGGCCTGCTTGACAGCCCGGATATAGTCCCATTTTGGCGGCCGGGAACGCCGGTCCGGGGCCACCCGGGGATGAAATGTCAGGGCATCTGCCCCCGCCGCTGCCAGCCGGCGCGCCAGATCCACGGCCGGCTCCGGCGCGTCCTGCCAGCCGGTGCGGAATTTCACGGTTACCGGAATGGAAACCGCATTTCGCACGGCAGACACCACTTCTGCAGCCCGGCCGGGTTCTTTGAGCAGACCCGCCCCTGCCCCCTGCTTGCATATGGCGGCCACCGAACATCCCATGTTGATATCCACCCCGAAAAAGCCCTCGGATTCGATCCGCCCGGCCGCCCGGGCCATCTGGTCCGGATCCGCACCGAAAATCTGGCAGATCAGGTGCGGCAGCTCCTGGGCGCGCCATCGGAACACGGCGGAAACCTGTGGATTTTCCGAGGGAAGGGCCTTTGCGCTGCACATCTCGGTAAACATCAGGCCGTAGCCGCCGTATTCGGCAGCCAGCTCCCGGAAGGCAACGTGGGTCAGTCCGGCCATGGGGGCAATCAACAACGCCGGGGCGATCTTTGTGCCCCGGATATTTATACCGCGGTTCATATGCGGGATCAATTTCCTCTCTCCATTAATAGCATTATACTGCAGCCTCCCCCAGTCTCCCTTCGACCGGGGCCGGGCATCTTTTCCTGAGCTGCTGGTGAAAAGCATACCACTAATTGACTAAAAATATAAGAGGCTTCCCGGAAATCCGGGGGCAGGAAAGGGTCTGCTGACCGGCGGTAAGGAGAATAAAAAAACCGGCGGGAAGAAATGATTTCCCGCCGGCTGCTTTGATTACCAGCAACGCCCCCCGGAGTTGCCGTGCCAGCCGCGACCGCCGCGGCCACGGTCACCATAGCCGTGGTTACCGTAGTGGTCATTGCCGGAATAGGCCTGGTGATTCTGCGCCCTGGATCGGATCTGCTCTCTTATCTGAGACATTTCCCGCTGAAGTTCAGAAGCCCGCTCCGGATCCGGGTTTTCCCGGGCCATCAGGGCCTGATATGCGCCCCGCTTTCCGGCAAGCTCGTCGCGGAGGTCAGCGGTTTCTTCCATAAAGGCCTGGTTCTGGGGACCCATGTTTGCGCAGTAGCCGGGGCCGTCTCCTCCCCAGCCGCCCCATGGGCCTCCGCCCCTGGGTCCGGCCCATGCAGCGGTTGCAATAAATCCAACAGTTGCGATTAATGCCAGCACGATCAATGCTTTTTTGTGTCTCATTTTCTCCTCCTTTAAGCTTTATCGGGTTTGCAGTCTGT
>JAIPEJ010000159.1 GCA_021737225.1 Desulfobacteraceae bacterium
CCCAAGGGGCTGTTTTTCCTGGGCCGGGCCCGCATGGCCGGCGGTGAGACCGAGGCCGCGATCGCGGATTTCAAGAAGGTTGCCGAATCCTTCCCGGACTACCCGCGCGCCCTGTTATTTCTCGGACAAAGCCTGGGAGAGCAGAAAAAGCTGGGAGAGGCCCATTATTACCTGGGACGGTATTACAGCGAAAGCGGGGAACCGGAAAACGCCATGTTTCACCTCAAACGGGCCCTTCGCGAAACCGGGGACCCGGTGCTTACCGAAAAAATCCACGAGGCACAGGAAAGCCTGAAGGACAAACAGGCGGAAAAATCAGAGCGGGACAAGGAAAACCGGTCCGAAGGCCCGGGCGAAAACTTTTTTTTCAGTCAAAGTGGGAAAACTTCATGGTAAACGTGCCCCGGCCCTGGGAAGCCGAGCGCAGTGCAGTGGTGTATCCAAACATCCTGGAAAGCGGGGCAATGGCGGAAATGATCTGATTGTCGCCCTTGGCGGCGATGGATTCAATCTTGCCGCCCCGGGAATTGAGATCGCCGATCACATCGCCCATGAACGTTTCCGGGACAAAGACCTCCACGTCCATAATCGGCTCGAGCAGGTAGGGCTCCGCATTTGAAAGGGCCTGGCGGCATGCCATGGATGCGGCCACGGAATAGGCCAGATCAGAGGCCAGATTCTCCCGGTATGATCCGCCGGTGACCACGACCTCCACATCCACCACCGGATATCCCATGAGCTCTCCGTATTCCAGGGCCTCCCGGATTCCTTTTTCCACGGCAGGGCCATATTGTTCGGGGATGCTTTCTTCAGGTACCCGGGATGTGACCTTCACCCCCTGCCCCCGCGAAAGCGGGTTCACCGAAATCTCGACCTCGGCAAAATGGCGCTGGCCTGCCACTTCCCGGTCAAAGACCGCATGTCCGGCAGCGGCTTTTGCCGGGGTCTCCCGGTAAACCACCTGGGGCCGGCCCACGTTGACACTGGTATTGTATTCCCGCCGCATCCGGCTGATGGCCACTTCCAGGTGCAGCTCGCCCATGCCCGAAAGAATGGTCTGCCCGGTATCCTCGTCCTGCTTGACATTCAGGGTGGGGTCTTCGGCCATGAGCTTGTCAAGTACCTGGGGCAGCTTTTCCTGGTCATCATGGGTCTTGGGCTCGATGGAAACCGAAATCACGGGCTTGGTGAATTTCATCTGCTCCAGCAGCACCGGATTGTCCCGGTCGCAGAGGGTCTCGCCGGTGGACGAGTCCTTTAAGCCCACCACGCCCACGATGCTGCCGGGGCCGGCCTCGTCGATGCGCTCGCGCTTGTTAGCATGCATCTTGAGAATCCTGGATATCTTTTCCGCCTTGCCGCGCGCGGGATTGTAAATCTCGCCGCCCGCCTTGAGTTTGCCGGAATAGACCCGCACGTAGGAAAGCTTGCGCCCCTCGATCATGGAAACCTTGAAGATCAGGGCCACGGTGGGACCCTTTGCCTTTGCCGCAAAGGCGACTGTTTCCCCGCTATCCGGGATTTTTCCGTGAATGGGCGGGGCTTCTTCCGGGCTCGGCAGAAACTCGACCACCGCATCGAGCAGGGGCTGGATGCCCTTGTTTTTCAGGGCCGAACCGCAGAGCACCGGCACCAGCTTCAATCCGAGCGTGGCCCTGCGGATGGCCGGTACCAGGTCGCGGGCGGTGATCTCGGATTCCTCCAGGTAGGCCTCCATGATGGTATCATCTGCCTCGGCCACGGTTTCAATGAGCTTTTCCCGGTATTGCTCGGCCATCTCCCGCAGGTTCGGATCGATCTCCATGGTTTCAAACGGCATGTCGGGTCGGTCGGTTTCCCATACCATCTGGCGCATATTGAGAAGGTCCACCACGCCCCGGAAGCTGTCTTCTCCGCCCACGGGCAACTGCATCACCAGCGGCACGGCGTTGAGGCGATCCTTCATCATCTCGATGGTGCGGAAATAATCGGCCCCGACCCGGTCCAGCTTGTTGACAAAGGCGATCTTGGGAACCAGGTAATCGTCTGCCTGGTGCCATACCGTCTCCGACTGGGGCTCCACGCCGCCCACGGCGCAGAACACCCCGACCGCGCCATCGAGCACCCGAAGGGAGCGCTCCACCTCGATGGTGAAATCCACGTGCCCCGGGGTATCAATAATCTGGATATCGCAGTTTCTCCACTGGCAGGTGGTCACCGCCGAGGTAATCGTGATGCCCCGTTCCTGCTCATCTGGCATCCAGTCCATCACGGCCTCGCCGTTGTGGACCTCGCCGATTTTGTGCGAACGGCCCGTGTAAAACAGCACGCGCTCGGTCACGGTTGTTTTTCCCGCGTCAATATGGGCGATAATGCCGATATTTCGTATTTGTCCGATCTTTTTCATCTCACCAGCAACATCTGCGCTTTTAGCGGTAAACGGATATCCACGTGTCCGGCCAGAGTGTCGGCTTCTTTTCCGTTAACCAGGATTTTGACGGCCCGGATGCCGTCGGTATTGAGGATCAGCGTATTGACAATACTGTAGACGCTCATCAGTTCGCTGCGCACGCCCCGGGGATGGTGCTCGGAAACATCCCCGTTGAAATCCACGTAGGCAATCCCGTCGTCTGTAATATACAGCGCCCGGAGGGCTGTTTGTCCGGGCAGTGTGCGCATCAGGTCGTTTTTAGGACCGGCGATCAGGGCCTCTGTGATCTTTTCACAGAAAACCGCCGGATCCGCCGCGCGCTGGATCCGCCGGGCTTCGCTGGAAAGATAACCGGTTTCCGGATCGGCAAAATAGAGATAAACCGGCCCGTCGGATTCCTGCATGGTTTCCCGCGAGGCCGCCTTGCGGTCGGCAGACCGTTGTTGACCCAAGACTGCAGGCCCGGAACCGACAAACACGATCACGGCCGCAAGCAGGCCCAGCACACCGATGCGGGTTGCTGTTTTCTTCATGAATGCATCTTTCCCATTAAAAAGGATGTATCATAAGCCACCCGCCCCGGTATGTCAATCCGAGATGGAAGCGGAAACCCTCCGGCTCGAAATCCAAATCGAAATCGGGTTCGGGTTCGACCTCCCGGCAGAATCGATTGCGATTTCGATTTCGATACCGATTTCACTCTGAGGACCAAATATTGCAATTGTGCTTGACTTGGTGGATGCTTTTGTGGCAGGAAAGATTTTTGACAAATTCCCACCAGCCCGGGGGGATTTATTTTTTCCGGGAAGTGATTATATTGGACGTCAAACGCTGAAAAGGCGTTATTTACAATAATGAAATCGGCTGCTTCCGCCAGCCGGCCACCCCGGGGCCGGCACAGGAGGCACAAACGGAGGAAACGCTATGGGAGAACCAGCAATCAAGCTTGGCGGAAAACGCAAAAGCATATTCATGGACAAGGTCAAGGAAATGCTGCCCGAGGGCGGTAACCTGGACCTTTGCCTGACTTGCGGTGCGTGCGCATCGGGTTGCCCGGCCACGGGCATCGGCGGGATGGATGCCCGCAAGTTTCTGCGTATGGCCGCACTCGGCATGGACGAGGAAATCCAGAAAAACGAATGGGCCTGGCACTGCACCATGTGCCAGCGCTGTATCTATGTCTGCCCCATGCAGATCAACATTCCGCAGCTCGTATTTTATGCCCGGCAGAGCTGGCCCAGGGAGGAACGTCCCAAGGGTATCCGCGGCTCCTGCGACATGGCGCTGAAAAACGACACCTGCAGCGCGATGGGTGCCGGAGAAGAGGACTTCCAGTTCGTGGTCGAGGACGTGCTCGAGGAATACCGGGAAGCCCAGCCGGAATTCAAGGATATGGAGGCACCGGTAAACAAGCAAGGGGCTTATTACTTTTTAAACCAGAACTCCCGCGAGCCGGTCACCGAGCCAGACGAGATGGTCCCCCTGTGGAAGATCCTGCACCTGGTGGGCGCGGACTGGACCTACGGCACCAAGGGCTGGGCCGCGGAAAACTACTGCATGTTCATGGCAGATGACGAGTCCTGGAAGCACATCGTGGAGGTCAAGGCCAAGGCGGTGGACGATCTGGGATGCAAGGCCTGGCTCAATACCGAGTGAGGGCACGAACTCTTCGCGGTCCGGGTCGGACTGCAAAAGTTCAACATTCCCCACAACTTTGAAATCGAAAGCATCATTCGCCTTTATGCCCAGTGGATCCGGGAGGGCAAGCTCAACGTCACCTCTGACTGGAACAAGGACCTGGGCGTGAAGTTCACGGTGCAGGATCCCTGCCAGTTGGTGCGCAAGTCCTTTGGCGACCCGGTGGCAGAAGACCTGCGATATGTGGTCAAAAGCGTGGTGGGCGAGGAAAACTTCATCGACATGACCCCCAACCGCTCCAACAACTACTGCTGCGGGGGCGGCGGCGGCTTTCTCCAGGCCGGTTATCCGGAAGAACGGCGGAAATACGGGGAGATGAAGGCCAACCAGATCCTGTCAACCGGCGCACAGTATTGTATCACCCCGTGTCACAACTGCCATTCCCAGATCCACGATCTGAGCGAAATCCGGGACCATGCATGGAACAACGTGCACTTGTGGACCCTGATCTGCCTCTCGATGGGCATCCTCGGGGAAAACGAGCGGGAGTATCTCGGCGAAGACCTGAAAAACGTGGCCATGTACGGAGCGTAATACGGTGGTCAGTGGTCAGTGGTCAGTAGTCAGTAGTCGGTGATCGGTGAACTCACCGGTCGCCGGCTACCTCTGCGACTGCCCACTGCCTACCGACCACCGACCACCGACCACTGCCTACTGCCTACTGCCTACTGAAACAATCCCGCCATATCCAGGCTGCGGTTTTGGACATTGTCGGAAACCGCGTTGATGAAGGTGTCCATGGGCACGCCGTGATGGACCTGTCCGTCAAGCGTGCGCACGGCCAGCGTGCCGGCGCTTTTTTCCCTGTCCCCCACGGTGAGAATCAGCGGGGTTTTGGCGAGCTGGGCTTCCCGGACCTTTTTATTCAGACTTTCGGTGCGGTCATCCACACTGGTGCGCAGGCCGGCACGAAAAAACCGGCTGTTGATCTCTGCTGCAAACGGGGCCAGCGAATCGTTGATGGGCAGAATCACCGCCTGCACGGGCGCCATCCACAAGGGAAAGCGGCCCGCAAAGTGCTCAACCAGGATTCCCAGGAAACGCTCGATCGACCCGAAGATCACCCGGTGAATCATCACCGGCCGGTGCTTTTCATTGTCATTGCCCACATAAGAGAGGTCGAACCGCTCCGGCAGGGACATGTCAAGCTGGATGGTCCCGCACTGCCAGGTGCGGCCGATGGCATCCTTGATGTGGATATCGACCTTGGGCCCGTAAAACGCCCCGTCGCCTTCATTGAGCTTGTAATCCGCCCCGTAGGTTTCCAGTGCGCCTGTCAGGCCGCTGGTGGCCTGTTCCCACTGCGCATCCGTGCCGATGGACTTTTCCGGCCGGGTGGAGAGTTCCAGGTGAAAGCCGAGGCCGAAGGTGGAATACATGCGCTCCACCAAATGCAGCACGCCCAGAATCTCGGACTCGATCATGTCCGGGGTCATGAAAATATGAGCGTCATCCTGGTGAAAGGCACGGACCCGGAACAGCCCGGAAAGCACGCCCGAGAGCTCGTGGCGGTGCACCAGGCCGATTTCTGCAGCCCGCACGGGCAGATCCCGGTATGAATGGCGCCTGCGCTTAAACAGCAGCATTCCACCCGGGCAATTCATGGGCTTGATGGCGGACTCGGTCTCGTCAATTGTCACCGTGTACATGTTTTCCCTGTAGTTTTCCCAGTGGCCGCTCTGCTCCCAAAGGCTGCGGTGTAGTATAATCGGGGTCTTGGTCTCCACGTACCCGGCGGCCCGATGCTCCTGGCGCCAGTAATCGAGCAGGGCGTTCCACAGTTCCATGCCCCTGGGATGGAAAAACGCCATGCCCGGGGCCTCCTCGTGAAAGGAAAACAGGTCCAGGGCAGCGCCGATTTTCCGGTGATCCCGCTTTCTGGCCTCTTCCAGGAACTCGAGATACTGGTTTAATTCCTTTTTATCAAAAAACGCGGTCCCGTAAATCCGCTGGAGCTGGGGGCGGTTGGAATCCCCTCGCCAGTATGCCCCGGATACGCGCAGCAGCTTGAAGGCCCTGACAAAACCCGTGTGCGGCAGGTGGGGCCCCCGGCACAGATCGGTGAACTCGCCCTGTTTGTAAAAGGAAATGGTGCCGTCTTCGAGCTCCTCGATTAACTCGCGCTTGTAGGGCTCATCGCTGTAAAATTCCAGGGCCTGGTCCTTGGGCACTTCCCTGCGCTCGATGGGCTGTTTTTCCTTGACGATCTTTTTCATCTCGGCTTCAATTTTGCCGAAATCGTCCTCGGAAATGGGCTCCATGTCAAAATCATAATAAAAGCCGTCCGCCACCACCGGTCCGATGGTGGGCTGTGCGTCCGGGTAAAGCCGCAAAACGGCCTGGGCCATTACGTGGGCCGCGGTATGGCGCAGGATCTCCAGGGCTTCCGGGTCCTTGGTGGTGATAAACCGGATCCCGGCATCTTCATGAAGCCGGGTACTCATATCCACAAGGCGTGAATTGAGTTCCATGGCCAGGCAGTTGCGCGCAAACCCTTCGGATATGCCGGCGGCCACGGTGAATCCGTCCACAGGGGATTCAAACGCACGTACTGTTCCGTCCGGAAATGTGATATTGATCATTGACTCTGTCCGCATGGTCATTTATGCAGTTGAAAAA
>JAIPEJ010000160.1 GCA_021737225.1 Desulfobacteraceae bacterium
CCAACGGCTCAAGAAGTGCAGAAAGCGAACGGGCGTTTTCGCAAAATTCCCGCAGCTTCGCTACTGCCCGGCACTGTTCGGCCAGGTTTAATTGCCGGGTCAAGGCGTTATCCGCAACAGCAATCTTCAGACAGTCAAGTGGTGGGGTTGTCCCGGCAAGCACGCGGCACGGCATGTGCCGCCACTGCAGATTCAGACATGCAGCGGTCCGCCCGAATCCGGCCACCAGAATATAGCCGTGCTGCCCGGCCTGGGCAATCGGAGGGTTGATCAATCCGGCGCCCCGGATGGCGTTTGCGATCCGATCGGTATTTTCCGGCCGGGTAATTCGGTAGCGGTGATCCGACAACACAAGATCACCGATTGCAATCAGGCGCTGCTCAGCTTGCATCTGCCTGGCTGACAAGGGCCTGGAGCGCCTCTTCGTATTTTTTCTTCGTATTTTCGATGACTTCCCCGGGCAGCGGCGGCGCAGGCGGCATTTTGTCCCAGTCCACGGAATTCAGGTAATCCCTCAGGTACTGCTTGTCAAAGCTCTCCTGGGGTCCGCCAGGCTGGTAGGTGGCCTTGGGCCAGAACCGGGATGAATCCGGCGTCAGGATCTCGTCAATGAGAAGCAGCCCGTTTTCATCCACCCCGAACTCAAATTTGGTATCCGCGATCAGTATACCGCTTTTTTCAGCAAGCTCCGCGCCCCTGCGATAAATCTGAAGGCTGATGTCCCGGATCTGTTCGGCACGCTCGGCCCCGATCATCTCCCTTACCTGTTCAAAGGGGATGTTTACGTCGTGCTCGCCGAGTTCCGCTTTTGTGGAGGGTGTAAATATCGGTTCAGGAAGAGGGTCGGATTCCCGCAGTCCGTCCGGAAGCCCAATGCCGCAGATTTCGCCGGTTTCCTGATAGGACTTCCACCCCGAACCGGAAATATAGCCCCGGACAACACATTCCACAGGCAGCGGCTCGGTCTTTTTCACCAGCATGCTGCGCCCCTCCAGCTCCTGTCGGTAAGGCTGGCAGACTTCGGGATATTCATTGACATCGCTGGTAATCACGTGATTGGAAATAATAGGTTTCATCACTTCAAACCAGAAAAGGGATATCCGGGTCAGAATACACCCTTTTTCCGGAACAGGATCGCTCATGATCACGTCAAAAGCCGATATCCGGTCGGTTGCGACCATCAGCAGGGTGTCGCCCAGATCATAAATATCGCGCACTTTTCCGCGCTTAAAAACAGACATTGCCTCGAACTGTGTTTCAAAAACCGTCTTTGCCATGTGTCATCCCGCTTTTAACTGTACTGTTGGTTAAATGCCTCGACAAATTCCCTGAGAACGGTAAGGGATTCCCCTTCCACATCATAAAATTCGATTCCGGATTCAAACCGGCCGGCCTCGCCCCGATTGCAGTAAACCACCCTTCCCTTGATATCCACCACCTCTTCTCCGATGCCCATGGCCAGCAAAACGATATACTGCGTTTCTATTGGTTCGTGGGTCTCGAGCTTGGCGCCGGTTTCATTGATATTCAGCGTCCTGCCCATGCCCTGCTTCCATTCTTTTCCGTCGGAATCCATGCACACATATGACAGGAGGTTTACTGATTCATATCGTTTCTGCCGGCGTTGGTTGTCTTTTTTCATTTCGTACACTCCTTGTCATGATGTCAGGGTCAAGTAATTGTTGTCGATATGATCAATCATGCTTTTTTGCCTTTTGAATCAAGTCGGAAATTCGACCCGTGGTCACGGAAATCGAATCGGTCATATTCTGGATCATGTTTTTAAAAACCGCGGAAAGTGCTTCGTATTCATGTTCTATCTGTTCCGGGTCGATATCTTCGGCTGCAAAGTCCCGGGAGATGTAAACCTCTGCGGAATACGGTTCATGAGCCGTGTTTAAAAAGGCAACACGTCCCAGGATGTCTCCGGAACCCAGGGTCACAAGATGCACACGGCCGATTCTCGTATTGATGTATACGTCCGCTGAGCCTTTTTTGATCAACTGAACCAGGTTTTCGTTTTTTTCAGGCCCGATGTAGAAGGTTCCTTCCGGGGTCTTGCCCGCCACGGAGCCGGAATCCAGCACAAGCTGGGCGCACACCGTGGTTACCGACCTCAGGCGGCTGTCAATGGAAACCAGGATGGTTTGAAACAGATCGCTCAGTGCCGAGTACTCCCTGGCAACCAGATCGGAGTCCAGAACGCCGAGCTGAACCTGTCCGATCGCATAAATACTCGCACTGCGGACGTTTCCATCCCGGAGAAAAGAAACGATACTGCCGATATAGGCCCCTTCGCTCAACCGGAGAATCGACGCCCGGCCTTCCGGCAAAACCCGCACCACTTCAACGGTTCCGTCCAGGATCACCCAGAACCAGTTGCCAAACCGGTTCTGGGCAACGACTTCCTGGCCGTCGTCAAAGATTTCCTCGTCCACCACGTAGACGTAATCGACCACCGGCCCTTTGAGGACCGGCAGTTTCGAGCCGCCGTGGCGGCCTTTGCGCTTCCCGGTTTGACCCGGGCCCACCTTGGGTGTTGAACCTTCGTCAACCATTCTCAGACCATCCAGAATCAGTTCCATGCGGCTTTTCTTGATCACCCGGTCGCGTGCGACCTGTTCCTCCACAAACTCGAACTCTGCCTGCTCCCATCCGAAAAAGCCATTAAATGCATCAATCCCGGTTACCGTGCCGTATTCGGCATCCACCGGATCGCCGTTTTTCAGGTAAATGTATCCGGGCTTATCCGCATAGTCGCTTACGAGTTTGAGAACGCCGCTGTTCGCATTTCCCCCGAGCTGTTGGAGCAGCTCGGCCAGGCCGACAAATTCCAGGTTTCCCTTAAGGACCGTTTTGGCGTTCATAATTATTTATTCTTGCGCCCATTGAAATTCTTTATGCAGATACGTCAGCGTCTTTTTCAGCGTTTGGGTCAAAGTCGCGCCCACGCCCTGGCCGGTTACTGCACTGGCCGGAAATGACGGTACCCGCAGCTGCCGGTTGAGATCCCGCTCCATCTGCTCCACACTCATCAAAGGCATTTCCGTTTTCTCCAAATCTCTTTTATTATACTGCATCACCAGGGGGATCCGCAATATATTCAGACCGGCTTTCTTCAGATTCTCATGCAGGTCCTTGAGGGATTCCATATTTTTTTCCCGTCGAACCTTCAGTGAATCGGCCACGAATACAATCCCGTCCACGCCCTTGAGCACCAGCTGCCGGGTTGAACGGTACTGCACCTGCCCCGGTACCGTGTAGAGCTGTACCTTGATGTCGCAGCCCTTGATCTGCCCGAGTCCAATGGGCAGAAAATCAAAAAACAGGGTTCGATCCCCGTCCGTATCAATGGAGATCATCTCCCCGCGCACCTGTTTTTTAAACGTCCGGTGGATATAGTCCAGGTTGGTGGTTTTACCACACCGACCCGGTCCGTAGTATACAATTTTGCACTCGATTTCCCGGTTTTTCAGATTCACAGTAGCCATAATCAAACTCCACCAAAAGCGCTTCCACCGGTATGTTCCGACAGAACACCGGGAAAATGCCAATTCAAATTTCGCTTATCCGGATTCAATATGTAAAATCCTCAGATCCACGGTGTAATCCCCCTGCTTGGGCCCGGAACCGATCTCCTTTTTGGCGGACACGTATACAGTTCCGGAAAATATGGCAACCGGGGAATAAAATATCACGCCGGCAATCCTGCCTTCGGTTTCCAGGCTGTTGATAATCTCCTTCTGCTCCTTTGACAGAACCAGGTTAATCTGCAGGCCGTTTTGAAAGTTGACATCCAGCTCAACTTTTTCGCCCGCACGGGAACCTGTGGGAAGCGGCAGCCCGATGGCGCTGATATCCAGTATGTCCTCATCATCGATCTCCTCATCCCGGGCTTCCGAAGCAGCAGGGGCCGGCTCAGGCTCCGCAGGTTCGCCCGCATTGGCTTTCCGGCCTGCATCGTTTAACACCTGCTCCAGGATCTCCCCGAGGTGCTTGATCTCGTCGGCTGAAAACCGCTCATCGGCCTGCCATTGTTGATACACCAGGGTCAACTCTTTTGGCGGGAGGTGCCGGATGCCGTATTGCAGAATATTTCCGGCCGCCTCCATTCTGAGATCATCATAATCAAACAGGGATTCCAGTTCGTGGCGGGCCTGTTCATACTGCCCGAATTCGGCCAGGGAAACGGCGCCGCCCATCGAAGACGAACCTTTTACATGCGGATCATCAAAGGAAAACATCTCCCGGATCAGATCCCGGGCCTGGTCGGAAAGCTCCGGGGCCTGACCGGGAGCCTTCAGGTTTTGCGTATTTTTGCCGAGTATATCAATCCTGGCGGAAATTTTTGACAGCAGGGAATCCCGGTTCCTGATACGCGAATTTTTCCGGATCATGTCGTCCACTGCCCGGTAGATGTCCAGGGCCTCGTTGACCAGCCCCTGATTCCGGTATAATTCGGCCTCCTCGATTTTCCGCTTGATTTTTTCGGCCAGGTTCATCACGACCTCGGCTTGCCTTTCCGGACTCGGATCATGCTTTTTTGTTATCAGAAACTTACGAAATATTATAATACTTTGTAAACACCGCAAGCTCAAGAGAATTTTTACTCACTTCCGGACGATTCCCCGCCAATCCAGTGCCGGCCGCCCGCAACCCGGCATGCCGAATCCATAAAATGCGCTTGACAAGTGACTGCGGCAATGAAATCTCTTAGTTTGAAAAAGATGCATATCAGCCCTCTTCTTTTCGGGCAATGCAGGTAAGCACCTTGTTTACCCGCCGGGAAAAAGGGCTTGGCATCAGAATATGATGATTTCAATAACCTCCAACCAAACCGAACAAGGAGCAGACAATGGAGAAAAAAGTCACGGTTGTGGGCGCGGGCAATGTGGGCGCTACTGCCGCACAGCGGCTGGCGGAAAAACAGCTTTGCGACGTGGTGCTGGTGGATATTGCCGAAGGCCTGCCCCAGGGAAAGGCCCTGGACCTGGCCGAAGCCGCACCGATTGAAAAGCATGATGCCTGCCTGGCGGGCACCAATGACTACGCGGAAACCGCGGGGTCCGACATCGTGATTATCACGGCCGGAATCCCCAGAAAGCCGGGCATGAGCCGGGATGATCTGCTGAAGACCAACTCGGATATCATGAAAACCGTGGTGAGCAACGTGGCGGAAAAATCCCCGGGCGCCATTCTCATCATTGTCAGTAACCCTTTGGATGCTATGTGCCACGTGGCTTTCGAGGCCTCGGGTTTTGAAAAAAACCGTGTAATTGGCATGGCCGGAGTACTGGATTCAGCCCGGTTCCGCACGTTTATTGCCCGGGAGCTCAACGTTTCCGTGGAAAACACCCACGCCTTTGTCCTGGGCGGCCACGGCGATACCATGGTACCGTTGCCCCGTTTTTCCACGGTTGCCGGTATCCCGATTACGGAACTGCTGTCCGAAGACCGCATCGAGGCCCTGGTGGACCGTACCCGCAAGGGGGGCGCGGAAATAGTGTCCCTGCTCAAAACCGGCAGCGCATTTTACGCCCCGGCCTCGGCTGCCGCGGAAATGGCCGAATCCATTTTAAAGGACAAAAAGAAAATTCTGCCGTGTGCCGCGTACCTGGAAGGTGAATACGGGATTGACGGCTTGTTTATCGGCGTGCCGGTCAAACTTGGCAAATCCGGTATCGAAGAAATCGTGGAAATCACGCTCGCAGACGAGGAAGCCGCATCCCTGCAGCAGTCTGCCGACGCGGTACGCTCCCTGGTCGATGCCATGGCCAGGCTGGAATAAGCCGGGCCCCTGCGTGTTCGTTCCGGGAAAGGGCAAACACGCAGGTTCGCTCCTGCGTTTTACAAATTGGCATGCACGGATTCAGCCGCCTTCCTGGTCATGCCGGGCAGAGAGGCCAATTCTTCCACAGAGGCGCTGCGGATGCCCTCGATACTCCCATAGTGCTGGAGCAGAACCGATTTACGTTTTTTCCCGATTCCCGGAATTTCATCGAGCGCCGATTTCAGGCTCCGCCCGGTGCGGCGTTTCCGGTGAAAGCGCACTGCCCGGCGGTGGGCCTCGTCGCGGACCTGCTGCAGCAGGTGCAGCTCCCGGGGATTTTTTTGAAAATTGACCGGGTTGACCCGGCCCGGAAGGTAGATTTTATCCTCGGGTTCGCCCTTTTGCTCGTCTTTCTTGGCAATGCCGATCACGTTGAATGCATCGGAAAGGTCCAGTTCGCGGAGTACGGCCAGGGCGATGTTTAACTGCCCCTTGCCGCCGTCGACCATCAGCAGGTCGGGAAGCTCCATGGCCTCTTCTTCCCCGGAATTTGCAAACCTGCGGGAAAGCACCTCGCGCATGCACCCGTAATCGTCCTGGGCGGACACGTCCCGGATACGGTACTGCCGGTATTCCGATTTTTTCGGCACGCCGTGCTCAAAAACCACCAGGCCCGCTACCAGGTCCGTGCCAAACAGCCCGGAATTGTCCACGCACTCGATGCGCCGGGGATAGCGCATCAGAAAAAGGCGCCGCTGCAATCCGGTAAGCAGAGCGGCCGTGGTTTCCGCTTCCTCGGTAATGGTTTTAAGACGCTGTTTTGCGTTTTCATCAGCCATGCGCACCAATCGGACCTTTTCCCCGCGCTGGGGCGCATGCAGCTTCACCTTACGGCCCCGGATTTCGGAGAGCCATTGGGCATAAAGCGCCATGTCCGGCATCCGGATGCCGG
>JAIPEJ010000161.1 GCA_021737225.1 Desulfobacteraceae bacterium
GGAGCCGAGAACAAAGTTGGGCCGGGTCTCAATTTCCTGGCCTTCCACGCTTCTGCCTTCCCTGAGGTGTTCGAGCACGCTCTGGAGTTTGCCGGCGTCCACGTGAAAAAACATCATCTCCTGGAGGCTGTCGCCGGTGATCCGGTAGTCCTCGGTAAAGACCAGCAGGTTTTCAATGCCGGCCTGGTGGGCGGAAAACAGGTCCTTTTGAAGCTGCAGGCGGTTTTTGTCCCGCGTGGTGGTCTGGTAGATGGATTCAAACCGGTTTTCCTTCAGGGTCTGGCAGGTACTGATGGTCTCGCCCACGATGCCTTCGAACTCGACCTCGGAAACCGAAACCCCGTCTACCCGGCCCCGGATCAGGTTCAGGCTCTTGATCAGGTCTTCGGGTTCCTTTTCAACAGGGGCCTGGACCTCGGTGGTGACTGCGAATTGTTTTTTGTCAAGGGCTTCTTTGAGTTTCATGAATGCCTCCTCGGATTTGCAGGTGCCGGCAGGCGTCAGCCGGTTTTAGCCGGTGGAAAGCAGCCGGGCCACTTCCTCCTTGAGCTGGGGCAGGGGAAGGGGCTTGGAAAAGCAGGCATCCGCACCATGGTCCTTCATCTGCTTGAATTTTTCCTCGTCCAGATATGCAGACAACACGATGATGCGGGTATCGCAGGTTTCCTTGTTGGACTTGATTTTCTGGCAGACTTCGTACCCCTTGATATCGGGCATCATGATATCCAGGATCAGCAGGTGCGGCTTGAAGTGATTGACCTGGAGGCCCGCTTCAAAGCCGTCTGCCGCAGAGATGACCTCGTAGTCGTGCTCGTCTTCTTCCAGGGCCTGGACAATGCTTTCCACGATAATGGGATCATCATCTACCACCAGGATCTTCTTGCGGCTGTCTTCTTCAACTTCCGCCTCGGGAATGGGAATCCCCTGCTTGCGCATGAAGTCTTCCAGGTCCCTGCGGTTGATGCGGCGGTGTCCCCCGGGGGTGCGGTAGGCCTTGATGTGGCCGGCGTCGATCCAGTTAATAATGGTCTTGGGGGAAACGTTGCAGTGCTGGCTGGCTTTAAAAACGGTGAAAACTTCGTCCATGGCAGGTGTCCTCCTTTGTAAAAAGAGGGTTAATTTTTTAGTTATTATGATAATTGCAGGTTTGGGGGTGTGTCAAGAAAAAAATTAAATTTTTTCACTTTTCCGATAACTGTCTAAAATAATAAGATAATATTGAGAATGGGCAAAAACGGATTTAAAATTTTATAGTTATTATAATTATTATAGTTTTGCGTAAACAGGCAGCGGCGCACGCAGGTTCGCCCGCGCCCGGGCGGGACACAGATCTCCTGATCAGGGTAACCGATTGGGAATGTGCGCGTTTTTCGCAGGGGTGAAACAAGCAACCGGCGCCTGCCGGAAGGGGGACAGCGGGCGCCGGTTGCCTGGGTGGTGCCGGAAAATAAAGACCGAAGGCAGCCTCAGGGGTTTTTTATTCCTTTTGCTCCCAGGCGGCAATCTGTTCGTAATCTTCCCTTGACATGTTCACCTGTTCCAGCAGGGAAAGGGTTTCGCCGCCCTCGATGTGCCCGGTGAATTTGATGGTCTCGAGCTCGAAGCCGTCTTCGTCCACGGCAGCCGCCTTGATGGTGACATCATCGGTAGCTCCGTGATTGGTGACAAGCGCCCTTACACTCAACGTACAAGTCTGCTCGCCTTTTTCCACATAAGTGGTTTCAATGTTTGAAACCTCGATGTCGTCTGCGGCGGTGCTTTGAAACGGAAAAACCCCGCCGATAAATAACGCGATTAAAAATACGGCCCAAAAAATTCGTTTTGTCATAATATCCATACACCTTTTACCTGACATTCCATTGCCTTACGCGTACAATTACATATAATCCCAAATGAATCATTAAATCATACATAATAGCCGATTGTGCTCTCAAGTGTCAATGAAATTATTATCAAATTGACCTCGTTTCCGCTCTTGAGGACCCGGGGCAGCAGGCATTGAACTTTGAGTCGGAATGGAGCCAGAAAAAAGTTGTCCGGTTTCTGCGATCCCTGACCGTCACCCTAATGGAAAAGTTAAGATCTTTCCGTACAGTTGAAGACAAACAGCGCAATGTTTTTTTATCTCTACAGGCCAGCAGCGCCGTGTTCGTCAGAATCAGCGTCTCTGAAGCGCAGCTGCCGGACAGACCCATTTTTGTCAATCAAAGCGGGCTGCGGCATATGGAAAGTCTCTGGGTTAATATTCACCCAACCGCCTGTATTATGAATATCAAGAGGCGTTTTCTTTTGATTCTGATAACGAACGAAAGTCTCGCCAAAAGAAGGGACATGGGTATGCCCGTAAACCAGAGCGGTTACTTGCTCGCCTGAAGCCAGCCCTTCCTTTTCCGCCTGGGCCAAATAATGATTCACGAGTCCCCGTTGGTTTTGCAATGCCTGGATATCGTGATATTTTGCGGACTGCGTTTGTGATTGCCCGAAGATGTCGTCCTTTAGATAAAAATGGGCTTCCAGGATTTTCTGGACGCCTTTTTGCCACTCTGGCCGAACCTTATCAGTATACTGAAGATCGTATATCTTCTCCCAGAATTCATAGGGGGGTGTCTGCCCCAGGGCATGGCTGTGCATTTCGGTCGCGATAGCGTTGAACATCTCAATATTGCGTATCGTCAGGGGGATATCGTTTTTTTCCATCAAATCCCCAAACATCATGGTCACCATGTTCCAATCCGGCTCAAAGAGATGGCCGTGCGTGAGCAAAGTGTACTCACTGTTTGGCTTTTTGAGAAAAATATGCGGATAGGCCACATAAACCGGAGTATCACTGTCCACCCCCAGCAATGGCGAAACCAGGTTGTGCAGGGGAATCCTGTTTTCCCCGGTCGGGGTTTGCGCACGCTGAATCGCCCCGGTGCTTGTATCAAGTGTCAGTCCTGCAATCCTGGGCATTTCAAGGGGACTCCGCCCCTGTTCCAGGCGCTGTATCACCCAATAGCGTTCCTGGAGCATTTTCCAGAAATGGTGATCGTGATTCCCGGGAATGTAGATGACGTTTTCAAACAGGTCCCCGATTCCGATCCCCTTGTTGAGCTCCTTGAGCTGGCGGAAAAAGACAGCGGACAGGGAAAAGGAGCTCTCCTGGTTATTCATGGCCAAATCCCACATATCCCCCAGGACAATCAAGTACTTGGTTTTGCCTTGCTTGTCTTTCATGGTTTTGCAAAAATGCAGAAAATCCATAAACTCTTTGCGCACAAAAGGATTACTGGAATTCGAGTCATTCAATTGTTGATATCTATCCGGATGCCCGGGATCATTTGTGATTCCGCCGTATCTTTCCCCGATGTGAAAGTCGCTGATGCATATGGCCAAAGGCTTTTCCGCGCCTGCAGCAGAAAAGCCGGCAGATGTTTTTTCCCCTGCCGCCACGCTGGTCGCGAGCAATCCGCTGCCCGCGAAGACTGAACCATAGGCCGCATACTTTAAAAGATCCCGTCGCGTTATACCTGCCATACCGTCTCCTTCATGCTTTTATTCGAATGGAGGTGCTGAAATATTTCTGCACCTAGTGGTCCAGGTCAAAAAAGGACAAGTCAAATAATCACTCTATCTTATTTCTTCTGATTTTTATATTACAAATTTTTCGCCATTGATCATGGATGGTCATGGGGTTGGTTACAGGGTGGGGTCATGACAACATACTGCATTTTAATCTATTTAATTCCGGAAAAAGGCATTTTCAATCTGCAACTTTTCATAACTGTCGAACCCGGGCAACTCGTGGGTACAAGGTCAGGCGGGTACGGGAATAAATAGCCGCGGTTATGGAACCGAAGACAACAAAAAACGCATCGGATCGCGTGCCGCGGTTTATGCGTTATCTCCTGAATCCCGGCCGATTCTTGCAATCGTGCCCTGCGAAACTGCGCATAACTCCTCTTTGTCTTCACTTGCTGCGTAGATATCGCAACGGCAGACAGCCTGCGTTTTGCTCGAAGAAACCACTGTTGCCCTGGCAATTAATGCACTGCCGGTGGCGGGCCTGAGATAATTGATTTTATATTCCGATGTCACAACTCCCGGCCCGAGCACGCTGCCGCCGACAAAGGTGAGCGCGTTGTCCGCGGCGTAGCTGATTACACCGCCATGTACAAACCCGTGCTGCTGCTTGTGGTCAGGTGTTATCTTCACGGTCAGTTCAACATGCCCGGGCAGAAAGGCGGTTAATTCCGCGCCGACGAGCTTGCTGAAAGGTTGTGACGCCAGGACTTCTTTTCCGAATTGTAATAAATCATCCATTTTCCGCCTCCGCATAACCGGCATATATCAGACAATAAGGGAACAGATTCTTTGCAACTCATATGCAATCACACGATAATGTCAATAGCAAACAGGATTGGCTTGACGCATCTGAAATTTGTTATTACAATCGTATTAACAAATTCAAGGAGGGAAATATCATGCATGCAATAAAGCTGAGAAAAATCGGCAATTCGGTGGGTCTTGTCCTGCCCAGGGAGATATTGGCCAAGTTAAAAGTCCGGGAAGGAGAGACCATCTACCTGACAGATACCAAGGACGGTTTCCGGATCACGCCGTATAACGAGGAATTTGAAGTCCAGATGGATGCGGCGGAGAAAATCATGAATGAAGACCGCGATATTCTCCGGGAATTGTCTAAAAAATGACCTGCCGATGGATTCTGCTCGAAACGGTGCTGGCCATTCACGACCGCCAGATTGACGATCATGGCGGCATGGCCGGGGTAAGAGACCGCGGGCTTATTGAAAGCGCTGTAAACCGGCCGCAAACAATTACGCTTTATGAAGATCGTTTCGATATTTTTGATCTGGCCGCTGCCTATGGATTTGCCCTTGTGCAGAATCATGGATTTTATGACGGCAACAAACGCACGGCCTATACAGTAACCCGGCTTTTTTTGGAGCTAAACGGATACAGCCTGACAGTCTCTCCGGCTGATCGGGTCATTATGTTTTTAAAATGCGCCAGGGGGGAGGCCAAAGAATCGGATTTGGCCGAATGGCTGCGTAAAAACAGTCAGAAGAATAAAACGGTCTTTTGAAAATTTTAGCAAAACGTTCTTTTATGGCACCTATGGGTGATATGCCATATTTGCCCGGGTATGTAATGCCGCTTTGCGTTTTTGTTTTTTTTAAGTCTCTTGTTACAGCCCGCGAAAATTTTCCGGCCGAAGTACGGACATATCCTGTTTTTCCAAAACCCCGCCAACAATTGCCAGCATCCGGGCTTTGTCCTTTTGCAGATCTCCGCTCACCGGCAGATAGTTTGAGGCATGAGCGCCGATAAATTTCAGGTTGTCGATGCTTAAGTTTTCTATCATGATCTTCATCTCTTCTATGGTCTCAAGCGGGCCGGGCAGTTCAAACTCCTGCTTTTCAACTTTATGATACAGGGCCGTGTTTGGCACCGGCGTGTAGGTCAGGGCAGCCAAATAGCGCGGCTTCATCCGGTTGGTGATTTCTGCTGTGGCCTCTGCGTGCCGCCGGCTTGCATCGCCCCGGCCGGCAATGCCCAGCAATACCATGGAAGAAAGGTTGATGTCCGCCTTTACAAGGTCCTGTCCGGCCCGGAGCATGTCTGCGGCAGTCACCCCCTTTTTGACATCCGCCAGAACCCGGTCATCTCCGGATTCCACCCCGAGATATGCCTTGGTCAGGCCCGCGGCCCGCAGGGCGGTCAGTTCACTCATGTCTTTTTCAAGGATGCTGTTGGGCCCGGCATAGGTGCCCACGTGACGAAGGGACGGAAATGCGGCGTAAAGGGTGTTTAAAATTTCAAGCAGCATTCCGGTTTCCATTGCCAGGGCATCGCCGTCGCACAAAAACACCTTTTCAAGGTCATTGTAATAATCTTTGGCCATCTGGATATCCGCCTTGATATCGGGCAGTGACCGGATTTGGTATCTGCGGTCTTTGTACATGCCGCAAAAGGTGCAGCGGTTATGGGCGCAGCCGATGGTGCATTGCAAAAGATAGCTGTTGGCTTCGCTAAACGGACGGTAAATCTGTCCTTCATATCTCATGTCATCTCCAAAAAAACGCGCAGCCGGCTTTCAGGCCGGCCGTTATGGGTTGGGTAAATGTTTCAAAAACCATTTTCATAAATCTATGTGGATGTCAACCCGGGCCGCGCCGGCATTGTCCGGATCATGGTTGTGCAAAAAACCAAATGGTTGTATTCATTTTATTTGTTTATTATGGATAAACTCTGGCGCTGGTTGAAAAGCGCTGAAAGGATCATTTCCAATGAACACGGACGCAAGGAGAAACTGACATGGAAGCCCCGCAGCGCAATCTGGCCCTTGACCTGGTGCGGACAACCGAGGCCGCGGCCCTGGCATCGGCCCGCTGGCTGGGCAGGGGGGAAAAGGAATCCGGGGACAGGGCCGCAGTGGAAGCCATGCGGCTTTCATTTGGCGCCATTGACATCAACGGCACGGTCATTATCGGTGAAGGGGAAAAAGACAATGCCCCCATGCTGTTTAATGGCGAAAACCTGGGCACCGGCGCCGGGCCCCGGGTGGATGCGGCCGTTGACCCGGTGGAAGGCACCAATCTTCTGGCATACGGCAGGCCCAATGCCATTTCCG
>JAIPEJ010000162.1 GCA_021737225.1 Desulfobacteraceae bacterium
TGCCGTTTAGAATAAGGTGCACGCTTGACGGACCGATGGGGACATGGATCAGGGAGGCCACGAAAAACGCTGCAGCCAGGATCCCGGTTTTCGGGATCCGGTCCGGATCCAGTTTTTTCAACCCGATGCCGGTGCCGGCCGCGGCAAAACCCACGCCCGCAGCCAGCACCGGCAGGGAAAGTATGCCTTCTGAGATATGCATGAATAAAGTGATTAAGTTTTAAGTGGTTAAGTAGTGCGCTTTTGTTTTGCCGTCAACATGGCCGCGCAGGGGCGAACCTGTGTGTTCGCCGTTTCTAAAATTCACAGGCCAGTTGTGCGGTTGCCGTATCCGATTCATCGTTGTTTTCGTATTCGTCCAAGAGATATTCCACGCCGAACCAGGTGTTTTCAAAGGGTTCAACGAAAAACACAGCGCCGTAACGTTTTTCCGGCAGAAAACCGCCGCAGTCTTCGGTGCCAGCATACTGGATACCCGCGCCGACCGAACCCGCGATCAGCCCGGCTAGTTCCACGTGCCATGCACGGGGATGGGCAGAACCGGTGATATCGGTTAAGTCTCCTGTCGCAAAATCACTGGTGGCAGCCAGGTATTCCAGTTCCAGGAAAAAGCGTTCCAGGGCGCTGGCCGAGATGTAGGCGGAAACACCGCCCACGGTGTCTTCGATCCCGACGGGATCGCCATCATCATTAAAATCATTTTGCTCGCTTAGCCCGTCACTGTCGGCAATACTGGAAATATAAGAGATTCCGAAGGTAATGCCAACACCGGGGAGGGCCTGCCCCGGCAGGCGGAAATCAGCGGCGCCGAAAAAATGTTCAACGTGGTCGTCGGTCTCTCCGCTCTCATCTATGTCCCCGTTAAAGACCCCGGCGCTCAATGCCATGAATTCAGCGGAGTATCCGCCGAGCACCGAGTTTTCACGGGTTTCGCCGAGTTCCAGGGTGAGCGGATCCGAGACAAACGCCGTGTCAAAGTTGCCGAACGGGACATAGAACCTGCCCGCCTGCAGGCGGTATTGACTGCCAAGTCCGCCGGAAAGGGTGATATAACCCTCATCCATTTCCACGGGGTCGGTATCATCTTCTTCCCGCAAAAACAAGACATGGCCGGATACATAATCCGAAAGCGCGGCATCCAGGCCGAGTTCCATCGTGGAAAGGGTAATATCGCTGCTTTCGCCGCCATCATCGGGATCCGAATACGAGGCCTCCGCCTCAAGCAGCCCTGAGACGGAAACCGCGTCCATCAGGTATTGTTTATCCGCACTCCAGACTCTTTGCGCAAATCCCGCGCCGGCCAGAATTAAAATAACAATTACAGTCAGGCACTTCTTCAATTCTCCGTTCCTTTCTCCTGCCACTCATGAAACTTCACCCAGATCACGCCGCCGATTTCCACGTCCTTTTTTTCGCCGTTTTTTTCAAGCTGATAATCCGCGGTTTGCAGCGCGGAAAACCCCCACCACCCGGCAGCGGGTGCGGCATAGGTAAAAACCCCGTTTTTGTCCGCCTTTACGGTCTGGGTGATGAAATAATCGGTGGGCGCGCCGGCGCTGCCGCTGCGGTCATAATATTCCACCTCCACTTCCGCATGCGGCACAGGCTCGCCGTCGACCTTGACCACGCCCTGGAAAACGTTGCCGGCGTAAAGGGCAAACGGCTTGGAAAGCGGAACAATTTCCGCGGGCAGTCCGATTTCCCGGTCCCAACCGGTATCATCGCCGAATGCGGTTACGTATGTTTTGGTGTAATGGATAATAAACAAGTCTTCTGCGGGCTCCCAGTAGGGCCGGGGGGTCATGGCAAAAACGTATGTTCCCGGCCGCTTGACCGGGTAATCGGTCTGCCACCCGGTATGGCCCATGACCCGGATCTTTTGCAGCTTATCTGTCAGATCAGCCGTTTTGTCGCGGTAATACAGAACAAAGCGTTCCGGTTTTTCCATGTCCATGCCGATGCCTTCAAACGGGTGGGAAAATGAAAGCTTCAAATCCAGGGTGCGGAAATCTTCCTGCATGACCATGCTGTCAGAGGCAATGACCATGCCGAAATGGGCCGAAGCCGGTGCGGCGGTCACGGCCGTGATAAACAACACTGCAAAACACAGAATGCATGCGCGCTTGATCATTTCTTTCTCCTTTTTTTGGCACAAAAAAACCACGAACGCCTTGTATCTTCTGATACGCAGCCTTCGTGGTCTGGTTGATGTATCTCGTTTTGTAAAGCTGATTTCTCGCCGGGCACGAACTATATGGCAGACTTCTGCCTGCCGGTTGCAGATTTTTGTACCCCGACGGCCATGGTCCTGTCAAGTATGAAAACCGCTTTAACAATAGCGGGTGTCTTGTTTTCGGATGATAAACATGATATAGATTTTCATTTATGTAAAAAATACTGGAAAAAGGATTTTGCTGCAGGATATGCAGGCGGAATCCGGGAGATCGGATATATGAAACGCGTGGGTCGCTGGTTGCTGACCACTTTTAAATGGCTGTTTTACCTGGTGGTTGCCGGGGCGGTTGTCGGGAGCCTGGCTTTTGCCGGCATTTACTTCTATTTCAGCAAGGATCTGCCGGAGATTAAAAAGCTGGAGGATTATCAACCCCCCGTAGTGTCGACTTTTTATTCGGATGACGGCCGAAAAATTGCGGAATTCTATAAAGAGCGCCGGATCGTGATACCGCTTTCACAGATGCCCGATCACCTGGTCAATGCGTTTATTGCCACAGAAGACGCCCGTTTTTACGAGCATGAAGGCATTGATTTTTACAGCATCGTCCGGGCGTTTTTCAAAAACCTGGAAGCCGGCGGCATAGTGCAGGGAGGCAGCACCATTACCCAGCAGGTGGCCAAGTCCTTTTTTCTCACCCCGGAGCGCAGCTATGCCCGCAAGCTCAAGGAAGCCATCCTGGCCTACCGCATTGACAAGCGTTTTACCAAGGATGAAATCCTGTATCTGTATTTAAACCAGATATACCTGGGACACGGCGCCTATGGCGTGGAAGCCGCGGCGCGGAACTATTTTCACAAATCCGCAGAGGAATTGACCCTTGCAGAAGCGGCCATGCTGGGCGGCCTGCCCCGCGCACCCAGTTCGTATTCCCCATACAGGCATCGCCAGCGGGCCAAGCAGCGGCAGATTTACGTGCTAAACCGAATGGTTACCGAAGGTTTTATTACCAATCTCGAGGCCTCGGAAGCCATGGGCACTGAAATCGAGGTTCACGAGCGGCCCAACTGGTTCATGGAGGCCGCGCCTTATTATACCACGCATGTCCGCAAACTGGTCGAGGATCGTTTCGGCGAAAAGGCCCTGGAAACCAGCGGCCTCAAGGTATATACCAATGTGGACCTGAAAATGCAGGAGGCTGCCAGAAAGTCAATTGAAAACGGTCTGCGGGCGCTGGATAAACGCCAGGGATACCGGGGACCCATTAAACACCTGGATGACAGTGAGATTGAGGCCTTTGTTCAGCAGCTCAGGCAAGAGGCCGAGGAAGAAGGGATTCACGAGGGAATGATCACCCGGGGCGTTGTGGTGTCCGTGGACAATCGGGCAGATACCGTGACAGTCCGGCTGGGCAAGGCCACGGGCACCATCTCGTTGAAGAATATGCGGTGGGCCCGCCGGCCCGATCCGGAAGTGCCTTATGGTCGTGTGTTTGTGCAGAATCCCGGGGATGTTTTGGAAGCCGGGGACGTGATTTCCGTGAAGCTGGAAAAATGGAATCAAAAGCAGGAAAAATGGCGGCTGTCCCTGGAGCAGAAACCCCTGGTGCAATCCGGCCTGGTCAACATGGAAGTCGGCACCGGCCGGGTAAAAACGCTGGTCGGCGGCCGCGATTTCGCCGGAAGCCAGTTTAACCGAGCAAGCCAGTCCCGGCGCCAGCCAGGTTCCGCATTCAAGCCGATCATTTATGCCGCCGCTCTGGATCAGGGGATGACCCCGGCAACGATAATTGCGGACACACCGATCGTGTACGAGGACAAGGAGCGCGATTTTACATGGAAACCGGGCAATTATGACAGAACATTTCACGGGTTCACCCTGTTTCGGGAAGGGCTGATCCACTCCAGAAACGTGGTTACCGTCAAGATCCTCCGGGATATCGGGATCGATTATGCGGTGGATTACGCCCGGAAACTGGGCATTGAGTCGCACCTGGACCGCAATCTGTCGCTGGCCCTGGGTTCTTCCGGGGTATCCCTGCTGGAATTGACAAAAGCCTACGCGGTATTCGCCAACCAGGGCAGGCGAATGGAACCGGTGTTTATCCGGAAGGTCGAGGACAGAAACGGCAAGGTGATCTATGAAAACGATGCTGAATCCGAAGAAGTCATTGACAAGGCAACGGCCTACATCATGACCCATCTTCTCAAGGAAGTTGTCCAGGAAGGCACGGGCCGGCGGGTCAGGGCCCTGGGCCGCCCGGTTGCCGGCAAGACCGGCACCACCAACAACCTGAATGATGCCTGGTTTATGGGATATACGCCCGGTTTTGTCACCGGCGTATGGGTGGGATATGACCATGAGCAATCCCTGGGCAGCAACGAAACCGGTTCCCGTGCGGCCAGCCCCATCTGGCTGAGTTACATGAAGCAGATCCTCAAAGACAGGCCGGAGCGCACGTTTTCGGTTCCCGATGACGTGGTTTTTGCAAAGATTGATGCAAAAACCGGGCTTTTGCCCATCGAATCTTCCGAAAAGGTGATCTACGAATGCTTCAAGGAAGACACCGTGCCCACAAAGCATACCAAGGCACCCGACGAGGTTACCGGGACCGATGATTTTTTTAAAAAGGGGCTTCAGTAAGGTTAAGCCGCAGGTTTGTCCGGTCGGGTGATGGTGCCGTAGAAATCCAGCACGTCTTTTCTGAATCTTTCCGGCTGATCCATGTATGCCGCATGCCGGGCTCCTTCATAGACGCGCACGTCGGTGTCAAGCAGCCGGAGCAGCCCGATTTCGTTCCACGCCTCACTGGTATACATTTACCCGTGCAGCAGCACGATACACGGTCCTTTGCCGGGGTTTGAAATCATCCGGCATTCAAAACCGTTAATCTCCAAAGCCTCGTCTTTCATATACACCCCCTCGCCCATGCCGGCTCCTGCTTTGCGGTCCGAGCCTGTCAACAGATCGCCCGGTATCTGATTTTACCGGTGCCATTGTATATATCGATTTTGCGAAAAAACAACGAAAAATCGATTCGCAGATACCCTCGAGGGCAGGCGGCTTTTTGCACATGCCCCGGTCTGGCCGGAAAATACATGACGCTTTTGTCTTCCCTGTGCTATGCTGTGGCCGCATTATCGTAGAGTTGCCATTATAACGGGTTGTTCTGACGGATCCGGAGGTTTTTTTGAATCATCAGCATAAACGGATACCCCGCATATTTTTTGACCAACGGGACCACAACCTGCTGCACATGTTCAATGAAGTGGTCGGCAGGGACCGGACCCGGTTTCAGAGCCGGCGCGAATTTTTCCACTATTTCCACCCCCGGGGAATCAAGGAAATGGCCGAGTCCAGGGGGCTGCGAATCGCCTATGCCGTCATCCATCTGCTGGAATCCCTGGAATTCGGCCAGATGCAGCACCGCTTAAACGCCCTGCGCGCGCTGCACGACGAGGTTATGTGCAGCACCAACCAGGAACTGCGGATGAATACGGCGCGGGTGCTCATCGAGATAATGAAGGACCTGGTCCGGGCTCACGGAGACTATGAGCGGCAGCTTGCGCTTGCCCACAGCTTCCGCCTGGCCGCATCAGGAAAACCCCGGATTGTCCGCAGATTTTTAAAACACTACCGTTTGCTGGAAATGCCCGAGGAATGGAACCAGCTGGCCTTTGACGATCACGTGCATGATGCCTTTACCAAGGGGCGCAAATCGCCCACGCACCTGATCATGGATGCCTGGGCCAAGGGGCTCCGCCGGCTCAGGGTGATCCATTACAACTATGTCCGGCCGGAAACCGCCACGGAATTAATGGAGGCCGCCGCGATCATGGGCATCATGATCCGCATCGGCATCGAGTATTCCGCCTCGTTTTACGACCGGTTCGCCCAGTTGATCTGGGTTCCGCGGGGTTTTGCGGATGCAGCGGATTTCCTTCGCTTCCTGGACCGGCCGGAGGTCCGGGAACTGATGAACCAGGGACGCAAAGTCTCGGATTACCAGCGAACCCATGTCATGGAAATCCTCGACGCGTTCAACCGGCGGCACCTTCAGACCATCAACGCGGAATTCGATCTGGAGATGCCCGCCCTGGATCGAGACCAATTCGTGGATTTTGTCGGCTTCGGCCAGGCCTCCCTGGTGCATCTGGCCAAATATATCCACAGCCGGCTGCTGCCCCTGATGCAGGAAAAAATGTCCGAGCTGCGCGAGCGCTATGCTGCGGCCGGCCCGGAGCAGCGGGAACAAATCGGGAAGCTGGTCGAGCGCATGAACCGCATGGATGCAGATGATATCCACCACCGGTTTCTGGCCCCGGCGCGCAATCCGGACGTATTTGATCTCACCTCAAGGGGGGATCCGGAAAACATGCCGGAACTCATGCGGCTGTCGCCCTGTCAGCTTGTGGACCGCCTGGCCGGGATGCATTCCGGGTACCGG
>JAIPEJ010000163.1 GCA_021737225.1 Desulfobacteraceae bacterium
ATCCCGAAGCGCGAGACATCCTGGAGCATGCTCCACTTGGTGGTTTTGCCGAAGTCCTTGCCGATTTTTTCCAGCATCTCGATGAGCGTGACCTGCTTGGTGCCCTTGGTGCAAAGTTCATAGAGTACCTCCGGGTTTTCGGCCCGGTTGACAAGCAGGAACTTGAGTGTTTCCCCGGAAATGGTGCCCTTTTCAGCCAGAAACAGGGCGGTTTCAACGCCCACGGCGCCGCCGCCCACGACCACCACGCGGTTTCCGGTATATGCTTTGCCGGCCAGCACGTCCCAGGACTGGACCACGTGACCCATTTCCACGCCCGGAATGGGCGGGCTCATGGGTTCGGCGCCGGTGGCCAGCACCACGTGATCCGGTTTTTCGCGGTCCAGTACCGAGCTGTCCACGACTTCATTGAACCGCACGTCAATGTTGCGGCACTTGATCTGATGTTCCAGGTCCCGGGCGAGCTGGGCAAATTCACCGCGTCCCGGGGGGGCTGCGGCCAGGTAAAGCTGTCCGCCGAGACGATCGCTTTTTTCGTAAAGGGTTACCCGGTGGCCCCGGTCTGCTGCGGCGATTGCCGCATTCATGCCTGCTGCGCCACCGCCGATGACCATCACGGTCTTGGGCTGCGCTGCCCTGTCCCCGTCGGCCTCGAGTTCATGGCCCGCCATGGGGTTGCAGAGGCATTCCACGTGTTTGAGGTTAAACAGGTTGTCAAAACAGCCCTGGGCGCAGGCTACGCAGTGCACAATTTCGTTTTCCCGTCCCTGTTCGGCCTTTTCCGGCAGTGCGGGATCCGCGATCAGGCTCCGGCCCATGGCAACCATGTCGCACATTCCGTCTGCGATCATTTCCCGGGCCGTGTCCGGGTCATTGATGCGGTGGCTGGCAATCACCGGTACGTCCACGGCTTCCTTGATGCCCCGGGACAGGTAGGCAAACGCGCCCCTGGGGACTCCGGTGGTAATCTGGGGCACCCGCGCCTCGTGCCATCCGACGTTGACACAAATGGCATCAACACCGGCGCGGGTTGCAAGGGCGCGGGCGTATTCGCGCAGTTCGTCGCGCCCCTGGCCGTCGGCCATGAAATCGTTTCCGTTCATCCGCACGATCAACGGGTAATCCGGCCCGACAATGTTCCGGATGGCGCTCATGACCTCGATGCCAAATCGGATGCGGTTGTCAAACGTGCCGCCGTATTCGTCCTCGCGCTTGTTTGTCAGGGGAGAGAGAAATTCGCTGATCAAATACCCGGTGCCGTGCAGGACCTCGACTGCGTCAAAACCGGCTTCCTGTACCCGGCGGGCGGCCTGGGCGAAGTTTTCCGCGATCTGTTTGATTTCCTCGGTTTCCAGGGCGCGCGGGGTTTCCTTGGTCATGCGCGAGGCCACGGCCGAAGGTGCCACCGGCTGCCGGCCGTCTAAGAAAAACGAGAAGTTGTACCTGCCCGCGTGATTTAACTGCACGCCGCTTTTGGCGCCGTTTTCACGGATGACGTCGGCCAGCTTTTTCAGTCCCGGCACGAACTCGTCTTTGTGGGCGCCGATGTTTAAGACGTTTCCGGAAAGATCGTCAACCGTGGCGTATCCCACCGTGATCATCCCGGCTCCGCCCTTGGCACGCTCTGCGTAAAAGGCCAGGATCTGGTCGGTGACATGGAAATTATCCGCCATGCCCAGGTGCATGGCCGGCAGATATATCCGGTTTTTGACCTGGGTCTTATTAATGACAATCGACTGAAACAGCGGGTCGTAATTCATGGTTCCCCCTTTTTATTTTGTAACCGTTCACAGTTATTTGTTTACAGTTCAGGTTTTTATTTAATGGCTACAAGCTACAAGCTGCAAGCTACAAACCGTAAACCGTGAACCGTGAACCGTAAACGGCTACTTTATTTTTTTTAAACATTTTTAACGGGATCAGGATTCCAAGACAAAAAGATCCCCCAACCGGTTTTTTCAGTCAAGAAAAAAGTTTCAGTATGCCTGCTTATTGATTGCATGCCCCGGCTGTGATATGAGGATTGTGCAACGGATCTGCAACACCGGGAGGGGCGATTGGAAAAGGGATATATACAGGTTTATACGGGAGACGGCAAGGGAAAGACAACCGCGGCCCTGGGGCTTGCGCTTCGGGCGGCGGGCGCCGGGCTGCGCGTGTATATTGCCCAGTTCATGAAAAAGGGGGATTACAGTGAAATCAAGGCCCTGCAGTCCCTGGCGGATTCCATTGTCGTGGAGCAGTTCGGCACGGGCCGGTTTATCCGGGGTGCGCCCGGGCCGGAAGATCACCAGGCAGCGCAAAACGGGCTGGATGCCGCGCATGCTGCCATGGCATCCGGCGATTATGATATCATCATCCTGGAGGAGGCCAACGTGGCATTCGGCGCGGGTGTGCTCACGGAAACGGATCTGCTCGGGGTGATTGCGGCAAAGCCGGCCGGCACGGAACTGGTGTTTACCGGCCGGGGCGGGCCCCCCGGGGTGCTGGAAAAAGCCGACCTGATCACGGAAATGAAGCCGATCCGGCATTATTTCGGCGAGCAGGCAGTGGCCGCGCGGAAAGGCATTGAAGACTGAAATGGACAACAACGAAATACACCTGATCCTCGGGGGGTGCAGAAGCGGCAAAAGCCGGCACGCCCTGGAGGCGGCCGATATCAGAGCCGCGGGCACCAATTTTTTCGTGGCCACCTGTGTGCCTGCAGACGAGGAGATGAAGGCCCGTGTGATGCGCCATCAGCAGGAGCGCGATTCCCGGTGGACCACCGTGGAAGCCCCCTTGGCGCTGCCCGGTGTGATACGGGACAAGGCCGCGGAGGCGGACGTGATCTTAATTGATTGCCTGACCCTGTGGGTCAGCAATCTCATGGAGCGTTATGAAAACGATGAATCGCTCATGGACCAGGTCAGGAGCCTTGGAAAAGCCCTGGACGAGGCCGCGTGCCCGGTGGTCGTTGTTTCCAATGAGGTGGGCGGCGGCGTGGTGCCGGAAAATGCAATGGCCCGGCGTTTCCGGGACCTGGCCGGTTTTGCCAATCAGCATATTGCCCGGTGTGCTGACCGGGTCACCTGGATGGTGGCCGGACTTCCCGTGACCGTCCGGTAGGTTTTTGACCCCCGGGGGAGGCGCGGTAAGGATCACTCACCGAGGTTTTGGATGCTTGGTTTTTCAGGCAGTTGGATTTCAAAGCACCGGGTGTTACCGGCAACCGGGATTCCGCGGTCATTTGAAAATGTGCGCTCGCAGAAAACAAGCCTGCCGGATGCCTCCACCAGGATGACCGAAGACGAACGCGTGCCGTAGTTCGGGCTGGACACGAATATGGGTGAAAGCCGCCGTTCCCACTCCGGACCCACGCCGGTATCCGGAAGCTTGTTATCCGGGTAAACCGTGCGGTCAAAGAGCAGGTCGAGCACGGAATAAGGGGCAATGGCCCGGCTGCCTTGAATCAATGCGTGCAGCTTCCGCCGGACGGCTTCCACCTTGGGCCACGGCGTGTTGAGAAGGTGATTGCTGATGCCGTGGATGCCTGCCGGCAGCCGGACTTTCCCGCCGTCTTTATTGGAATACCACCAGATCTCCCCGGTATTGCCAACCACCAGGTTGAACCCGGTGTAGCTGTCCTTTTGGGCTTCCACCGCAGCCAGGTACTCGCCGGGCGCCTGATCGGCCGCCAGGTAATCGCGAACCAGCTGCCCCCGGGATTTGCCCCAGGGGGTCAATGCGGCCGGATCCCGGAAATTTGTCACAGCGCCGATTTTTCCGCCGCGGGTGACCCCGAGCCAGGTACCCCGGCTTTCCAGGTCCCGCCCGGCCAGGATGTCGGGATAATCGTCCCAGTAAGCCAGGGGCGCGGTGGGACGGCTGTGGAATTCATCCCGGTTGGCCGCGATGATCAGCGGGTAGTCCGGGTGGGATGCAATGGCAATGGCAATCAGGCACATGGTTTAAGGGTTCCGGTGTTTGTACTTGAGTTTGGGGTGCAAATTTGATATAATGAATAATTTATTAAAATAACAATGAATCGTCCGGATTCCAATCACTTTTGGGGCCGATTGAATTGATGATAATTTCGATAACATAGCAAGGAGGATGCGGATATGCAAGAGGTGGTGATCGTCAGCGGAGCACGGACGCCTGTGGGCGCATTCGGCGGATCGCTCAAGGATGTGACGGCCGTGGATCTGGGAAGCCTTGTCATTAGGGAGGCCATGAAGCGGGCCGGACTGCGGCCGGGGCTCAGCGATGCGATGAAGGCCGGGAGCCCGGATCCCTTGAAAGACCAGGGAAAGATCGAACTGGAGAAGGTCGCCGGAAATTGGGATGAAAGCGCTGCGGAAGTGGCCGTGGATGAAGTGATCATGGGCAACGTGCTTCTCGGCGGCCAGGGCCAGAACCCGGCCCGGCAGGCCATGATCCGCGCCGGTATGCCCAAGGAGACCCCGGCCTATACGGTCAACAAGGTATGCGCATCCGGCTTGAAGTCCATCTCTTTAGGCGCAGCCTCGATCATGTGCGGCGAATCCGATGTGGTGGTGGCGGGCGGCCAGGAGAGCATGAGCTCTGCGCCCATGGCCCTGCCCAAGGCCCGGTGGGGACACCGCATGGAGGTAACCGGCAAGGGCGAGGTCCTCGACCTGATGGTGTATGACGGGCTTTTTGAGATTTTCTACGGCTATCACATGGGCGTGACCGCGGAAAATATCGTGGAAAAATACGGAATTTCCCGCCAGGAGCAAGACGAGCTCTCCGTGCTGAGCCACAATCGCGCGCGGGCCGCCATTGAAGACGGCACCTTTGCCAGGGAAATCGTGCCCGTGACCGTGAAGACCCGCAAGGGCGACGTGGTGGTGGACACAGACGAACGGCCCATGGAAACAGACATGGAAAAGATGGCCAAGCTCAAACCCGTGTTCAAAAAAGACGGAACCGTGACCGCGGGCAATGCCTCGGGTGTTAACGACGGGGCCGCGGCCGTGGTTCTCATGAGCGCGCAAAAGGCAAAGGCCCTGGGCCTGACCCCGATGGCGAAAATCAAGACGTTTTCCGCCGGCGGGGTGGATCCCGCCTACATGGGACTCGGACCGATACCGGCCATCCGCAGCGTGCTCGGAAAATCGGGCATGTCCATCCAGGATCTGGACATCATCGAGTTAAACGAGGCATTTGCCTCCCAGGCCCTGGCCTGCATGAAGGAACTCGGCATTGACAGCGGCAAGCCCAACCAGTACGGCAGCGGCATTTCCCTGGGCCATCCCATCGGATGCACCGGCGCGCGCCAGATGGTCACGGCGGTGCACATGATGCGGGACAAGGGAGCCAAAACCGGCATGATTTCCATGTGCATCGGCGGGGGCATGGGCATGGCCATGATCATTGAGGCGTAAGGACAGCAACCAGTCACGCCGTTGGCGTGATAAAATTTTTTCTACAGGAGTTTGCCAATGGTTCCCATCGAGGCGATCAGCAAAAAAATCGGAAGATTGATTGTTTTCGGCATCCCGGTTATTGTCGGCGGCGGCATTATCTATCATTTTGCCCAGAGCTTTCCGGCCATGTACGCCTTTGAGGTGGTCCTGGTGCTGGCGGCACTCGGGTTTATCACCAGGTAATTTTTCTTTTTTCCGGCAGGCGCAGAACATCAGTCGGGGCGGTATCGGCCCGGTGGCGGAAACATGCCCGCAGCGCAGGGCTGCTGCCGGAGAAGTGTTGGCATGCCCGGGCAGGCCGGTCTGTAACACCATTAAACGAAGTTGCTTCGTGACCTGCGGGGCAAGGTTAAGCAGGAGTGGAAATGGACGAAATCCAGCAGCGGATTAACGAAATCAGCATCGACAGCGAGATGCGCCAGTCTTATCTCGATTACGCCATGAGCGTGATCATCGGCAGGGCCCTGCCGGATGTGCGCGACGGGTTAAAGCCCGTGCATCGCCGCATTCTGTTTGCCATGCGCGAGCTGCGAAACGACTGGAACCGGCCGTATAAGAAATCGGCCCGTATCGTCGGCGATGTGATCGGTAAATATCATCCCCACGGGGATGCCGCGGTGTATGACGCCACCGTGCGCATGGCGCAGAAATTTACCCTCCGTTACCCGTTTGTCGACGGGCAGGGCAATTTCGGCTCTGTGGACGGTGACCCGCCGGCGGCCATGCGGTATACAGAAGTCCGGATGACCCGCCTTGCCCACCAGATGCTCGAAGACATCGACAAGGACACGGTGGACTGGCAGCTAAACTATGATGAGACGTTAAACGAGCCCACCGTGCTGCCGGCAAAAGTTCCAGCCCTGCTGTTAAACGGTTCTTCGGGTATCGCGGTTGGTATGGCCACAAATATTCCGCCGCACAACCTTTCCGAGCTTGCAGAGGCCATCAAGGCCCTGATTGACAAAAGTGAAATGAGCGTTGAGGAGTTGATCGAATATCTGCCGGGACCGGATTTTCCAACCGGGGGGATCATCTACGGCACACACGGGATCCGACAAGCCTATCAAACCGGCCGGGGCAAGCTCAAGATCCGCGCCAGAATCGACATCGAGGTGGAGAAAAAGACCAAGAATGAAATTATCATCATCAAGGAACTGCCTTACCAGGTCAACAAGGCCGCGCTG
>JAIPEJ010000164.1 GCA_021737225.1 Desulfobacteraceae bacterium
CGCTGTTTTGCGTTTTCATCAGCCATGCGCACCAATCGGACCTTTTCCCCGCGCTGGGGCGCATGCAGCTTCACCTTACGGCCCCGGATTTCGGAGAGCCATTGGGCATAAAGCGCCATGTCCGGCATCCGGATGCCGGTCAGGATTTCATCCGGAATGGCATCATTTTCGGCATAATACTGCTTGAGCAGTGCACCCAGGATTTCTGCATCCGCGGATATGGCATCGGTAAAGGAAAAATCACGCATGCCCTGCAGATATCCGTTTCGCACTTTCAGCAGCATCACCACGGCCCGCTCGCCTGCGCGCTGTACGGCCAGCACGTCGCGGTCCACAAAATCCGTGGTCACAGCCACCTGCTTTTCCATGGTTTTCTCCAGGGCCTGCATCTTGTCCCGCAGGGCGGCTGCAGCCTCGTAATTCTGTGCCCCGGCCGCGTCCTGCATCTCGGCGCGAATGCGCCGGATCAAATCCGGCGTGCGGCCGTTTAAAAACATTCGCACCTCGTTGACGATCTTCCGGTATTCCTCCGGGTCCACCGGGTAGCAACACGGCGCCATGCATGCCCCGATCTGGTAATTCAAACACGGCCGTGTGCGCGGCTTGACCTCGGGGGATCGGCACTTGCGAATCCTGAACATGCGGTGAATCATCTTCAGAGTCTGCTTGACCGCCCCGGCCGAAGCATACGGCCCGAAATACAGAGCCCCGTCCTTGCGGGTTTTGCGCACAATGGTCAGGTTCGGATACTTCTGGGAGGGATCGATGCGCAGCGACGGGTAACGCTTGTCGTCTTTTAATATGACGTTGTACCTGGGCCGGTGCTGCTTGATCAGGTTGGATTCCAGGATCAGGGCCTCGGTCTCCGAGGCGGTCACCATGGTCTCGAAGTCGGAGATGTGCTTGACCAGCACGCCGGTCTTGGCGTCCATGCGGGCGGTGTTGGAAAAATAGCTGCTCAGACGGCTTTTGAGGTTGGCCGCCTTTCCCACGTAGATGATCCGTCCGGAGGCGTTTTTCATCAGGTAGACGCCCGGACTGCGTGGTACGCGGGCAAGCTTGTCCGCAAGAGGCGTCTCCGGCGGGTCTGTTTCAGGGGTAGTAATGGAATTACTCGACTGCTGCTTCAAAGTCAAAAACCATCATCTTTTTCAGGCTGCGTATCCGGTCGCGGTACTGGGCGGCTTTTTCAAACTCCAGGTTATCCGCAGCGCGGCGCATGCTTTCTTCAAGGGAGCGGATCTGCCGCTCCAGTTCTTTTTCGGAGCCATAGGCCGCAGCCGTCTCGGCCACCTGCCCGGCCGGGGCCTGCTCCCGGCCCCCGGCCCCGGAACCTGCGGCAAAGGCGCTGGCAAGTGATTTTTCAATGGATGCGGGCACGATATCGTGCTTTTCATTATATGCCTTCTGAATCTTCCGCCTTCGCTCGGTTTCATCAATGGCATACTGCATGGCCCGGGTGACGGTATCCGCGTACATCACCACCGTGCCGTCCACGTTTCTGGAGGCCCGGCCCACGGTTTGAGTCAGCGATCGCGCAGAACGCAGAAAACCCTCCTTGTCCGCGTCGAATATGGCAACCAGCGAGACTTCCGGCAGGTCCAGGCCCTCGCGCAGCAGGTTGATGCCCACGAGCACGTCAAATTCGCCGGCCCGCAGGTCCCGGATGATTTCAATGCGTTCCAGGGTCTTGACACCCGAGTGCAGGTAGCGCACCCGGATGCCAAGGTCCGAGTAATACTCGGTCAAGTCCTCGGCCATGCGCTTGGTCAGCGTGGTAACCAGCACACGCTGGTTTGCTTCAAGCCGGGTCCGGATTTCGGCAAACAGGTCATCCACCTGGTTCTCTGCGCCCCGGACTTCGATTTTCGGGTCGATCAATCCGGTGGGCCGCACGATCTGCTCCACCACGGCGCCTTCGGCCATTTCCAGTTCGTAATCCGCAGGCGTGGCGGATACGTAAACCGTCTGATGAACCCGGGCAAGAAATTCGTTAAACTGCATGGGGCGGTTGTCCAGGGCCGATGGCAGCCTGAAGCCGTATTCCACCAGGGTCTGTTTTCTGGCCCGGTCTCCGTTAAACATCCCCCGGATCTGGGGGATGCCGATGTGGCTTTCGTCCAGAAACACCAGGTAATCGTCTGAAAAGTAATCAAGCAAAGTCGGCGGCGGCTGGCCCGGAGCGCGGGCGGTGATATGCCGGGCATAATTTTCGATCCCGTTGCAGTAGCCCAGTTCCTGGATCATTTCCATGTCGTAGTTTGTGCGCTCCTCGATGCGCTGAGCCTCGATAAGCCGGCCGGCATCCCGGAAGTCATCGATGCGCTGCTTTAACTCAGCCTGGATGTCTTCGATGATGCGCCGCCTGCTGCGCTGGTGCGTGACGTAGTGGCTGGCCGGATAAATGGTAATGCCGTTTAACCGCCGCTTCACCTGCCCGGTCAGGGGATCGATTTCGGCAATGGCATCAATCACGTCGCCGAAAAACTCCACCCGTACTGCCAGGTCCTCTTCATACGCGGGGAATATCTCCACCCGGTCGCCGCGGACCCGGAACACTCCCCGGTAGAAATCCATGTCGTTTCGCAGATACTGCATTTCCACAAGGCTGGACAGAAGCTGTTCGCGGCTCATTTCCATGTCCGTGTCCAGATCCAGGCGCATGGCCAGGTAATCCTCTGGCGCCCCGAGCCCGAAAATGCACGACACGCTGGCCACCACCAGTACATCCTTTCTGGAGAGCACCGAACGGGTGGCGGAATGGCGCATCTTATCGATCATTTCGTTGATCGACGAATCCTTCTGGATATAGGTATCCGAAACCGGCAGGTAGGCCTCAGGCTGGTAGTAATCATAGTAACTGACAAAATACTCCACCGCGTTGTCCGGGAAAAAGCCCTTGAACTCGTTGTACAACTGGGCTGCCAGGGTCTTGTTGGGGGCGATGACCAGGGTGGGTTTCTGCACGGCGGCGATAATATTGGCCATGGTAAAGGTCTTGCCCGAACCGGTCACCCCGAGCATGACCTGGTGCGCCCGGCCTTCCCGCACGCCCCGGCTCAACTGCTCGATCGCCCCGGGCTGATCGCCCCGGGGGATCATTTCGGTTTTCAGCTCAAACTTGCGTTTTTCCATAGCCGTGCTTCCATATTGTTCCCTCGGGCCGGTCCTCGAGAATGATATTGTGCCCTTTAAGCTCATCGCGGATCCGGTCGGCCCGCGCAAAATCTTTGGCTTTTCTGGCCTCGGCCCGTTCATGAATCTTTTCCTGGATCCATTCTTCATCGATGTCCTGGGATGCAAGCACCGCTTGTTTTTGTCGGGCAAAATACTGCTCCGGGGCCTCGGCCATGATGCCGAGCACCCGCCCGATGCCCATGATATCCATTATCCGGGAAAACTGCGCCGGCTGGCACGCGACCGCATCTGCGCCCTGCCGGTCGATTTCCCGGTTCAGGCTGCGCACGGCCTCAAACAGAACCCCGATGCCCCGGGCGGTATTGAAATCATCATCCATGGCTTCGCAGAAACGCTGCCATATCTGCCCGCCTGATTGGGCGGATTCTGCCGGGTATGAAACGGGTTCCGGCGGCCAGGCATCAAAACAGCCGACAATCCGATCAAGGAAACCGTAGAGTTTGTCCAGTCCGGAGGCGGCTTCCCGCATGGCCTGCTCCGTGTAATCCAGGGGGGAGCGGTAGTGGTTTGACAGCAAAAACAGCCGCAGGGCCTCCGGGTGCCAGGTTCTGACAAGATCCTTGATCATCAGGAAGTTGCCCAGGGACTTGGACATTTTCTCCTGGTTGATGTTGATAAACCCGTTGTGGACCCAGTACCTGGCAAAAGGCTTTCCAAATGCCGCCTCGGATTGGGCGATTTCATTTTCATGGTGGGGAAAGATCAGGTCCTTGCCCCCGCCGTGGATGTCAAAGGTCTCTCCCAGGTATTGGGCGCTCATGGCCGAGCATTCGATGTGCCAGCCGGGCCGGCCCCGGCCCCAGGGACTGTCCCAGGCCGGCTCTCCGGGCTTGGAGGCCTTCCACAGCACAAAGTCAAACGGGCTTTGCTTGCGCGCATCCACATCCACCCGGGCGCCGGCTTCCATGTCTGCCAGGCGGCGGCCGGAAAGTTTTCCGTAGTCCGGCCATTTCTCCACGGCAAAAAAGACGTCCCCGTCCACTGCATATGCATACCCCTTTTCTTCCAGGATTTTCACAATCCGGATAATCTGGGAAATATGCCGGGTGGCAAGCGGCTCCAAATCCGGGGCCCGCATGCTCAATGAGCCCATATCCGCGTGAAACTCCTGGATGTACTTTTCGGCCAGTTCCTCGCACGTCATGCCCAGTTCGTTTGCCCGGTTAATGATCTTGTCATCGATGTCCGTGAAATTGCGCACGTAAAACACATCGTATCCGCGCGCCAGAAGGTAGCGGTATATGACGTCAAAGACCACAACCGAGCGGGCATGACCGATATGGCAGGAATCATATACCGTGGGCCCGCACACGTACATCCGGATTTTCCCGGGTTCGGCGGGTTCGAGTGGCTCCTTGCGCCGCTCCAGGGTATTATAAACGTTAATGCTCATTAATCCTGTCCGTTTACTCTGGTTATCTCGTCCCAAATTGAGCGTTTCAAATTTTCACACGGATCAATAGCTCGTCTGTGTGTCACACGTAAAATAAATCGCCGCAGCCGTTATTCAAGCAGGACAACGCACATGGCAGCCATGGCCTCTGATTGGCCGATCATGCCCAGGCCTTCGGTGGTGGTGGCCTTGATGTTGATCCGCCCGGCCTCGATGACCAGACAATCGGCAAGATTTCTTGCCATCGCGTCCACGTAAGGCAGAAGCCGGGGCCTCTGGGCAAAAATGGTGGCATCGACATTGACCACGGCGCCAAAATTCATCGAAGCCATCCGCCAGGTTTCGGCAAGCAGGATCAGGCTGCTCACATCTTTCCAGGCGGGATCCGTATCCGGAAAATGCCGCCCGATATCTCCCAGGCCGGCAGCGCCCAGCAGGGCGTCGCAGACCGCGTGCACCAGCACGTCCGCATCCGAATGCCCCTGCAATCCCTTTTCATAGGGAATTTCAACTCCGCCGAGCACCAGGGGCCGTCCGGAAACCAGCCGGTGAATGTCATAGCCGATGCCTGTGCGCATGCTTGAGAAATCCCCTTATCACAGGTAAAGGATCATGGTAGAATGAAGGATTTCAGAGGAGGTAAAACCGCTGGTCGTTGGATGCGGTTATGGGAACGGGCACATTTTTCTTTAAGTGCGCAATATATTCGAGAATTACGGCGATTCCATGCTCGCATGCCTCTTCTGAATGGCACGCGCACCGGCAATAAAGCTCCCCGTCTTCAAATCCCACGTGGGCCGCAAACGTCTCTTCCGCCTGGATCCAGGCCAGAAGCCCGGCGTCCGGCGTTTTCACCAGCCGCTTGACAGCGCCGTTTTTCTGCAGGCGTCTGCCGGCCGTAACCGCCGCCTGGCCCACCCAGACCGTCAGGTCGCCCCACGTCAATTCACGAAACGGATCTCCCTGTGTTCTGCTTTTTTCCATGAACCGCCCGTAAAAATCATCTTGAAAATCCGGTAAAACCTTAATCCGCCGGCTCGGCCATGCCGTTGATCAGGGAGGCCGCATTCATTCCCAGTACGGAATGGTTATAACCGCCCTCCAGAATGGCAAAACAGCCCCCGCCTGCGGCACTTGCGGCCGAATTGACCATCCGGCCGATTTGATGGTAATCTTCAGTGGCCATAAGGCCGCCCCAATCCTGCATGTGATTATCAAAACCTGCTGATATCCCGATGATATCCGCATTTGTACCGGAAAGAACTCTTTTGATCTCAGCCATGTACTGCTCGCGGGAATTTTTCGCCGGGTTGTAAATCTCCACCCAGTCCGAATCCCCGAGGATATTGACCGTGCCGTCCCCGAAATGAAGGTCAATGTCAAGCACCATAGCCCTTTCAATCCGCTTTTCCGTCTTCAGCGCCAGCAGGGCCACTGCCATATTGTTAAAAAAACAAAAGCCCCATGCCGCATCCGCGGATGCATGGTGTCCGGGCGGCCGGATCAGGGCAAATGCCGGCTCGGTCAAGCCGATCCGGGCGGCATGAATGGCCCCGCCTGCTGCCATGGCGGAAATCTCGTACAAACCATCCCTTTTGACATCCTGTATATGGATGTCGGTATGAGCCAGCCGGAGCTGCTGCTCGGTTGCCGGCTCCGGCTCAACGATTTCCGCATGCGACGGCAGTTTGTCCACTATCGCGTCAATGCGCCCCGGTGCGGAAGCCGGATCCGTGGTATATACCTGATAAAAACAATCATCGAAAACGACTTTCATAACATCCTCACCTCAATACAAAAAGTCCTTTTATCCTAAATTGAGCGTTTCAGATTTTTAAAAACAGTATTTTATTAAGGATTATAATTATTTATATTTTAAAAATCTGAAACGCTCAATTTAGGTTTATATTTTTCCGTAAAACAAAGATTTTCGCAAGGCAAAATCAATCAACCCATAGCGGCCTAAAACCCGTAAAACAGCCCGAGAGAAAAAACCCATCCCCCGGGATCGAACGA
>JAIPEJ010000165.1 GCA_021737225.1 Desulfobacteraceae bacterium
AGCAGGTAGAGCAGCCAGACCCCGCCCACCAGGGCAAACGGCAATGAAGCCATCACCACGGCCGCCTCGATGATGCTGTTGAAATGCACATACAGCAGGACAAAAATCAGCAGCACGGTAACCGGCACGATCAGGTTCAGGGTCTGCCGGGCCTCCTGCATGTACTCGAATCGGCCGGACCATTCAATGGAATATCCCGCAGGCATGTCGATCTGCTCGTCAACGGCTTTCTGCGCCCGCTCCACGTATGTGCCCAGGTCCACGTCTGCTATATCCACGTAGATCCAGGCGCTTCTCCTGGCGTTTTCACTTTTGATCATGGGCGGCCCTTTACGGATTTCAAGGTCTGCAAGCTGGGCAAGCGGAACCTGGGCGCCCGTGGGCGTGGAAACCAGCACCCGCTTTAATTTTTCGATATCGTCTCTTAATTCCCGCTTGTAGCGCAGGTTCACCGGATAGCGCTCCAGGCCCTCCACCGTCTCGGTGATGTTTGTGCCGCCCACCGCGCTCATGATCACATCCTGGACATCGTCGACGGTCAGCCCGTAGCGGGCGATTTCGTGGCGCTTGATGTCAAAGTCCAGGTAATTTCCGCCTGTTGTGCGCTCGGAATAGGCAGAACGCGTGCCCGGAATTTCTCTTACCACTTTCTCGATGCGGCTTCCCACATTCGAGAGCACCTCCAGGTCGGGTCCCATGAGTTTTATGCCCACGGGCGTCTTGATGCCGGTGGACAGCATGTCGATGCGGGTTTTAATCGGCATGGTCCAGGCATCTGTCAGTCCGGGAAACCGGATGGCCTCGTTTAAATCATCACTGAGATCTTCTATGGTTATGTGCTTTTCCTCCGGCCAGATTGCCGCCAGCGGGGCCTTGAGCCAGCCGGGCCAGGCGGAGAAAAAGCGGTCCACCTTCTTTTTGCGCCACTGATGAATGATTTCGCCTTTTTTCTCCTCCGGCCAGATCAGGGTCAGCGGCCCCTTGAGCCAGTCGGGCCAGGACGAGAAAAAACGCTCCACGTGTCGGGTTTCGTATTCCACCTTGGGCCGCAGCATGATGGTGGTCTCGATCATGGTAAGCGGCGCCGGATCCGTGGCCGTATCCGCGCGGCCGATTTTGCCGTGCACGCTTTTTACTTCGGGGAAGCGCTTGATGATCTTGTCAGTCTGCTGCAGCAGCTCCCGGGCCTTGGTCACGGATATGCCCGGCAGGGTGGTGGGCATGTAGAGCAGATCGCCCTCGTTTAAAGGGGGCATGAATTCGCTGCCCAGCTGTTTTGCCGGGAAATACGTGCCCACCATTATCAGGACGGCGATCAGGATCGTTGTTTTGCGCCAGTTCACCACCAGGCCTATGACCGGCCTGTATACGCTTATAAAAAGGCGGCTCAGGGGGTTTCTTTGTTCAGTCAGTATCTTTTGCGGCACAAGACAGATAAATGCGAAAACTGAGAGCGCGATGGCAGCAATCAGGCTCCAGCCCGGAAGATCCATTCCCGCGATGCCGGCTGCAACCACAAGCAGCACGGGGCCGGCTGTTGCTGTTATCCAGATTCTGCGTTTGCGTTTTTTGGAAGTCTGCGGATCAATGGGGCGCTCGGTGATAAAAAAGGTCATGAGCACCGGGATGATGGTAACCGCCAGAAGCGAGGATGCGGCCATGGCAAATGTCTTGGTGTAGGCAAGGGGCTTGAACATCCGGCCGGACTGTTCCTGCAGGGCAAACACCGGGACAAAGGAGACCGTGATGATGAGCAGGCTGTAAAAAAGGGCGGGGCCCACTTCTTTTGAGGCTTCCAGGATTATCTGGTTAAACGGCTTTTTGTCCCGGTCGCGCTCCAGGTGCTTGTGGGCGTTTTCCACCATGACCACAGAGGCATCCACCATGACGCCGATGGCGATTGCAATGCCGCCCAGGCTCATGATGTTGGCGTTGATGCCCAGGGGATACATGACCAGAAACGACATGAGCACCCCCACGGGGAGGGTGAAAAGCGCTACAAATGCGGATCGGAAATGCAGGAGAAACAGCACGCAGATGATTGCCACCACCGTGATTTCTTCTATAAGCTTTTTCTGCAGTGCATGCACCGCCCGTTCTATGAGCCCGGAGCGGTCGTAGCCCATCTCGATGGAAACACCCTCGGGAAGCGATTTTTCCAGGGCGGCAAGTTTTTCTTTTACCCGGTTGATGGTGTCCAGGGCGTTTTCCCCGTAGCGCATCACCACGATTCCGCCCGCGGTTTCTCCCTGGCCGTTCCATTCGAGCACGCCGCGCCGCAGTTCCGGGCCGCGGTGGATGTCTGCAATGTTTTTCAGCAGAATCGGTGTGCCCTTGTCATCCACGCCCACCGCGATTTCTTCCATGTCGGCGATGGACTCAATATATCCCTTGCCCCGGACCATGTATTCGGTTTCAGCCATTTCTATGAGCCGGCCGCCCACATCGTTGTTGGATTGCTGGATGGCGCGCTTTACCCTGGACAGGGAAAGATCGTAGGCCAGCAGCTTGTTCGGGTCCACCTCCACCTGGTACTGGTTGACATAGCCGCCGATGCCGGCCACTTCAGCCACCCCTTCGACGGACATGAGCTCGTATCTCAAAAACCAGTCCTGGATGCTTCTGAGTTCGGCCAGGTTGTGCTTGCCGGTTTCGTCTTTGAGCACGTACTCGTAGACCCAGCCCACACCCGAGGCATCCGGCCCCAGCTCCGGGGTGACGCCTTCGGGCAGGTCCGAGGCCGCGCCGTTTAAGTATTCAAGAACACGCGAGCGCGCCCAGTAAAGGTCTGTTCCATCCTCGAAAATGATGTAGACAAAGGAAAGCCCGAAAAAGGAATACCCCCGCACGTTTTTGGCGTAGGGAACACTGAGCATGGTGGAGGTCAGCGGGTAGGTGACCTGGTCCTCGACAACCTCGGGTCCCTGGCCCGGGTATTCGGTCATGACGATTACCTGCACGTCAGAAAGATCCGGTATGGCATCCAGCGGTATGGATCTGACCGCCAGGATGCCCCCTGCAATCACGAAAAGCGTGGCAAGCACCACCATGAACTTGTTTTTTATTGACCATTCAATGATTTTTTCGATCATCAGGGAGTCCCTTTACTCAATATCCTCGAAAAATGCATCATCATTCTGATCATCTTCCGGGCCGTTTTCTTCGGACGCGGCGTCTTTTTCCGCGAGGTCTTCGCGTTCGGTCATCTTCTGGGTGGCCTCCCTGAGCTTGGATTCCGAATCGAGCATGAACTGTCCGGAGGTTACCACCTGTTCTCCGGGTGCAAGGCCTTCCAGAATCTGCATTCTGTCATTATCCAGCGGCATGCCGAGTTTTACTTCACGAGGCGTGTACTTTCCGGCATCGCGCCGGACAAAAACGATGTTGCGCTCTCCGGTTCGAAGCACGGCGGATTTTGGCACATGGATGCCCTTTTCCCCCGTGCCTGTGCCGATTCTGACGTCGGCGTACATGTCGGGTTTCAAGAACATATCCGGGTTGGCAAATTCCAGCAGAACCACCACGTCCCTGGTTTTGCGCTGGAGATAGGGATAGATGTATGCCACCTGGCCGGTGTATTTCTCGCCCGGCAGGTAGGGCAGGGTCATTTCCGCCTGCTGGCCCTTTTCCACCCGGGCAAGTTCATATTCGTATATATGGGCCTCCACCCATACGCTGGAAAGATCCGCGATTTGATAAATTGTGACTCCGGATTTGACAAAATCGCCTTCCTGGGCGTTTTTCTCAGTCACCACGCCGGTGTACGGAGAACGGATGGTCAGGGCATGTTTTACCTGGCCCTGTTCGAGGATTTCTTCTATTTCCGATTCCGCGATTTCGTAATACCGAAGTCTGCTTTTAACTGACTCGAGAACCCGTTTGTTGGCAGCATCCGGTCTTCGGCGGTAGTTGCGTTGCGCCTCGAGCAGATCCTGCTGGGCTGTTATAAGCTCTGGCGAGTAAAACTCAAACATGGGTTCGCCTTTTTCTACCCCCGCGCCTGTGAAATCCACGTAAAGCTTTTCGATCCAGCCGCTGAACTTGAGGTTGACCCGGGCCATCTTTGTTTCGTCATATGTCACGTGCCCGTAGGTGCGGATGGTGTGTTCAAGGGACCCTTTTTTAACAGTTGCGGTCCGGATGCCCATGTTCTGCTCCATGACCGGGTCAATGGAAATATTGACCCCGCCGACAAGCTCGTCTTCGTAGACCGGCTCCAGCTCCATGCCCATGGCGCTTTTGCCGGGTTCGTCATATATTTCTTCCGGATTCATGGGTGCGCGCCAGTACGCCACCTCCCTTTCGCCTTTTTCCGAGGCATCTTCTTCTTCCACCTTGTCTTTGGGCACGAGCTCCATGCCGCAGATGGGACAGTCGCCCGGTTCATCCTGGACCACCTGGGGGTGCATGCTGCAGGTATACTGGATGTCTTCGTCCTGTTCGGCCTCTTGCTGCTTCTGGCCTGCAGGGGAAAGCAGGCCGGCATACCAGGCCGCGGATCCGGCGATTGCCAGTGTCAGGACTGCCGTGAGAAAAATGGCCAGAATCGGGATGCGTCCTGATGGTGTGTGCGCTTTATGGGTCGTCATGGGATTGTCCTTTGAATTCATGAAGCGTTTCCTGCTGCTCTGTTTGCGCGGCTCCGCCGGTCCATACCTCAAGTTCCGCGCGTTTCTGGTATATATTGTAGAAAAGCCGGCTGGCTTCCCTTCTGTATTTCAGCACCCGGATCCGGGCCTCAATCATGGTATCAAATGCCACCCTGTCCACCTCGTATGCATCAAGGGCGGACCTTGCCCACTGGCCGGCCTGGGGGATCAGTTCATTTTTATAAAGCTGGTATCTGCGGCGGCTGTCTTTGATTTCAGCGGCCAGGGAGCTGATGCTGTAAGGCAGGCGGGTTTTGAGATCGTTGTACCGGTTGCGGGCGGAACGCTGATTTTCGGTTGCTGCTGCAACCGTCCTGGATTGTTTGCTTTTGTGCCAAAGGGGGATGTCCATTGCCACTGCGGCAGAGAAAAAATCCGGCAGATCCCTTCCGGTGCGGTCTTCGTCGCGCTGTCCGTAGGTCAGGCGGATGTTGAAATCCGGGTAATAATCCTTTTTTGCCAGCCGGGTTTCAGCCGCAGCGCCCTTGATTGCAGCCTGCAGTCCCTTTAAATCCGGGTTTCTGGCCAGCGCGCGTTCGGCCAGCGCCTCTGCTGAAAACGAGAAATCCGGTTCGGGCAGATCCGAAGGCGGATCAATGGATTTACGGGCCTGCCTGTTGGTGAGTTCGTGAAGCCGGTCTTCTATGGTGCTTCTGCGGCTTTCAAGCCTGACGGCCTCGTCTTTGCGTCTCGAAAGTTCAACCTCAGCCTGGAAGATGTCCTGCTGCAGGCCCTCGCCCACTGCGTATCCACTCTCGGCATCCCGGCGTATGCGTTCGAGCAGTTCAATCAGCGCGTCATTTATGCGCTGGCTTTCTGCCACGTAGCCCAGTTCATACCAGGCGTCTGCCACGTCCCTGGCAAGTTCGAGGCGGGCTGCCGCAAGCCCGGCTTCTTTCTCCCTGGCGCTTTGCGCCGTGGTTTCGGATCTGAGATCCAGTTTGGACAGCCAGGGCACGGTCTGTTCAAGGAATATCTGTTTCTGGGTCATGGGTTCCTGGTCAAATGCAAAGCTGTCCGTGGGCAGGCTCTGCACTGCGAACCCGAGTTTGGGGTCCGGCAGGGCGCCGGCTGCACGGGTGCGGTTTTCCAGCGACTTGACCTGCGCGGCCCGGCTCCGGAGGGACTGGTTGTTCTCAAGGGCTTCGTCTATGAGCTGCTCCAGAGCAGGCGGGGCCCATATCATTTCTGCCGGCCACGCGGCCCCGGAGTAACCCGCGAGCAACAACAGGGTCAGTGCAGCGGCAAGCCGCCATTTTTTCCCGCCGGCTTGTGGATTTTTCATTTGCATCTCCCGGATATGTCTAAAAACGTTTGTCATGGACCTTTTGCCATATGATGATAATTCCTCTCGACTCGGAAGGAATTCAAGATGCGTGCCAGGGTGGAAAACATCGCAGCCTTTAGGTGTACCTGTCCGGCCGGAATTCCTTTTACCGGGTTTTACAAAAAGTAATCGCTTTGCCGGGTTTTGTCAGGAAAAATGCCGTTAGGCCGGCCCATGTGGAAAAATTTTTTACAGGCAAAGGTCTGTCCGGGAGGCCGGGGTGAGAAAAAAATGCACGTTTTGGGGTGCTTTCCGGAACGGCCGGGAGGATTTTCTAATAATAAAAGCCCAGAAATCCGAAGGCCAGGATATTCATGAGCACCGGCACGCAGTAGATAAAGCCCAGGATGGCAATTTTGGCTTTCATGGTGCGGCGCGTGATCACCCAGATGGCCGCGGCAAAGAAATGGAAATACCCGATCAGGAAAATCAGCCACACGCCCTTAAAAGACAGGTTCCAGAACGGATATGCCCACACCAGGTGCCCGCCGAGATTGAGGATGCATTCCACGAACACGGCGGTTGCCGCCAGCAGCACCGCAAAAAACCATTTTTCCGGAAGGCCCAGGATTTTCTCCGTGGTGCTTTCCGACAGGCTATAGTAGAACACAAACCCCAT